>DAHVRJ010000040.1:0-10993 GCA_027322505.1 Demequinaceae bacterium
CCAGCACCAGCGGCAGCGGCACCGGAGTGGGAAAGCGCCCGGAACGCACAAAAGTATCGACCGGATTGACGCAAGTCTCCGCCACGCCCACCACGATTTCATTCCCGCCCGGGCCGGCAATATTCAGCTCCCCGACTTCAATTTTGGACGGCGCCCCCAGCTCGCGTACGAACGCCGCCTGAACGTGGAGTTCTTTGCTCATTTGCCCACGGTACTCCCGGCCGGCGCTTTTAGAGCCCCAGATCCTCGGCTGCCTGCTCGGCTTGCGGTGAAGTAAATCCCTCATGGCGTAACTGGGTGATGAGTCGATCCCGCGAGAATCGGAACGTGTCGTGAAATTCCTTCGCAAGAATGCGGGCTTGTTCTTCCCAGTCGGCGTTCAAAGATTCCACAGCCTGTTCGGCTTGCTCCGTGGTGAATCCGATGCGCTCTAGGTGCTCAATGAGACCCGATTCCGATGAGGGCGTGTGCTCCAAAACGCTGTGGGCGGCTTCTTGCGCGCTACGATCCCAATCGATATCTAAGACGGCAATGGCGATTACAACGTCGTCGATATCGTGACCGGCCGCTTGTGTCAGCTCAATTAGATGGGCGCGGCCGATTGGCACCGCACCGAAAGTGGATTTCGCTGAGCGCAGGGCCGCGGTTTGGGCTTCGGTTAGATCTTCCTGCGCGGGAACGTCCTTGGGGTCCGGCTCGGGCGGCGGAGAGAAAGATTCGGTTGCTGGCTCTTGCGGTGTGGGAGGCGTGGTTTCCGGCAGCGGCGCAGCATTATTATCATTATCTGCCGGGCTCGGCGCTGAGTCTTCTGGGGCAGCTTCGCCGGTCGCGGCGCCGGGATTAGTGGACCGGCCGCCATCCGATACGGAAAGTGTTACTAGGACGCCGGCGGTAAAAGCGACGATGGCAATAGCAGAAATGATCGCCCAGCGTCGAAGATTAAAGGAGGCCCGCGGTGGCGTTTGTTCTTGCTGCATAGTCGAGAAAAAGTCCGTTATCCGGCTACTCCGGCCTTGGCGCCGGGCGGGCCCTGGTTGTAGCGCTTTAGCCGCAGGCTGCCTGATTCTCCGGGGTCCAGGATGGACCAGTGGGCGTTGCTTAAACCGACAAACGCGCCCCACTGTTCCAGCGGAAGTCCCAGGAGTTTCAACGTCGCGCCGCGCAAGGCGGCGCCGTGCCCCACAATGACCACCGTCCCCGTGGTTTGCTCGGCATGCTCCAGCACTGCAGCTGCCACGCGCTGGGCCAACTCGGGGCGCGTTTCGCCACCGCCGATGCGGATAAAGTCTCCGCGCCGCCAGGCGGCGTAGTCTTCGGGCCATCCCGCCAAAATCTCCGGACGGGTTAGCCCTTCCCACGCCCCGGCGTCGATCTCGCGCAGCCGCTCATCCAGTTCGATGTTCAAACCGACGCGCTCGGCGAGCGCCTGCGCGGTTTGGGAGGCGCGGGAAAGATCAGAGCTGATGATGGCTGTAGGTTCCAACATGGCCAGATGGGTGGCCGCGTTTTCGGCCTGCTTATAGCCGACTTCATCGAGCGGGATGTCGATTTGGCCTTGAAAGCGACCTTCAAGGTTGTACTGAGTGCGCCCATGACGCCACAGGATGACGCGGTCCGCGCTCACTTACTCACCTCAAGGTCGGGAAGGTCGATGAAATCGCAATCTTTCCACAGCCGTTCCAAGTCGTAAAACAGTCGGTCTTCGGCGTGTTGGACGTGCACGACAATGTCGCCAAAATCGAGCAGGACCCAGCGTAGATCCTCATAGCCTTCGCGGCGGAGCGCAGAAATTTCATAATCGCGGCGCAGATTGGCTTCAATGCGATCAACTACGCCGCGCACCTGGCGCTCGGTTGCGGCCGAGGCGACCAAGAAAACGTCGGTCAAAGCCAGCCGGTCTGCCACATCGATAGCAATAATTTCTTCCGCATTAACCTCAGCTGCGGCCGCTGCAGCGGCGCGAGCCAGTTCAATGGCTTTTTCAGTTGCGGGCACTAATCTCCTAAGGGAATTTTTAAACCAGTAATAGTAATAACTGAGGCTGCAGCCGCGCCGGCATCAGTTTGGTCAATGATGAGCCAAACGAGCGCGCCAAGCACAAACGCGATGATCATCAAAACTAGAAGGCGGAGCCAGGTGAACATCGGCTCGTATTCTTCTTCGTCCTCATCATCGTGAACCTCAGCGGCGGGGGTTGTGGGTTGGGGCGGTCGCGCCTGCGCGCCGGGAAAGACCGAGCCAGATGGGGGCCCCACCGTCGGGCCGCGCGATGCGCTACTGCCCGGCCAGCGAGTGGGCGCGGTGCTCATACCGGAAATGCCACCCGATTCGGTGCCGCGTGGGGGCACCGAGGGGGTGAAATCTTCTGCGGCCGCCGCAGTTTCTCCGGCGTGCGGAGGTTTTGCAGCCTGTTCGGTTGCACCGGCTTCTTGGGTGGCTGCCAACGTGCGCGCTCCCCAGGCGGGGGCGCGAAACGGAACGGCGGGACTTGCCGGCGTGATCGTTTCCGGCTCGTTGCTTGCGGCCTCGGAGGTCGGCTCGGCACTTGTGGCTTGAGACGAGGAGTCCGCACTTGCAGCTTCGGGGGACTCAGCGGTGGCACCCGGAATAGATGGCCACACACTTTCACCCGGAGCCGTTTGCAAAATCGGTGAGAGCTCACCGGTCTCTTCGACCGTGCGGATCGCCTGGACACCAGCCGGTGGCCGCACATGGGGATGATCATGGGCTTGGGGCTGCGGGCGCTGGGCTTGGGGCTGCTGGGGCTGCGGGCGCTGGGTTTGGGGCTGCTCGGGTTGTGGCTGAGCCGGTGGCCCTTGTTGCGGTGGCGCCGATTGCTGCTCCCGGGTGAAGTCTTCTTCCAGGTCCTCTGAAGTGGCATGCCAGTTTTGCGGGGCGGGATAAAAGCCCGGACGAGACTGTTCTGCCGCGGGGAAAATCGACTGTCGGTCCGGCCCACCCTGATCTGCGGGCGCGGGCTGTTGCGCAGCTGCGCGTTGATCGGCAGCTGCACGTTGATCGGCGGCGGCACGCTCCTGGGCGACACGGGCCTGGGCCTCACGCTGCTCATAGGCTGCCCGCTGTTCCTGCGCTGCTCGCTGCTGCGCTGCAAGTTCTTGTTCGCGTCGCGCCTGCGCGGCCTTGCGTTCCGCGGCCCGGCGCTGCGCCTCAGCAGCTTGACGCTGCGCCGTCTCACGTTCGGCGGCTTGCTGTTCGGCCGTAGCGCGCTCCTGTGCAGCGCGGGCCTGGGCCTCGCGCTGGGCCGCTTCGCGCTGGGCGGCTTCGCGTAATTGGCGCCGCGTCATGGTCGGACGCGTCGGAGGCGGGGGCAGCGTCGAGTCGCCGCTGACCTGCGCGGCAGAAGATGCCTGATCAGCCGGCGGAGTCGGTTCCTGCGCCGCTTGACGCGCCTGTTCCATCTCGCGGAGCTGACGTCGCGTCAATCTAGGACGCTCAGGGCTCTCACTCATCACTTCCCCGATACAAGTTGTGCTTCGCAATGTGCTGGACAACACCGTCTGGCACTAGGTACCACACGGGTCGACCGGCTTTTACCCGCTTACGGCAGTCGGTGGAAGAGATCGCCATGGCTGGGATTTCCACCAGCGAGACACCGTTATTTGGTAAGCCTTGATCGGACAACTCGTGACCTGGTCGCGTGACCCCCACAAAATGGGCCAATGGCCACAATTCATCCGCGTTTTTCCATGTCAAAATCTGCGCTAGCGCATCGGCACCGGTGATAAAAAACAGCTGACTTTCGGGCCGTTGAGCTTGCAGATCTCTGAGCGTATCCACCGTATAGGTTACGCCAGGGCGATCAATATCGACGCGAGAAACCGTGAATCTCGGGTTCGATGCCGTTGCCACCACACACATTAAATAGCGGTGTTCAGCGGTACTGAGATCTTCGTGTTTGCCCTGCGGCTTTCCGGTGGGTACGAAAATTACTTCATCAAGATCAAACCGGTTTGCAACTTCACTTGCCGCCACCAAGTGGCCGTGGTGGATGGGATCGAAGGTTCCGCCCATCACGCCCACCCGTTTTGGCTGCGCGCCAGTCACTTGTTCGTCTCAAAAAATCAGATCGTTTGATTACTTGTGGCGCGTTCCCACGTTCTTAAAAGCCAATGTAACCATCAGACCGAAGATGGATATTCCAAGAACCACCAGACCAAAAACGATTGGCGGCACTGCCAAAGAGGAGCCTTCAGCAGCTTCGGCAAAAACGGACAGCATGTATATACCTCACAAATTTGTGGTTTTGCACGGTTTAGGCACTTCAGCGCCGTAATGTCCCTAGTCTTGCATGTTCAACGCGTTCTCGTTAGTCCTCCACCCCGCTTCAGCGTAATAAGAGAGCTAACTTCACGCTCGGCTAAATATCGGCTTACGCCCGCACGTGGTTATCGCCCACCACCAGCCATTTCGTGGTCGTTAACTCAGCAAGCCCCATGGGTCCACGCGCATGGAGCTTTTGCGTTGAAATCCCAATTTCGGCGCCGAGTCCAAATTCGCCGCCATCGGTGAAACGGGTGGAGGCGTTGACCATTACGGCGGCCGAATCCACCTCGGCCATGAACCTCTCGCTAGCGGTAACGTCCGAGGTAAAAATTGCATCCGTGTGGCCCGATGACCAGGTACGAATATGTTCTAGCGCCGCATCGAAGTCTGACACCACGGCCATCGCCACGTCGTTGTCCAGATACTCCGTGCCCCAGTCCTCGTCGGTAGCCGCAACCAGATCGGCCGTCTTGGGGGCCAGTTCTGCGACCTTCGCATCGGCGTGGATGCGCGTATCCACCGCTGCTAGGGCACTGACGATGGCGGGCACAAACCGGTCAGCCGCATCGGCGTGCACCAAGATTGTTTCCGCAGCATTACACACCGAGGGACGGTGGACCTTGGAATTCACAATTGCGGGCAAGGATTTTTCTACATCCGCCGACGCGTCAACGTATACGTGGCAGTTGCCCACCCCGGTTTCAATCACGGGAACCACCGATTCGCGCACGACCGTCGAGATCAGCCCTGCTCCCCCGCGGGGCACGAGCACGTCCACTAGGCCGCGCGCCCGCATGAGCGCCACCGCCCCCAGCCGGCCAAACTCATCTACGGTTTGCACCAGATCCGCCGGCAATCCCTGGGCTTCCAGGGCGCCGCGGAGTACCGAAATAATGGCGCGGTTGGAGTCCTCCGCAGCAGAGCCACCGCGCAAGATCACCGCGTTGCCTGACTTCAGGGCTAATCCGGCCGCATCCACCGTCACGTTCGGGCGTGCCTCATAGATCATGCCGACCACGCCCATGGGGACGCGCACCTGCCGCAGGCGCAGCCCGTTTGGCAGCGTGGAGCCGCGCACGACCTCTCCCACGGGATCGGGCAGCGCGGCTAGTTCGCGCAGCGCATCCGCAATCCCTTTAATGCGCCCCTCGTCGAGGCGCAGGCGATCGAGTAGGCCGGCTACCAGCCCGTTTTCTTCTCCGCGCCGCAGGTCCTCGGCGTTTGCCGCCACGATCTGGGCGGTAGCTGCCTCCAGCGCGTCGGCCATCGCCTGCAGGGCGGCGTCTTTTGTTGCGCGCGTGGCGGTGGCGAGCACGCGCGCTGCGGCCCGCGAGTTGCGGCAAATCGTTGCTACTTGCTCTTGAACGTCGACATCGACGGCTGCTTCGGTGGTCATAGCGCCTAGGATACTCGCCCTTAAGAAATGCGGGTATTAGGATCCAAAATCGCTAAATCGTCTCGATGTACTAGTTGGCGCCCGTAGTCCTCCCCGAGTGATTCCACCAGCTGGGCAGTTGCTTTCCCCAGCATCTCCGGAATGTCAGATGAGGAGAAAGCCACCAGGCCCCGGCCCACAATTTCCCCTTGTTGATCAACCAAATCAACCGGATCACGGGCCTCAAAAACCCCGCGCACTTCGGTCACCCCAGCGGCGAGCAAGGAGGTCCGGCGCTTTACAACGGCCCGGACAGCGCCGTCGTCCAAAATCAGTTGGCCCCGAGCGCGGGCAGCGTGCTTCAGCCACAAAATCCGGGTGGACTGGCGCTTGCCGGTGGGGGCAAACCAGGTGCCGACATCCTTGCCTTCCAGGGCCGCGCGGATGCCGCCAGCGCTGGTGACAACGGTGGATATACCCGACCCGGCGGCGATTTGTGCGGCCTGGACTTTGGTGAGCATGCCGCCCGTTCCCACCGCGGAGCCGCGCCCCGTGACGAGCACGTCATCCAGGTCGGCTGGGGAATGCACCTCGGGAATGCGCTGGGCCCCGGGGCGCGAGGGGGGTCCGTCATATAGCGCGTCAACGTCGGTGAGTAGAAACAGCGACTCGGCGTGGACCATGTGCGACACAAACGCCGCGACGCGGTCGTTATCGCCGAAACGAATCTCATGGGTGGCAACCGTGTCATTTTCATTCACGATGGGCACGACCCCCAGCTGCAGCAGCCGAGTTAGCGTGCGGTGGGCGTTGCGGTAGCTCTTGCGTCGGATGATGTCATCGACTGTGAATAGTGCTTGCCCCACGGTGATGCCGTGGCGCGCAAACGCGGATGAATAACGCGCTACGAGCAACCCCTGGCCCACTGAGGCGGCCGCTTGTGATGTGGCCAAGTCGGTGGGGCGCCGCTCCAGGCCCAGCGGTTCTAAGCCCGCGGCGATCGCACCGGATGAAACTAGAACCACCTCTACGCCGCCGCGGTGCGCATTGGCGATCACGTCGGTGAGGGCATCGATTGCCTCCCCGTCCAAGCGCCCATCGGTGCGCGTAAGTGAAGATGAACCGATCTTGATAACAACGCGTTTCGCCTGCGGAATGTCTTTTCGTGATCGCAGCCCCGCCGCGCTCATGCGTCTTCCTCTTCATCTTGGGGATTAGTCCAAAAGCCGGCTTCGCGCTCCGCAGCTAGTTCATCCTGCGTGGCAGCGCGCGCGGCTCGCCGCTCATCATATTGCTGACGACGCTCCGCGCGGGTGGGACGGTAATTTTCTTGTAAGCGCGCATCGGTACCGCGCGGGCCAACCATCGGCTCGGCCCCGGATGCCATCGTGGGCTCCCAGTCAAAGACGACCGCGTTATCTTCCGGCCCGATGCGCACCTCCGCGCCGGGTTGGGCGCCGGCAGCAAACAGCGCCTTTTCTACGCCCAGTTTCGCCAACCGATCAGCCAGGTAACCAACGGCCTCCTCATTGGAGAAATCGGTTTGATTCACCCACCGGCGCGGCTTGTTTCCGTGCACCTCAAACCACACGTCATCGCCGCCGCCCTTCTTGCGGATTTCAAATTCCTGCTCATCGACGGCTCGGGGGCGAATCACAATGCGTTGGCGGGTTTCTTTAGGAACAGCGGCGCGAGCCTGGGCGACGACGCGCGAGATCGCGAAACTCAATTCCCGTAGGTTTTCTTTGGTCGCGGTGGAAACCAGGTGCACTTCCAGGCCGCGCTCTTCCAGCTCTGGGCGCACAAATTCGGCTAGTTCCCGCGCTTCGGGAACGTCGATTTTATTTAGGACGACGAGGCGCGGCCGGCGCGTTAACGGCACCTGTGCCTCACTTGCGTCCATGATTTCGCTGTAGGCGGCCAGCTCTGCCTCAATCACGTCCAGGTCCGAAATCGGGTCGCGGCCCGGCTCCAGTGTGGCGCAATCGATCACGTGCACGATGACGGAGCAGCGCTCAATATGACGCAAAAACTCCAGCCCCAGACCCTTACCCTTCGAGGCCTGCGGAATCAGACCCGGAACGTCGGCGACGGTGTAGCGCACCTCTCCGGCTTCAACGACGCCCAGATTGGGAACGAGCGTGGTGAAGGGATAGTCGGCGATCTTGGGACGCGCGGCCGAAATCGTAGAAATCAGACTCGACTTGCCGGCCGAGGGGAAGCCCACGAGCGCGGCATCGGCAATGGTTTTAAGTTCCAGGACGATGTCATTTTCTTCCCCCGGTTCACCCAGCAGCGCAAAGCCCGGTGCCTTGCGGCGCCGGGAGGCCAGCGCCGCATTCCCCAGTCCGCCGCGTCCACCAGCAGCAACGACGTAGCGCTCCCCGGCGTGCATCAGGTCAGCAAGGACGCGCCCGCGCCGGGTTTTTACCACCGTTCCGGCCGGAACCACTAGTTCAAGATCGCTGCCGCGCGCGCCGTTGCGGTTATCACCCTGGCCCGGAGCGCCGTTTTGGGCGCTGCGATGTGGTGAGTGATGGTAAGACAAAAGCGTTGTCACTGAGGGATCAACGACGAGAACAACATCGCCGCCATTTCCGCCATTTCCGCCATCTGGGCCGCCCAGGGGTTTGAACTTTTCGCGCAGCACTGAGACGCAGCCGTGCCCGCCGTTTCCCGCGGTGACGTTCAGCGCGACACGATCAACAAAGTTCGACACGCCCCATACCCTTCAATTCAAGCGCAAAGGGCGGCCCGAAACCGGACCGCCCTTTGCATGAAAATTTGGTTCTTTAAAGTTTGGCTTAAGCCTCGACAACGTCCACAATCTTGCGGCCGCGGCGTGAGCCGTACTGCACCGCGCCGGCGGTCAGCGCGAAAAGGGTGTCATCTTTGCCCTTGCCCACGTTGGTGCCGGGGTGAATCTTGGTGCCGCGCTGGCGAATCAGGATCTCACCAGCGTTAACGACCTGACCACCGAAGCGCTTAACGCCCAAAAATTGCGCGTTGGAATCGCGACCGTTGCGGGTTGAACTGGCGCCCTTCTTGGTTGCCATGGCGGACCCTACCTTCGTTAAAAGTTAATGGATAAAAACTACTGGCTTACTGGGGGTAAGAACACCCAATTTACGCGATTGAAGTGACCTTCAGGCGCGTGTGCTTTTGACGATGGCCCCGCACGACGTGCTGGCGAGACTTGTTCTTGTACTTCAGGATCGAAAGCTTCGGCCCTTTTTCTTCTCGAACAATCTCTGCCGTTACCTTGACCTTCGCCAGGGCATCAGCATCGCTGGTCACCTTGTCACCATCGACGAGCAGCACGGCGGGAAGTTCCACGCTGTCACCGTTTTCGCCTGATAAGCGGTCGACGACGACAACGTCTCCCACTGAGACCTTCTCCTGCCGGCCACCGGCGCGGACGATCGCGTACACCACAGTGCTGCTCACTCTCTAATCGTTAAGTGCTCAAATTTTGCAATGAGCCCCGCAACTTACCTCGCAAGTGCGAACAGCGGCTGCGGGCCACTGGTTTGGGGGCACTCAATTTTCGGGCGCTCACAGGCGCACCGAGGATCTACTTTACGGCATTGACCCCCGGTTTGGTCAAACCGGGGTATCGCAGCGCGGTCTTTGAACTAGGAAGGAGGATTTTCCTTCGAATCTGCGCCAGAACTTGCTGGTGGCTCCGGTGCGTCAGCCGCAGCTGAATCCTCAGATTCGGCGGCTCCCTCCGCAGTCTTGCGCTCATGACTCTGCACCGCAGCCGCCGCAATCGCGGCCAAAGCCGCGCGGACTTCTTCGGGAGTTTCACTGGGAGAGGCCGTATCCTCTTCCGGCTTGGCGGCTGCGGCCCCGGACTTTTCTGAATCCTCGTCATTTGCCTGCTTCGAGTTCGAGCCCGTGCCCTTACCCGAGTCAGAATCGGAAGGATCCTTTTTCCGCCGCCGGTTGGGACGCCGTCCATTATCAGTATTTGCCCGGCCACCCCCGCGCTTGGTGTCAGAGCCGCCCTTACTGTCGCCCGACTTCTCCCCCGCGCTGGCATCGGACTTGCCCTTTTCAACCGGTTCGGCGTGGGTGATGAAACCGCGGCCACCGCAGTGCTCACACTTTTCAGAAAACGCCTCAACCAGCCCCTGGCCAACCCGCTTGCGGGTCATTTGGACTAAGCCCAGCGACGTGACCTCGGCGACCTGATGCTTGGTGCGATCGCGGCTCAGGCACTCCACGAGCCGGCGCATGACCAAATCGCGGTTTTGCTCCAGCACCATGTCGATGAAGTCGATGACGATGATGCCGCCGATATCGCGCAGGCGCAGCTGGCGCACGACCTCTTCTGCCGCTTCCAAGTTGTTCTTAGTGACCGTCTCTTCGAGCGTTCCGCCGGTACCGGTAAAGCGCCCGGTGTTGACGTCCACGACGGTCATCGCTTCCGTGCGATCGATAACAAGGGAGCCGCCAGATGGCAGGTAGACCTTGCGATCCATCGCCTTGGCGAGCTGTTCGTCAATGCGGTGGGCTGCGAAAATATCTTCCTTAGAAGCCCACTGGGAGAGCTTGGAGGTCAGATCCGATGCGACCTGTTCCACGTACGTAGAAATTTCCTCCCAGGCCTGATCACCCGAGACAACAAGTTTTTCGAAATCCTCATTAAAGATGTCGCGCACGACCCGAATGGCCATATCGGCTTCCGAGTGGACGAGCTTGGGTCCGGCGGACTTCTTCATGCCCTTTTGCGAAGACTCAATGTCGCGCCAGCGCTTTTGCAGTCGTTCAATATCGGCCCGCAACTCTTCCTCGGAGGCGCCCTCGGCCGCAGTGCGCACAATCACACCGCCCCCATCGGGAACGATGTCCTTCAAAATCTTCTTCAAACGCGTGCGCTCAGTATCAGGCAGCTTGCGCGAAATCCCGGTCATCGAGCCGTTGGGCACAAACACCAAGAACCGACCTGCTAGGGAAATTTGGCCGGTTAGGCGGGCTCCCTTGTGCCCGATTGGATCCTTGGTGACCTGAACCAAAACATGGTCGCCGGAGTTGAGCGCCATCTCAATACGGCGCGGTTCGTGTTCGTCCAAGCCGGCGGCGTCCCAGTTCACTTCACCGGCATAAAGAACAGCGTTACGCCCCTTGCCGATGTCGACGAATGCGGCCTCCATCGAGGGCAGCACGTTTTGGACCTTGCCGACGTAAACGTTGCCGGCGATCGAGGCGTCTTCATTATGGGAAACGTAGTGCTCGACTAGCACGCCGTCTTCCAATACCGCAATTTGCATGCGCCCGTCATGTTCCCGCACCAGCATGTCGCGATTGACAGATTCGCGCCGGGCTAAG
>DAHVRJ010000016.1:0-2275 GCA_027322505.1 Demequinaceae bacterium
TTTGTCGCTGAAGGCGTCGCGGCCAGTGTCTTATACACCACCGCGTTCGTGTTCCACGCTCCCATTTCCACCACGCACACCATCACCTCATCGATCATGGGTGTGGGGGCAACCAAGCGCGTTTCAGCGGTGCGCTGGGGCGTTGCAGGAAACATCGCAATCGCCTGGGTGCTAACCATTCCGGCCGCAGCAGCTGTTGCCGCACTCGTCTACTTAGGGGTTCGCCCAATCGTCGGCTAACTCAGGGCCGCGCCGCTGGATGACCCAGGGCCGCCGCCCAGCTATCTCAGGGCCGCGCCGCGAACCGCTCCAGCAGTGAGGTGCGCCCCGAGGCAATCACGATGTCATCGGGTTCAATGCGCGTTTCTGGGACCGCATAGACGAAATCTTTGCCCAGTGATTTCACGCCGATAACCGTCACGCCGTATTTTTGGCGCACCTGCGATTCGGCCAGCGTTTTATTGTGCGTTTCAACTGGCGCGCGCATTTTGACAATCGTGAATCCGTCTTCAAATTCGATGTAGTCCAGCAGGCGACTGTTTACCAAGTGTGCGACGCGCTCGCCGGCCGAGGCTTCCGGTAACACCACGTGATGCGCGCCGATGCGCTCCAAAATGCGGGCGTGCTCGCTTGAGATCGCCTTGGCCCAAATTTGCTTGACGCCGAAATCCACGAGGTTGGCGGTAATCAGCACCGACGCCTCAATTGAGGTTCCTACCCCCACCACGGCGATATCAAAATCGGCAGCACCAACCTGTTCCAGTGCCTCCGGAATTGACGCATCCGCCTCGACCAGATGGGTGAGACGGGAGGACAGGTGTTGGACTACGGCCCCGTCCTTTTCCACCCCGAGCACATGGGTGTTGAGTTTTTCGAGGGCGGAAGCGATCGCCGTCCCAAATCTTCCTAAGCCGATTACTAAGACCCCGGCCTCTTCATCGGGACGTCTGGAGCGAAATTTTTCAGCCAACGATCGGCCTTTCTTCCGGGAGGCGAATGACGCGCTGGCGGTCGCGCAACGCCAGGGCTGCGGCAACCGTCATCGGTCCGGTACGACCCACGAACATTAACGCCGTGAGCACATATTTGCCACTGTCGGGCAGGTCGGGGGTGATGCCCGTACTTAAACCGACCGTGGCGAATGCGGAAATGACCTCAAACAGCACCACATCGAGCGTCAAATCCGTGATGGCCAACAAAATCAAACTCGCCAGCAGTACCAGGGTCGCCCCCACGAACACCACTGCCACCGAGAGGCGTAATACGCCAGAGGGGATGCGCCGTCCCCAAGCTTCAATATCCTGATCGCCGCGCGCCTCGGCCCGAATTGCCAGCAGCATCACTGCAAAAGTTGTGACTTTGATGCCGCCGGCGGTGGATGCGGACCCGCCGCCAACGAACATGAGCGCGTCGGTGACCAGCCACGTGCCCTCATTCATGGCGCTGACATCGACAGTGGTCAACCCGGCCGAGCGCGGCATGATGCCATGGAACAGCCCGGTGTGGAGTTTCTCACCAAAACTTAAGTCTCCCAGCGTGGCGGTGTTGGACCATTCCAGCGCGATGATTAGCACCGCTCCGGCCGCAACGAGCGCCAGCGAAGTCGTGATGGTCAATCGGGTGTGCAGGTTCCAACGGCGGGGGTGGCGCCACTTGCGCGCCAGCGTCATGATCACCGGAAACCCCAGCGCACCGACGAACGCCGCAATCATGATCGGGCCGGTAAGCAGCCAGTCGGTGGCGTAGGGCAACAGGCCATCGGGGGTGGAGACGAATCCGGCGTTATTGAAGGCCGAAATTGCGTAGAACGTGCCGTGCCACAGCGCTTTGGGAAAATCGAAACCCAGCGCCGCGAAGCGGGGGATGAGCAGGGCGGCGATGAAAAGTTCCACCGTTACCGAAGCAAGGATGACGACCCGCACCAGCGAGCCCACCTCACCAAATCGCTGGGCTTTAGTTTCGGTGGCGGCCAGGATGCGCTGAGTTAATCCCAGGCGCCGGGAGACCGCCATGCCCAGCAGCGAAGCAAGCGTTAGGACGCCTAAACCGCCGACTTTGATGGCAATTAAAATCACGGCCTGGCCAAAACCAGACCAGTAAACTTCAGTGGGGACGGTTGTCAGGCCCGTCACGCACGCCGCCGAGGTGGCGGTAAACAGCGCGTCCACAAATTCGACGGGTTTCCCCGAGGTGGTGGCCGCGGGCAGCCGCAGCAGGAGCGTGACGATGCCAATTACGGCCGCGAAAACGATCACGGCCAGTCGGGCCGGGGCCC
>DAHVRJ010000045.1:0-8319 GCA_027322505.1 Demequinaceae bacterium
CGAACAATCCCAGGCCCAGCCCCAGGCCGGCTTCGCTGTGCGCCAGGAGCGCCGTGACCGCCAGCACGCCAAAGTTCAGTGCTAGATAAGACAGCGCCAAGTCTCGACGATGATGCCGGCGGAAATACAGTCCAAATACCAGCGTCAGGATTGCCACTGTGTTAGCAACTAGGGCTACCCATAGATTCATCATTTTCATCGCCTCCGTAGTCTTTAAAGTGACGTTCCTCGCCACCAACTAGCAACTACGATGCCGAGCGAAAATAAGAACTTGATGAATCTCAGGTTAGAAACTTCTCATGAACTTTTAGATTGGTGCCCGGGGCCGGAACTGATCCGTGATGAGGCCGGACCTGATCCGTGATTTTCGCGCCAGTTCGCCCCTAGGGCCGCAGCCGATAACCCATGCCGCGAACGGTCTCAATGCGGTCGGCGCCCAACTTCTGGCGCAGGTAGCGCACGTAGACGTCCACGACATTAGAGCCGGGATCAAAATCAAAACCCCACACCTGGGAGAGCAGTTGTTCACGAGAAAGCACCTGATCGGGGTGGCGCAATAAAACTTCGGCGAGCGCGAATTCCCGCGCACTTAGGTCATGACTCTTGCCCTCGGCCGTGATGCGCCGCGTGCGCAGGTCTAGTTCAATTCCATTTGCTACAACCGTGGTGGCTTCATTGCCCGGTTCGCTGTGCAATCTAAGGCGCACTCGCGCTAGTAGTTCGTCGAATGAGAACGGTTTGGGTACGTAGTCATCCGCCCCGCCCGATAAGCCCGTGACCTTATCGGAGACGGAGTCCCGGGCTGTGAGCATAATTATCGGCAGTTTTATGTTGTCGCTGCGGAGTCGGCGCAGCACTGTGAAGCCATCTATTTCCGGCAGCCCCACGTCAAGAATCAGCAGGTCATATTCGCCGTACCGGGCGTGCTCATAGGCGCTTTGCCCATCGGAGACGATCGTGGTCACAAACCCGTTTGCGCGCAGGCCCTTTTGGACGAAGGACGCGATATTTTCTTCGTCTTCCGCGATCAAAATCCGGCTCATGGCCTAACTTTCTCCTGGTGGGATGTACATGTTCACTTCTTCGGCCGGGTCAAGTGGGGAGTCCCCGACAAACTGCGCGGGAATGTCCAATAGGAATTGCGCGCCGTGCCCCGGCTCACTGCGCACTTCCACATCGCCGCCGTGGGCGCGGGCGATGGAGCGAACGATCGGCAGGCCCAACCCGGCGCCTTCGCCCCGCCGGCGTTGCCCGCGTTGAAAACGCTCAAAAATCGTTGACACCTCTGCCGGGTCGATCCCCCGACCCGTGTCTGAAACCCACAGCAATACTCGGTCTTCCTGCACGCGGGATCCGATTGCTATCGAGTCCCCCTCTTCCGTATAGCGCACGGCATTGGCTGCCAGTTGCATGAGCGCCTGGGTGAGCCGCTGCGCATCTGCTTCAACTGTCGCTTCGGCAACCTCAGCTATGGACCACTTCCGCTCCCCCAGGACCCGCGCATGATCAAAAATATCTACGGTGAGGTCGGTGAGATTAACCGGCTCGAGCTGGATGAAATCGGACTGTTCGGCTCGCGCCAGCAGCAGCAGTTCCTCAACAATGCGCTGCATCCGCGCCAGCTCATTAGTCACCAATTCCATGGTGTGCGCCCGTTCGGCCTCGTCATCGCCCATGAGTTCCAAATGCCCGCGAATCACGGTGATGGGCGTGCGCAATTCATGACCGGCGTCGTCGACGAAGCGCCGTTGGGAGGCAAACGCGGCCTCGAGGCGATCGAGCATGTGGTTAAACGTGGCCGCGAGATCAGCTACGTCATCTCTTCCGCGCACATCGATGCGCCGCGTCAGGTCCGTTTCACTAATGCGCTCCGCCGTGGAGCGCACCTGGCGGATCGGCATTAATACGCGGCCAGCAACCAACCACCCCGCCAGCGCCGCCAGCGCCAATGCCCCAATCGATACAAAGGCAAAAAGGCGCACTGCTTCAAATAGCGGGTCAGCCAGTTCATCTTCGAAAATCACCACTACCAGCTGACCCCGCTGGGTGTCTCCCTTCACCTCCAGCGGGGTCACCGAGTACTGAATCGTTCCCACCTCGGGCCGGTGCAGCGTCCCGTTTACCGCCTGGTCAAGCGCGCCGACCCGGGTGACGAACTCCTCATCCAAATCGAGCCGCACCGGGAGCGCACCGGGAAGGCGGCGGTGCGTGGCGCCGTCCACAATTGTGAACATGGTTTCGCTGCGGGCCGGCACGATGCTTTGTAAGAACTTCATCAAAATGCCCGGCACGGTGCCATCAGCCGCTGCGGTTTCGGACCTGGCGAAACTGCGGAAGTTTTCTGTCAACACGTCGCGCCGCTCCTCGGCCATGTCATCGGCGCGCAGGGAGACTACTTGCCAAGTCATCACAATTGCGCCGCCCAGTGCGAGGACTACCAACAGGAGCATCCATCCCACGATGCGGCTGCGGGCGCTGAACTTTGCGCGTTTGTGATTGGCCATCATTACTCATAGTAGGGCGCGGGCTAGTTAGAGCAGGATTTGTGAGGCGATGAAGAAGTAGACCAGGACGCCGACACCATCACAGATGCTTGTGATGAGTGGGGCGGAGGCGCTGGCCGGGTCCATGTTGAGTTTGGTGAGCAAGAACGGCAGAGACATTCCGATCAGGCAGCCGACCGCCACGATCGCAATCATTGTCAAGGAGACCACGAGCGCAACTTCGGCGCCGCCGCGCCAAAAGCCAATTACTGAGACGGCTGCGGCCATGGACAGGCCTAACAGGAGCGCCACGGCCAGCTCTTTGCTTAGCATTTTCACCCAGTCGCGGGTGTGGGCCTGGCCGGTAGCCAGCGCTCGGACCATCAGCGTGGCGGACTGGGAGCCGGCGTTGCCGCCGGAGTCGATAAGCAGCGGGAGGAAAAATACTAGAGCCACTACCTGCTCAATGAGGTTTTCGTAGTAGGCGATTCCCGCACCAGAAAAGATGTTGCCGAAAACGAGGATGACCAGCCAGCCGACGCGCGAGCGGTAAAGGAGCCAAATGGAGGCGTCCTTCATCGTGGTTTTTAGGTCAGTGGCCGCGCTCATGCGCTGAAAATCTTCAGTGGTTTCGGTGGCCATGATTTCGGCCGCTTTTTCTGCAGTGATGACACCGCGCAGCGAACCAGCGTCAACGACGGGCAGCGCTTTAATGTCGTGTTCATAGAGGTGGTTTGCAGCTGCCTCGCGATCCACCGTTGGCTCAACACTGGTTGATACCGGGTTGGCGATTTCGCGCAGGATTGAACGCGGATCGGCCGTGATGAGTTCGTGGAATGACAGCACCCCAATGAGTTTTTCGTCCTCGTTGAGCAGATAGAGATAAGACGTGGCCTCGGGGTGGCGAGATTGGGCGCGCAACTGAGTAATGCCGGTTGCAGCATCCAGATTCGCTGGGAGCCACAGGAAGTTTGGGGTCATGGTTGCGCCGGCAGACTCGGCAGGCCAGGACAGCAACTCGTCGACCGCTTCGCGATACTGGCTGGGCAAGAGAGAAAGAATCAGGTTCGCCCGGTCATCATCCATATTGCGCAGGGCATTGGCAGTGCGATCGTAGTTCAGCGCTGCCAGCAGTTCGACGGTGTCCGATTCGGATAGCGCCCGCACGGCGTTAGAAATATCGCGGGAGCGCAGCGATTCGAGCAACTGAGCCATAGCGGTTGTGCCAACGGTGCGCCAAAGCGTGATGAACTGTTCGAGGTCAAGATCGCGCAGCTGCTCCCGGCGGATGGAGCGCGACGTATTTTTAATCCACTGACGCAGTTCGCGGCCGTTAGAAATATCGACCAGTTCGGTGCGCTGGGCAGCCAAGATCGTGGAGTCTTGCATGGGAAGTCCTTGAAATTTTCAGGCGTCACTAGCGGCCCGGTTCTGGGACTTCCCAGCTTTCGGCGCGTGACGGAAAAGGGGCGTTGCGGTTATGCGGAAGTGGCGCTACTGCGCAGGGCTAAATGGCCACAACTTCGAGATCGGCTCTTCAAGTCGCCACCTCCTACAACTTCACGCCCGCCCGACGGAAACGGTCAGGCGCCAGCACCACACAGAAATGATGCTGTGTCTCCTCCACGTCAGAGCTTTGGCACTGTGCGACGTAATCGCGTGGCAGCGAAAACTGATTATCAGCAATAGCCACTTTGAGTGGGCCCTTAAGCCGAGCCAACTTGTCCTAGCCCGCCGCAGTCTCTCGACCAGCGCCAGACCAGTGGCCTGTGTTCGCACAGTAGCCTCACCGAACGAGGACTACCTCTACTAGACCTATCCGGTTCGCCGGCCCAAGTCAAACTGCGCCGCGATGGGACAGGGCGGCTGCGCGGCGGTCGGGTAGGGAGGCTGCGCGAGCGGCGAGAGGTGGGCGGGACGCTCTAACCGCCGCCCACCCACCGGTACCCCTCCGCGTGGTGGAGGTCTCGGCTAACCCCGCGTGCTAGATATCTCGGCGTTTACGTACCCGCACCGCAATCAGTGCGCCAATCAAAATCATGACCAATCCGATCGCAATGATCGGACCCACAGTCGAGCCGGTTCGCGGCAGATCCTGTGCCGGGGCCTTATCTGTGCCCTCGCTGCCATCGCCGTCCTGCGATCCGTCGTCCCCGTCGGAGCCATCGGAGTCGTTCCCATCGCCAGGCGGATCGGTGGGATCCGGGTCACTGGGGTCTGGATCAGGATCGCTCGGATCTGGTTCCGGGTCGCTCGGGTCAGGATCCGGGTCCGGGTCACCCGGTTCCGGGCCCGGATCGGGGTCTTCATCGTCCACGGCCGGCGTGACCGTAACGTTCGCAACTGCCCGCGGGGAGTCGAACCCGTCTACGGTTCCCTCCACGGAGAACGTGCCCTCAGCGCCGTAGGCCTCTGCGTCAACGTCGTCCCATTCCACGGCCAGCGATTCCCGCGAACCGTCGTTGTACAGGACTCCAACAGCGCGCGGCAGTGCCGGCGGGACACCAACGGTTGTTTCAATCTCGACCGGATCAATAACGTTGAGCGTTACCGCGTCATTTGGGCGCACCCAGACTGTCGCCTTTGCCTGCAGTGGGGAACCGTCCACGAGGCCCACGACGGTGAAACTGCCCTCGCTGGCGAGCTGGTCCGAAGAGATTGTTTCCCAAGACACCGGTATTGCGGCGCGACTGTTATCGCTGTAAACAGCCTCAACCGTGTCGGGCATGGTCGGTTGCTCACCGATCAGAGTCCGAACGTGAACCTCCTCGATGGCCTCGGGAGCATCGGCAAAAATTTGCCACTCGGAAACCGCAACAGCAGCGTAACGACCCTCTTCATTTGGATATGCATTGAAAGTCGCGCGCACTGCGGAGGTAATTACCGGGTCGAATTCAGTCACATTTGTTCCGGTGCGCTCCGTGCCATATTCGCTGGGATTGGGAATCTCTACCCATTCCTCGGTATCCGGATCCAGATACTCCATGGACCAGGATTCAGGAATTGACACATTTGAACCCAGCCCCGGGTCGGCATCGGACCAAAACATAATTTCTGATTCCGAGATTCGCAGCGGGCTGTCCCACGTATATTGCAGCCACCGCGTCGCCGGTTCATCGCCCGTCCAGGTCCCCCAAATTTCAGTTTGCGACCCGCCACTATTTTCACCGCGGCCGTTATTGACGGCATTGACGTCGTTGTGTCCAGCGGTAAAGGACGCCGAAGGCGTTGCCCAGGGCGCGACGTTCATCTTGCCCTCATCCGCCGTCTCAACTTGAACCGTAAGTTCGCGGGAAGTGGTCAACTCACCATCGCTGGCTTCCACGCGCAATACGTATTCGCCTTCAGCACTAAACCGAGCAACCGTTGTCGCCGCATCCGGGTCAGCAAAAGTGGCGGTTCCCTCTTCGGGACCCGACACCATGCTCCAGGTGCTGGTTACTTCGCCACCGGGCAGCCCGTCGTCCTTAATTGAGGCAATCAGGCGAGCTTGACCGGGACGGTTGAAATCCTGGTCCTCAAACGCAATCACCTGCGGTGCTGCATTTTCGCGAGGTGTGGGCTGCTCCCCGGTTGAGAACGCTTGGAATTCCTTTATTCCAGTACGGAAGCCGTCGGCGTGATTTACCACCACGCGCAACTTCGAAGTCTGCACCGCCTTAAATGCGACCTCATTCAGATTGGCGCGCGGATATGTCGGTGTCGGGCTGGCATTTTCCACCGGCTTCCAACCATCGCCATCGTGGTACTCGATCCGGAACGTGACCGGCTCGGCGTAACCATCGCGCGTTGCGGAAGACGCAGTTGCGTAGAAGAAAACGCGGGCATTATCGACCAGCAAAGTTTCGCCGAAGTCGATCTCTAAATGATCTTCTTGATTGGGCGACCCCGCAGTGCCCCAAAACGGCTCATTGATCGTGGAGCCGTTCACCGCGGAACTGGGCTCGAAGTTATCCGCGGAAAATGATGCGGATGCCTCGGCGCCAAGGGCGAGATTCTTCAGTTCCGTGCCCGGCGAAGAGATGTTTTGCCCAGCCTTGGCAAACAGGTCAACGACCCGGTCGTCAGCGGCGAATTGGACCTCTTGTGGCGCTTGAACGCTCGCATTATTGGCCGTGAGCACCTCGGCATCGGTGACGTCATTAACGGTGTCGTCCTCGATTGTGACTTCGCCCGAAGCCGGGTCGTAAACCACGTTAGTGAGGTCGCTAACAGTAAAGGCGAGCTCGCCATCAATGAACAACGAGTACCCCTCAGGGACTGCGTCGCCATAGGGGCGTTCAGCGTCGCCGGGAGCGTCCCAAACGATCGTCAAATCGCTATCGCGATAGCGAATGTTATTGGCCATAAAGTGCGGCCATTCAATATCGATGGGGTGCAGTTCGATTTTGTTATCTGAACGCGGACGCAAGCCCATCACGTCTTCGATCACCGTGAAGTTGGTGGTGCCCAAAATTGTGTGATGGATCCATGAGCGGTAATCAATCGCCTGCGGGTCATGACTACCCTCGGCCCAGAACTCATTCGCATCGGGCAGACGATTGTCGCCGTCATTCATGTAGTGGGCATATGCGTTCCAGTAAAGGAGCTTCTTGTACCACTCGCTATCGATGTACTCATTCGGGTATTCGCGCAAAACCTTGGTGATCATGCGGAAGGTCACCGTCGAGTTGATGATCGAGAAATTGTTACTTCCGCCGCCCCCGCGATCAGCATCATCGGCCTGGTTTGCGGTGTAGAACGGGAAAATCGGGTACTGCTCATCATCGGCATACAGTCGCAGGGCCTCGATGTAGTCATCGTCGTAGTCGTCATCGCCCTCGCGGGGAATGAGGCCGACGCTGAAGGGGTAGTAGTTGTTGATTTCCTTCCACGGAATCAACTCGCCCGTTTCCAAATCGCGGTGCTTGATGAGCTTGTCTTCCGGGTCCCACAGGTATTTAAGGACGCCGTCCTTCACCTTTTCGGCAACCGCTTCCATATCGGCGGCTTTCTCATCTTGCCCCAGCAGGCGGTAAGCATCAGCGGCAACAAGCGCACCTGAGTAGACGTACGCGGATTCCGCGCGCTCGTTCGTGCGGCCGAAGTAGTCGAAGGAGACGGCATCGGAGTCGTTGCCTGTCCAGGCATTCCAGTTCGTTTCCAGCAGGCCGTTGTCATTGCTGTCATAGGAATCCAACTGACCCTGCGCATCGCCGGCGGCGTAGCGGGCGAGGTTTTCGACAATGCCCTCTGGGCCACCGTGGAGCTGGTAGGAGCGCCAAGCTGCCTCGGAAATGTACTGCGTGTGGCTCGCGCCCCAGTGCGCCGGGTTGCCGGGGTTGTCAACGAAGCGGCTGCCAGCCGAGGTCTCGCCAGTCGAGACCCATCCGCCGTAGGAGTAGATCGGATCGCGGAAATACTTTAGGTCGTCGATAAACATTCCGACCGTGAGGTCAATAGCGTTGTTGTAACCGAACACTCCCTCAATTGCCGTGGGGAACTGGTAAGTGTTTCCGGGCATGTTCGCATCGAGATAGTTAAAGCGTAGGAGCCACCAGCGATAAAACAGCGTCTTATCAATGTTGTCTTCCGGAGTGTCCAGGTAGACGATGTTGTCCGCCCACCACTGGTTATAAGCGGTGACATGTTCGGTGTAAGCCTGAGCCGCGTCAAGGGAGCGGTAGTGCTCATACTCGGATGCTGAATCTTCAATCTCTTCGGTAACCCATCCCATCTGCACCTTCGCGGTTGCAGCCTCGCCTGCTGCAACGTCCAGATTGCGAACGAGCCCATCGGACTCGACGGCAAAATCATCGCACGAAAGACGTGGGTAAACAGTTGTGACGTTGTTGTG
>DAHVRJ010000052.1:0-2859 GCA_027322505.1 Demequinaceae bacterium
GGGATCCAATACCTGGGCGCGCTCCTGCCACCAAGTGGAGGTTTCCTTCGCAATCCGATCCTTCCACGCAGCAGGAACCTGGTAGTCACCCAGCGCTTCCGTCAGGGCGGCCAGGCCGTGCTTCGCATCGCCAATGCAGGCCAGGGCCCCCTGTTTTACCGCGTCGATTTCCGCCACATTGATCGAGGCGAATTTCACATCCGGATTGGCAAACAGCGACTGCGAGGCGGTCGCAAAGTCCGTAAGGCGGGTACCAACGTGGACCACCAGGTCGGCCTCGCGGGCCAAAATATTGGTTGCGGGGTTCCCCTCCAGTCCGATACCTCCCAACAGCTGTGGGCTGTCGCTTTGGAAAGCGCCCTTGCCCCCAAACGTTTCAGCCACGGGAATCCCGGTCTGCGTAGCCAGAGTCTCAAGTTCGGCGGTGGCCTGGGAGTAAATGACGCCGCCACCGGCAATGATGAGCGGTTTTTCGGACTGTTGCACCAGGTCTGCGATTTCGGCGATCTCCGCCGGGTCGGGCAGGGGACGGCGGATCTTCCAAACCCGGCGGCGGAAGAATTCCACCGGGAAATCATGGGCGTGGGACTGCACATCCTGCGGCAGGGAGATGACTGCAGCGCCAGTTTCCACCGGGTTCGCAAGCACGCGGAACGCATCCGGCAGCGCTGTTAACAGCTGCTCGGGGCGGTTGATGCGGTCAAAAAAGCGGGAGATCGGGCGGAACGCATCGTTGACGGTGATGTCGGGGGCGGCCGGATCTTCAATCTGCTGCAGCACCGGACCCTGGCGGCGCGTGGCGAAAGTGTCCCCGGGAAGTAACAGCACGGGCAGGCGGTTCACTGTTGCCAGTGCGGCGCCCGTGAGCATGTTTGCGGCGCCGGGCCCAATCGAGGCGGTTACCGCCAGTGTGGAATGGCGCCGACGTTCTTTGGCGAACCCGGTTGCCATGTGCACCAGCGACTGCTCATTGCGGCCCTGCACGAAGGGCAGCTCGTCACTGAACTGCTCGAGTGCCTGACCCAAACCGGCCACGTTGCCATGCCCAAAAATTCCCATCGCCGCCGGAATGAAGCGCTCTTGGACTCCATCCACCTCGGTGTACTGATTGGCAATAAATTTCACTACCGCCTGAGCTACCGTCAAGCGAACGGTCTCGGTCATAACTGCTCCTTTACAGCGTTTTAAATAGCGCGTTTCACCACGGTTCGCCGTGGATTACAACTGTTTTCACTTCGGTCATTTCTTCCACGGCGGAACGCACGCCCTCTTTACCGACCCCGCTGGCCTTCAACCCGCCGTAGGGCATCAGGTCGGCGCGCCACAGCGGCGTCCAGTTGATGTGCACCACTCCGGCCTCAATTTCCCGCATTGCCTGCACCGAAGAGGCCGTGTCATTGGTAAAGATTCCGGCGCCCAGCCCATACGGGGTGGCATTAGCAATCTCAATTGCGTGCGTCAGGTCTGTAGCACTCGAGACCGCCACCACCGGGCCAAACAGTTCATCCTGCGAAATTGACGCGGCCGGATCCACATTGGTGAGCAGCGTTGGTTCGTGGATTGCCCCCTCAAACGCACCCCCACACACCAAAGAGGCGCCGTCCGAAATCGCTTTTTGCACCTGCTCATGCACCCGCTGCGCCTCGCCACTGGAGATGAGGGTGCCAATCGTGGCGGACTCATCTTGCGGATCCCCGGCCGTGATGGCGCGTACTTTGGGTTCCAAAATTTCTAAGAACTGGCTGGCAATTTTCTCGTGCACGACCACGCGCTGCACGGAAATGCACACCTCGCCGGCGTTGGTGTAGCCACCCGCGGCCACCGCGTCGGCCGCCTTTTCTAAGTCGGCATCCGGCATGATTATCACTGGCGAGGAAGCGCCCAGTTCCAGGGACAATTTCTTAACGCCCGCGATTTGCGAAATGTGGTTGCCCACCGCGGTGGACCCGGTAAAGGAGATCTTGCGCACCCGGGGATCCGAAACCAGCGGGTCACCAATTTCTGAGCCCGGCCCGGTCAGTACCGACAGCGCTTCCGGCGGCAGTCCCGCATCGATGAAGCACTGCGCCAGCGCCAGCGCCGTTAACGGAGTAGTGCGCGCCGGCTTCAAAATGACCGCGTTCCCGGCAGCCAGGGCGGGCGCAATTTTGTGCATGACCAGCAAAGCTGGGTAGTTAAACGGCGTGATTGCCGCCACAATCCCGATGGGCTGGCGCAAGGTGAAACCGATCTTGTCGCGCCCCGTCCCGCCATTGGCATCCAAAGGCAGCGAATCGCCATACAACTGGGTGCCTTCGAAGGCCGCCAGGCGAATCAAATCGGCTGACCGGCCCACCTCCGCGCGGGCTTCCCGCAGGTGTTTACCATTTTCTGCCGAGAGCAGCTGGGCAATTTCATCCTCCCGCTGCTCCGCAATTTCGGCGGCCTTCAACATGATGGCGTTACGTTGGTGGGCAGGGGTGCGCGACCAGCGCGCAGCCCCCGCCACGGCAGCTTGGATTGATGCGTCGACATCCGCGCTGCCAGCTGTAGGAACCGTAGCTACCACTCGCCCATCGAATGGCGAGCGAATTTCTTCAACCGCGCCGCTTTGCGCGTCCTTCTGCTCCCCGCCAATGAGGAGTTGAAAGTGCGTCATTTTTATCTTCCTTACACGAAGTGGGTGGGCTGGGTGGTTACTACGCGTTGGTTTCTTTAGGCGTAGAAAGCGGGGCGCTCCTCGACTGGGATATCCACCCGCTTGCCCTCGTTCAATGCGCGGACTCCCGCCTCACAGGCACGGGCGGCCTGATAGCCGTCCCACGCGTTGGGGCCATCCACGATTTTGCCCGACGCCACCGCGTTTACCCAGGTCTGCAG
>DAHVRJ010000057.1:0-29982 GCA_027322505.1 Demequinaceae bacterium
GGGATCATCTACCGTTACCGGACCGGGATTGCCTGGCGGGACGTGCCTGAGTGCTACGGCCCCTGGCAGACGGTGTGGAAGCGTCACCGGCTCTTCAGCGGCGATGGCACGTGGGACAAGATCCACACCGCGCTGCTGGCCCAGGCTGATGAGGCGGGGCTGATCGACTGGGAAGTGTCGATCGACTCCACGATCAACAGGGCGCATCAGCACGCCACGAACCTGACCCGGGACACAGGGGGACCTGGCGAATTACACGAATCTTCACCAGGAGCCGCCTGATCACGCCATCGGCCGTTCCCGCGGTGGACTATCGACGAAGATCCATCACCTATGTGATGGGAACATGCGCCCGCTGGTGATGCTGCTCGGACCGGGCCAGGGCGGGGACTCCCCGATGTTCGAGCCCGTCATGACCGCGCTGCACGTTCCCCGGTCCGGGCCGGGACGAGCGCGCTCTCGGCCGTTGCGGGCACTGGGCGACAAGGCCTACTCCTCCCGAGCCAACCGTGGCCATCTGCGTCGCCGCGGCATCCAGGCCGTCATCCCGGAACGTTCGGACCAGATCGCCAACCGCAAGCGCCGCGGCTCCAAAGGCGGTCGCCCGGTCACGTATGACACCCAGGCCTACAAGCGCCGCAACGTCGTCGAGCGCTCATTCAACGTCTTCAAGCAGTGGCGCGCTCTGGCCACCCGCTACGACAAACTCGCTCTGACCTACCGCGGTGGGGTCGTCCTGCGCGCCATCACCATCTGGCTCAGAGCTTTAAGAGACACGCCCTAGTCCGGCCCTGCGGCAGGCCAAAGGGGCGCGGCGCCGAAGGAGACCGATGCAGCCCGATTAATCCTGGCCCTCCATATCTTCCGGCCCCGCTCCTGGGGCGTACTCCTCGGGGCTTGATTCCACTGCCATTTCTAATTCAGCCGCAGCCCGACGGATGCGAGCGCGCCGCGCAGCGTGCATGGCTTCATCGCCGGAGGCAATGTGCTCAGGTCGGGGTGGTCCCGGAGCTTGGATGCGACCGGGATCCAAAGTACGTCGCACATCGTCAGCGTCGATAGTGCCGATTTCGTCGCCTGCCGCCTCGACATACCAGTCACTCAGCGCCGGGTCTTCGGAATCAAGCCACGCTCCGGCGCCGTCATCCGCCACCACTTGCGAAGACCCGAATACGAAGTTGTCCCCGTAATCAGAAATTCCCAGGCGCACCCCTTGGGCGATGGCGGCGCGGGCGTATTTCTGGCGCAGCATATACGGATCGAACCGCAACTCTTTGGCCCAAGAAACCATTATTCCAATAACAACAAACGCGAACGGTAGCGCCGAGACGACCATGATCGATTGCAATCCCGAAAGTGCGTCTTCGCCCCCGGCCAGAAGCAGTGATCCAGCAACGAGTCCGAGCAAAACTCCCCAGATTATTGTCACGTAGCGGCTGGGGTTGGGTTTACCCATTTGGCTCATCGATCCCATGACGATTGAGGCTGAATCCGCAGAGGTAACGAAGAAAACGATGATCGAACACATCGCGATGACCGAGGTGATTGTCCCCAGAGGCAAGTTGTTGAGCATCGAGAAGAGCATGTCTTCGGAGCGCTCGGAGCCCGAAATATTCTTACCCACCGACTCCATCCACATCGTGACCCCGCCGAAAATTGCGAACCACATAAAACACACGATCGACGGCACAACAATTACAACTGTGACGAACTCCCGCAGCGTCCGGCCCCGCGAGATTTTCGCGATAAACAATCCCACAAAGGGCGTCCATGAAACCCACCACGCCCAGTAATAGGTTGTCCAAGTCTCCATGAACTCGGCCGTCTGCGGCCCCTGGTTTGGGTTTCGAACCAGCAGGGTGCCCAGTTCCTTGAAGAATTCCACAAACGATGCCGGTATGAAGTTCAGCAGGAAAACCGTCGGGCCCACGATGAATACAAACACCGCCAAGAGCCCGGCCAGAATCATGTTGATGTTTGAAAGCGCGCGAATCCCGCGCTTGACCCCTGAGACCGCCGAAATAATGAACGCGGCCGTCAACACCGCCATGACTGAGATCAAGAAGCCGTTACCGACCGAACCGAGACCGGTTACTACCTCAAAACCGCGCCCGATTTGCAGGGCGCCGATTCCCAGGGATATCGCGGTGCCAAAAAGCGTGACGATAATGGCAAAAATATCGATTATTGAACCAATCCAACCCTGCGTGCGCGCGCCAAACAGGGGTTCAAATATCGCCGAAATCAACGGCGCCCGGCCGCGACGGTAAGCGCTATAGGCGATCGCGCCGCCAACCAGCGCGTAAAAGGCCCAGGCGATTGGCCCCCAGTGCAGCGCTGTTTGGGCCAGCGCTGCTCGCATCGCATCAGAAGTTCCATTGGCCGCACTGAAACCTGAGGGAAGGTCTAGAAAATACGTCAGTGGTTCATAGGGTCCATAAAACAGCAGGCCGATTCCCATTCCGGCTGAAAACATCATGGCCACCCAAGACATCGTGGCAAATTCGGGCTTCTCGTCATCTGCGCCCAGGCGGATACCGCCGGTGCGGCCGTATCCGACAACGAGCATGAACAGCGCAATTGCCACCGCGAGCATGCCGAACATCCAGCCGAATTTTTCGATGACCCAACTTAGCGATTCATCGCCAACAACAGTGATGGAGTCCGGCGCAATTACCGCCCACAGAATTACTGCTAGGACCGTGAAACCCGCGATCATAAAAACCGCCCAGTTGGTTTCAAACTTCTTTCCGGCCTTTTCCACTCCAATACCGGGAATGAGGGCCGGGTGGACGAGCCCTGGTTGCGTTACCTCCCGAATCATCCGCTTCACGCGCGGGCGGCGCCTAATTGCTTCGGGGACTCGGGATCGATCTTTGTCGTTCATCAACTCTTGATGCTCTCCTGCTCGATTCGAGAATTCGCGGGCTCTTCATGTGAATATTCCCCAGACCCTACTCGGTTTCTGATCAAGAATCGTTAAAAACACAGCTCTGTGAAGCTGGCATAGAGTTACGTATGATCATTTCGCTCCAGCGCATTGAAAATCTCGCCCTCGCGGCCGTTATTGCTATTGCTTACATTTACTTTGGATTCCCCTGGTGGTCCCTTCTAGCCATGTTTTTGGTTTTCGATCTGTCCGCGCTGGGCTATTTGCACAGTCCGCGCAGCGGTGCGCTCTGGTACAACCTAGTGCATAATTACACCGCGCCAGCTTTGTTCGGGACCCTCTATATACTCTTTGCTTTGAACAATAAGCCAGTGTGGATTTTGGGGTTTCTCGCCGGCACGTGGGCCTTTCACATCGCTGTAGATCGCGCTCTGGGGTACGGGCTCAAACTTCCCGACGCGTTCCAAAACACGCATTTGGGCCGGATCGGCACGTCAAAGTAACGCCTTTCACCCCGCCATAAACCGCGCCTACTCCAGCGAAATTGCGCTTATAGGCCCAACGTCCCGCCCGACAAGATCAAAGTCTTCCTAGTCTTTTGAACCATGACTCGCTTCAAGACGCTTTCCGCCCTGATCGCCGGGGTCCTCACCCTCACCGGAACCCTGGCGCTCGCCGGCTGTGCCTCAGACACTGACGCCGCCAAGCCCGCGCCGGACCCGAAACCCACAGTAAATTCGAACGCTCCGGCTGGTTCTGACGCGGTGGAAGACTTCCTAACCGCAAATGGTCTGGCCGGGAAATCCGCAAACCAAATCGTCGATCACCTAGATCAGCTGGGTGGCAGCGCGCGCCCAACGAACTACATGGCCTCAATCCGCGCCGATGAAATTGTGTTCATCACCGACGATGGGGAAATGGAACTTGCCATGCCGGAGGACGAGTTCTACGTCTCCATCGCGCCTTTCCGCGAAAACACCCACCCGTGCACGTTCCATTCGCTCACGACCTGCCAAGGCGAACTCACCGGCGAAGATTTTCAGGTTGAAGTCAAAACCGATGCCGGCGAAGTGATCCTTGACGAACAGCGGACTTCATTTCAAAACGGTTTTATTGGTTTATGGCTTCCGCGCGACATCACGGGAACGATCACAATTACGGACGACGCCGGTCAAGCTGGGCAGGTGGAATTCGCCACCGATAGCGGGGGTGCTACGTGCATTACGACGCTGCAAATTCCCAAAGCGGCCTAGCGTCGCCCCCAGTAGCGTCATAAAGCCATTCGCAACGGCATAGAGTTGGCTGGGTGGTCGAACTAGCAACAGCGGAAATTTTGGCACTTGGCCTTGCTGCGCTGTTGATTGGCATTTCAAAAACCGCACTGCCCGGAGCAGGCACCCTATCGGTTGCGATCTTCGCTACCGTCTTACCGGCGCGCCAATCCACTGCGGCGATTTTATTGCTGCTGCTTGTCGGAGATGTCATAGCCGTTTGGACGTATCGACGCGATGCTGATTTTGCGGCGCTGCGCCGCCTTATTCCCACGGTGCTGGTCGGCATGGTGGTCGGTGCGACATTTCTTTATTTCGCCGACGATACGATCATGCGCCGGGCCATCGGCGCTATCTTGCTGGCCCTCACGCTTTTGACGCTATTACTCATGCAGCGCGGAGTCTTAAGCGATCACACGACCTTGACCAGCCCGAAAGTGCGTGGCGTATACGGCACGCTCGGCGGCTTCACCACCATGGCCGCGAACGCCGGCGGCCCAGTGATGACACTGTATTTCCTGGCTGCCCGCTTCGATGTCGTGCGCCTGGTTGCCACCCAAGCCTGGTTCTTCTTTACCGTGAACGTGCTGAAACTCCCGTTCTCACTCGGTATTGGCCTACTCAATGTCAAAGTTTTGCCAATTTTGGCCGCACTGGCGCCCGTGGTCATCATCGGCGGGCTTATCGGGCGACGCTGGATTGTACGCATGAATCAAACGTGGTTTAACCGCGTCATTGTGGTGCTGACCATCCTTTCGTGTCTCTACCTACTGCGATAGCCACTAAAAGCGCAGACCGCTTGGTCAACCAAAAGAAATTACCTCACAATTCCCGATAATTATTGGACTTCCGTCCCTGGGTTGATGGTCCCCTTTTTCGCTCTTTTTCGAAGCTAGTTTTTAGGTAGCGCGCCTGCAAAAGACGAGACGCGCCATTAAAATCCGTCGAGGAGATTCATGGAATTCTTGGTTTACACCATGTGCGCTGTCGTGGTGTTTCTCATTTTGTTTCAACCAAAACGCGAACGCTTGGCGTTTTGGATTCTTTGTGGGTCTTTCGGTATCGCCGCTGGCATGTTCTTGATCGCGGTAACCAGCTCCCTAGTCCCAACCGTGACGTTATAAGGAGCGCATCGATGACTGAAAAGACTGTGCAAGCAAAGAATCCGCGGTTCGCCTGGTTGTGGACTGAAAAGACCTTCAACTTCATTGTGACAACCGCCGCACTGTTGATCATGGCCCTTCCCGTGGGACTTGCAACAATCTGGCTCGGCTTTATGCGGGGAGAATCGCCGTGCACACTGTGCGGATATGAACGCTTCGGCATGGTGGTTGTGGCCGTATTGGCGCTCTTCATCATGCGATACGGTCCGCGCCGCAAATACGTATTTACATTGACGTTGGCGGCATTTTTCTTCCTGTATACAACAGTTCGCCACTGGGGCAATCACATTCACAAGGATGCCGGCCAAGGTCTGGCTGAGAGTGTCTTTGGTGCCCACACCTACACATGGGGCGTATTTGTCTACTGGATCGTCGTGCTGGCATGCGGCATTGCGATGCTGTGGATCGGCAAGGATCAGGCCCTGCTGGATCAGTTCGCGGAGCGCAAGCGTGTAGTTAAGCCGCTGAGCACCTACGGACTAGTCTCGGGCTTGGTCGTCCTCGCATTAATCCTGGCGAACTCGGTTCAGTTCTTCTTACTTACCGGTCCCCCGCCCTTCGCGGGCACGGGCTCCCCCGCCCGCTTTACGCCCAATGTGGCTCAGGCCTCGAAGTACTGGTCGGCCAGTTTGTGGGAACGAGTGGGAATTCCACAATTGCATGATTACACACCGCCCATGGTGCATATCCCGGGTGAAAATGAGATTGAGGACGACGCCGCCTCCCTAGGCGCAGCAGCCGGACCGATCACTGACCTGGCTGGAGCTCTCACAGAACTCGGTTCTACTGAACTTGGTTTTGAAGCGACCGGAATCTTTGGCGACGGGAATGCTGCAGGTATTGCCTACGACGCGGCGACCGACCAATTTGGGATTGTCTCCACGCACGGCGGCCTATATTACGTCGAAGATGATTTCTCGACCGTTCGGTCGTCGGCGGTGCTGGATCTAGTGAACGGTCCGGATAAGTCCTACACCACTGATGCCACATTCTTCGGACCCGGCGAACTCATTGGAGGTGCGTGGAATAAAACTATTTACGGCACTACGCAGGTAGGAGCTGAAGATGTCGATGCCGATGTGGAATGGAAGGACTTCCGCGAAACCACCGGTGATCTAATGCCAGTCTTCGGCAGTCGCACGCATCCCGCGCTTGGGACGTCTCGCGCTCGGTCGGCTTATATTTTGAGCTTGGCAATGGATCGCGACACCGGCCTGTATTCGGTGGTGAGCGTGCCATCGCCCAACACGCCCGACATCGTGGTCTCCCAGTTCGCTGCTGACCACGGGCTCAGTAAGGAAGACGTCTTGGGGCTGGGCGCCGGTCTGAACCTGCGCGATGGCACGGAGTTAGCCGATTATTATCCGGTGGGCTCAGACATTGCAGATGGCAAGATGTACGTTCTTTCGCGCACCTACCAGACGCTACTCGTAGTTGATATGGAAACGATCGAAGTCATTGAAGCCTGGGAGTTGCCCGAAATTGGTGACTACCACGGCATCGCGATTGCCGATGATTCCATGTTCGTCCTGTCCCGGGACGGAGGAAAAGACGTTGTTCACGAGCTAGCAATGCCTTAACTGGTTTCCGCTTCCAAAACCAGTTATGTAACGGCGGGGTCAAGATGTTTCCTCTTGGCCCCGCCGTCTTCTATGGTTGGGACTTGGTTCTTTCACCGGCCCCGTCAACGACAAAGAAGTGTTCTCATGGCAATTGAGGTAGCGAATTTAACGAAGCGCTACGGATCTGTAACCGCTGTGAACGACGTGAGTTTCGCCGTCCCAAATGGATCAGCCTTCGCTTTTTTGGGCGTAAATGGGGCGGGCAAGACCACGACAATTAGCTGCTTAACCACCCTGCTGCAGATCGATGAAGGCCAAGCGCGCGTGGCGGGCTTTGATACCCAAACCCAAAGCGCGCAAATTCGCGACCACACCGGCGTAGTTTTTCAAGATTCGCTGCTCGATGAGATGCTTTCGGTACGCGAAAACTTGGCATCTCGCGGCAAACTAAGCGGTCTTGAGCCCTGCCAGGTGGCGGGCCGGATCGACGAACTGGCTGAAATTTTAGAATACGGAAGCTATCTTGATCGCCCTTACGGCAAACTTTCGGGCGGGCAAAAACGGCGCGTAGATATTGCCCGCGCGCTGCTCCATAAACCGGAGATTTTGTTCCTGGATGAGCCCACGACCGGGCTGGATCCCGGCTCACGCTTAGCGGTGTGGCAAGCAGTGCACGATTTGCGTACCGAAACCGGCTTGACCGTATTTTTAACTACGCACTATATGGAAGAAACTGAGCAAGTCGATCAGATTTGCATCATCGATGATGGCCGCTTGGTCGCCGCGGGCTCCCCAGCCGAGTTGCGGGCAGCTCATTCCCAATCGATTTTGACTTTGACTAGCGCTGCCCCGGCCGCACTTAATGAGGGCTTGGCGGCGCAGGGCCTGTCCTATGCAGCAAAAGGCAGCTTATTTACCATCACGGTGCCTTCCGCGCAGGTGGCCCAGCAGATTTTGATCAGCCACGGCGCTGACGTGCGCGATTTTGAATTCCGGCATGGCCGCATGGATGACGTTTTCTTGAACGTCACCGGGCAGGAGGCCGCCGCGTGACATCGACTTTCACCTATGGGAAACGGGCGACATTCGCCCTGATCAGCCGCAATTTGAAACTGTTTTTTCGCGACCGGCTCAACGTCTTCTTTTCACTCCTGGGTGCGCTAATTCTGTTTTTGATCTATGCGCTGTTTCTGGGTGAGATGCAGGTTGAATCGGTTTCGCAGACTCTGCCCGAGGTTGCGCACGAAGACGTGCAGTTCTTCGTCAATTCCTGGATGTTTTCGGGAATTGTGACCATCACGACTTTCACTACCGGCCTGGGAGCCTTCTCCACTTTGGTGGATGATGGCCAATCGGGCCGCTTCAAAGACTTTCTCGTCTCCCCCGCCCGGCCCCACCTTTTAACGCTGGGCTACATCAGCTCCGCGCTGGTGGTTTCCCTGCTGATGTCGTTTGCGGTGCTGGTGCTGTCCGTGCTTTACCTGGGGCTGTCTACGGGGACGTGGCTCAGCCTCGTTTTGCTGCTGCGCCTTGCCGCGATAACAGCGCTGTGCTGCGCCGCTTTTACCGCGTTGGCCGCATTCATGGTTTCTTTCGTGCGCACCGCCGGCGCGAACGCGGGACTAAACACGGTCGTGGGTACCGTCATGGGCTTTATCGCAGCCGCCTATATTCCGGTGGGCGCGTTCCCACCCGCTGTTGCCAACGTCGCTTCGGCGCTGCCATTTGGTCAGGCTGGAATGCTGCTGCGCCGGGAATTCACCGAGCCCGCGTTGGGCGCGGTCACGAGCGGCAACGTGGAAGCGGCCAGCGAACTGCGCGCCATGTTCGGCATTGATCTGACCGTGGGGTCGTGGGAGGTCTCTAGCACCTATACGGTTTTGGCGCTGGCGGCCATGTTCGTGGTTTTCACGGCCCTAGCCGCGCTGCGGATCCGCTCTCGAATTCGCTAGGCGCCAGTTAGGTCCAAAAGTTGATTTTGGACGGCATCGCGCAGCTGGGTATCTTCTGCCAGCTTAGGCATGAGCTCGCTTAGGACGCCCTGAACCGCCTCTTGTGCCGAACCACGCGCTAATTCTTGCCACTGCGCGCCAGCCGGATCGTTAATGGCGGCGCCGTGCCCGCGGAGGTGGGCAATCCAGCCGGCCAGTGCCGCCACTGCGCCGACGGGCATAGTGCCCTCGGAGCGCGCTTTGAGCGTTACCGGCACGATTCGCACTGGAATTTTTTGGGAGCCATCCGCCGCAATCCGGGCTAAAACATCGCGCATCCGCGGGTTCTCAAACCGGCCCAGTAGCGCCTTGCGGTAGTCCAAAACCTCGGTGAGCGGTAAGTCCAAACAGGAGGTGGCGTCGTCCCAAAGCGCCTCCACCCAACCCCGCACCTGGCTGTCGCTAATCGCGTCGAAAACGGTCTCGTGGCCCAGTGCGGTTGCCGCATAGGCCATGAGTGAGTGCGCCCCGTTGAGTAGAAGTAATTTGCGCTGTTCATAGGGGCCAACATCACTAACCACTTGGACACCGGCTGCCTCCCAGTTTGGCCTCCCTGCCGGAAATTGACCGGAAAGTACCCATTCGGAGAACGGCTCGGTCACCACGGGGGCGGCGTCTATAACCTCGCGAGCTTCGGTTACGGCCTGTCGGTCGGCATCCGAAATGTTCGGGGTTATGCGGTCCACCATGGTGGTAGCAAATGCGACATTTTGCGCCAGCCAGGAGCTAAAAGCGGGCGCTAATTTATCAACTTCAATAGCGGCAGCGAGGTCTTGAACTACTTTTTGGGTCGCCTGCCCGTTTTGCGGCAGATTGTCACAGGGCAAAACGGCGATGGGCCCCGCATCATTGCGGTAGCGCGCCAGCAATCCCGCAACAAGCTTGGCGGGAGTAGTGATCACCGGCGCAGCTGGGTTGGTACGCAGGGTGGAGATGTCGGCGCGCACATCCGCATCGGCAACATCAAGATGGCCGTTGGCGGTGCGGCGATACCCCGCTTCGGTGACCGTCAAACTGATGATCGCCACGTGCGGGTCGCGCAGGTAGGTAAGAAATTGTTCGTGATCGGAAGCGGGGTGGACGGCAGACAGGGTGGAGATTGTTTCGAACTGATCACCGTGGATATCGCGGGTAATTAGCGTGTAGAGGCCATCTTGCGGGGCGAGGTCCTGCGCCGCCTGGGGCCGCCGACCCGTGAAGGCAGCTATGCCCCACTCCTCGGCATCGGGCGCGTGCTGGGTGTACCAGGCAAGGTGGGCGCGCACAAAATTTCCGAGCCCAACATGAATGATCCGCACCGGCGCGGGTTTTTGATTTTCGGAACGGTGTAAACGAGGCGTCACGCGATCTCTCCTGCAAATTGCAACAAAAAACCGTTAATGTGCTGCAAAGCCTAGCCTATATTGCACTATCGACTAGTCTGGCAGACATGACGTGGTTCAAAGATGAAGAGCGTTTCTTGACACGCCAACGCATTTTAACTGCTTGTGATCGGCTTATAACCGAGGCGCAGGACCGATTGAAAATTTCAAAGCTGCGGCGAGTATTGCTGTTGCCGCCCGATCTCACCCGGGCGCATTCCGGCGTGGGTTGGATGACCGAGCACCTCTATCGCCGCCTGGACCAGTTAGGCGCGGAAGTGCACGTGATTCCCACCCTGGGCCAGCATGTGCCTCACACGCCAAAAGACAACCAGTGGATGTTTGGCTCGATCCCCGAAGAGCGGATCCACGCCCATGACTGGCGCAATGGCGTAACCCACGTGGGAACCGTGCCGGCGGAGTTTGTGCGGGAGAAGACCGGCGGAGTAGTCGATTGGGAAATGCCAATCGACCTGAACACAATGCTGATAAATGAGGCCTGGGATCTGATCATCAACATTGGGCACGTGGTGCCCCATGAGGTGTTGGGTTTTGCCAATCACAATAAGAACTACTTCATCGGGCTGGGCGGAAAAAGAACGCTGGGTTCTTCACATATGGCCTCGGCCGTGTACGGAATTGAAAATAACCTCGGCAATCTACTCACGCCTGTGCGCGCCTGTTTCAACTATGCCGAAGAGCAGTTTTTATCGCACCTGCCGGACGTGTATTTACAAGTGGTGATGGACTATGACGACGCGGGCCAGCTGCAGCACACCGGCATTTACGTCGGTGATGACCTGGAGACCTATTACGACGCGGCCCGCGCTTCCCGCGAGCAAAATTTCACCACCTTTGATAAGCCGGTCCAAAAAATAGTTGCCGTGATGCAAGCCGATGAGTTTCGCGCGACTTGGGTGGCCAATAAGGCTGTTTATCGCACCCGCATGGCCCTGGCTGATGGCGGCGAACTGCTCGTGATCGCGCCCGGGGTCGAAAGGTTTGGGGAACAACCCGAAGTCGATGCGCTCATTCGCAAGTATGGGTACCTGTCGCAGGCTGAGGTCCTCGATCTGTACGGCCGCGAAGCAGATATGCAAGAAATTCCCCATGGAACCGCGCATCTGGTACACGGTTCGGCCGAGGGGCGCTTCACAATCACTTACGCGCCCGGCCATTTAACCCGCAGCGAAATTGAAGCGGTCGGTTATCAGTATTTGGATTTGGAAAGCGCGCAAGAGCGCTACGACCCAAACGTGCTAGTGGATGGCTGGAACACCATGCCGGATGGTGAAGAAATCTTTTACATCTCAACGCCATCTGCCGGGCTGTGGTCGACAAACGAAAAGCTCGACCAGCGCGCCCACCATGAACTGGCTTGATTATTGCGCGAGCTTAATTGGAGAAGTAAATGACCACATCGATTGATTCACAAGAAGATCTCGTTACCCAGGCCCGGGCGGCTGCTGAACGCGCGAAAGAAGCTTTGCTGCCATACGGTCCGCTTGGTGTCGCATTTTCAGGTGGCGTTGATTCGGCCACCCTCCTGGCATTAGCTGCTGATGCGCTGGGGCCCGAACAGGTCGTAGCAATACTTGGTGTTTCGCCCAGCCTGGCCCGCGATGAGCGAGAGCGCGCTCACGTAACTGCCGGCGAAATAGGCATCAAACTAGTAGAAATCGAAACCTTTGAAGGTGACTCCCAGGCCTATCGCGCCAACGGCCCGGACCGGTGTTTTCACTGTCGAGATGAATTATTTACCCGAATTTCTGATGATTTGGTTGAAGAGCTTGGCTTGAGCGCCGTTGCCTATGGTGAAAATGCCAGCGACGCCAAGCGCCCGGACCGCCCCGGCTCCCAGGCCGCGCAAAATCACCATATTTTGCGGCCCATGGCCGATGCCGGAATGACTAAAGCCATGGTGCGAATTACTGCCGATCACTATGGATTATCGGTTGCCGATAAGCCGGCCGCCCCGTGTTTAGCTTCTCGAATTCCGCATTTTGAAGCCGTTACTCCGGAAAAGCTAGCCCAAATTGACGCGGCAGAATCGGGAATGCGCAAACTGGGTTTCAGTGATTGCCGGGTGCGCCATCATGGCGATATTGCCCGGATTGAAGTACCCCGCGATGAAATCGCACGCGCAGCCCAGCTGCATGCTGACATTCACGGAATCTGCCGAGCGGCCGGCTTTCAATTTGCTGCGCTTGATCTATCTGGCATTCAGTCTGGCGCCTTCACCCTGCCGCTGGTGAGTGTCAATGGGTGAATCCGTAACCCCGCCGTCATCTCCGGTCCCCCGCTCACCGGCATCTGCGGCGGCAGCGGAATTTGATTCCACGCGCAATGGATCAGCCGCCGGGGATGTTCCAGTTGCAGATCTTGATTTAGAGCGCGCTGCGCGCCGGGGCTATGGGGAGGCGGTGCTTTGTGAGCCGAAATCGGTGGCGCAGGTTACTGAGATTGCGCGGCAAATTGGCGCCGCAAACGTTCCGACTCTGTTCACTCGGGCGCGGCCGGAACAGGCGCAAGCAGTGTTGGGGGAATTACCAGATGCCCACTATGAGCCCGAAGCGCGTTTTTTGGCGTGGCCCCCGGCACCGCCGAAGCCTGAGGGTGGCACCGTGGCAGTTTTGAGCGCCGGCACATCTGATTTTGCCGTCGCCAAAGAGGCAGAGTTAACCGCCCGCTATTTAGGCCGCCAAACCCAGCTGGTGGTGGATGTGGGCGTGGCCGGAATCCACCGCGTTTTGGCGCACGAAAAAATGCTGCAGTCCGCCCGAGCGATCGTGGTAGCCGCCGGGATGGATGGCGCCTTGCCATCGGTCGTGGCGGGGCTGGTTTCGGCCCCGGTTATCGCGGTACCGACCTCAGTTGGCTACGGAGCCGCCTTTTCCGGTTTAGCACCGTTGCTATCAATGCTCAATGCATGTGCACCCGGGGTAGCCGTCGTCAACATCGACAACGGCTACGGCGCCGGGCACATGGCGGCACAAATCGCGGCCTGCACTGACTGAAATTATAAAACTAGCGATCTAGAAGAAGCACTACCCGTCACAAAATCCGCTTAGTTCTTATAGCAACGCTTGACATGCAAGCGCTTGCATGCGAAGGTCCCTGTACTCAATGAGGAGGTAGGGACAATGCGAAAGTTGAAAGTGCTCACGGTAGCCGCTGTGGGTAGTTTGGCTCTGAGCGCATGCGGTTTTCTAACTGGATCAGATTCTGGTGGGGGCGGCGACGCCAACGGGGATGGTGGCCAATGCGAGGCTGCATCGATTCGAGTAGCCATGATTCGTACCGCCAATGACCCCGGCACCGTTGCCGCGGAAGCGATGGCTGAGCGTGTGGCAGAGAAAACAGATGGTGATCTAGACATTCAGATATTCCCGGATAGTCAGTTGGGTGATATGAATGATGCCTATGCCGGGGTGGCAAGCGGACAGATTGATGTTTACTACGAGACGATTTCGACGTATTCAGCGTTATCTGGGGCCGGAGAATTTACGGCGTTGACCGTTCCGTTTATTTGGGACAGCTATGAACAATTCAAGGCCGTACTCGACTCCGAAGAATTTGCTGAGATTTTCGATGAGGCAGCCGAAGCTACTGGTGTCCGGGTAGTTGAAGCATCGGGTGATAATGAGCCGCGGGCGTTGACGGCTGACCGCCCGGTAGAGACTCCAGAGGATATGGACGGGCTGCGCATTCGAATTGCCGATGCGCCAATCCCACAGGCATTTGCAGTCGCATTGAACGCCCAGCCCCAGGTCATCGCGCTCTCAGATTTGTACTTCTCCTTGCGGCAGGGCGTCGTGGATGCACAAGAGACCGGTTCGATTGCGGTCGTAAATAACAGCATTTATGAAGTACAGGATTATTACATGCCCACTGATTACATCCGAGACGTGCGCGCATGGTACTTCAATGACGACCTTTGGCAGGGCCTATGCGATGAGCATCGCTCAATTTTAGAGGAGGAACTGGCCCAGGTTGGCGAGGAAGTCACCGAGGCAACGCGCGCTGAAATCGATGAGGCCATGGACGTCATCGAGGAGAACATGACCGTCGTCGACGTGGACATGGAGGCTTTCCGTGCCGCACTCGATGGTGAATTTGATCAATTCGACGGTGACCTCTGGCCCGAAGGCACCTTGGACATGGTGCTGGATTTGGCAGCAGAGCATGCCGACGCCAAGTGACCGATAGGAGCCGAAACGGGAGACGGGCCCCGAGATTAAAAAGGCCCGTTCTCCCAGGCATTGCTGCAAAGACCTACACAGGCGCCGTGAAACTAAGGAGTCAGCGTGGACGCCGGAGAACCTAGGCGAGCAAAGCGAGAAAAATCTAAGCGTGACGCCTTCGTCACACGAGTTTCACACGGATTAGCTGCCATCGCTGGCGGCGCATTACTCGCGTTGTTCCTGATCAACATCATTCAGATCGCTGCCCGCCCGGTCATGGGCGGCTGGATTTGGGTGAACGATCTGAGTCGACTTTTGATTACGTGGGTGATCATGATTGGCGCTTCTGCCGCCATCGGATTACGTGAGCACCTCATCGTCGACTTCATAGTAGAACGAGCTCCTGCCTCATTCCGCACAATTAGCGCATATGCCGTGCGCTTATTGGAGTTTGCAGTCGGGCTCATCCTTTTAATAGCCGGATTCGTTGTCGCCGTTGACCGGATGAGCATCCAATACATCCAGCTCGGCATACCCACGGGTTATGCATATTTGGCGGTACCAGTCCTGGGATTTTTTATGGTTCTTTTTGCTCCTCTCATGAGTGTGGGATCCTCCGAAGAACCGTCTCTAATTCAAGACGGCGATGAATCTCAATGACCGAAATCGCCGTGCTTTTTCTGGTCATGTTCGGCCTCATGGCATTTGGGGCGCCGATCTTCGTTGCGATGCTCACCGCCGTACTCGCGACGCTTGTAGTTGGAGATTTTGGATCCGCAACTGCCCTACCAACGCAAATGGCTGGCGGAGTGGATTCATACGAACTACTCGCAATTCCGTTTTTCATCCTCATGGGCTCACTGATGTCAAAGGCTGGATTAACGGAACGGATCGTTGGTTTTCTCATGTACTTCATAGGCGGAATCAAGGGTGGTCTGGCCCATACCGTAATCGGAGCTAGCGCATTCGCGTCCTCAGTTAGCGGATCAGCGCCCGCCGCAGCTTCAATGATCGGCTCCGCAATGTTGCCGATGATGCGCAAGGCAGGCTATCGCCGAGAGTTTTCTGCAGCGACCGTCGCGGTATCCGCTGTTCTAGGGCCGGTGATTCCGCCAAGCGTTCCGATGGTGTTCGTCGCACTCGTCACGTCGCTCTCGGTCGGCCAGTTGTTTATTGCAGGCATTGGTCCTGGTGTTCTATTGATTACCGGACTGCTGCTCGTAGTTATTTTTCGCAGCCGAGGTGACGGGCCGATTCCGGCGACCGAAGCCATCAATCCTTATCGTAAGAAAGGGTTCCGCAAGGTTGCTCTACGTGCCCTTCCTGCGCTGCTTACCCCGATTCTGATACTCGTTGGCGTTATTGGAGGATACGCCACCGTCACTGAAATCTCCATTTTTGCGTCTGCTTATGTTCTAGTTTTAGGGCTAATTTATCGAACATTGAACGTCCGCTCGACTCTCCAGGTATTCACCCAGACTGCGCTTTTTTCGGCAACCATTATGATGATTTTCGCCGCAGTAGGTGGATTTACTTATGTCGTTGCCCTGACGCGGCTGGGGAGCCGAATTGATGCTTGGGTACAGGATGCGGGTCTCGGTGTATTCGCATTCTTATTGCTCACACTTGTATTCTTCCTGATTCTTGGCACGGTCATGGACGCAATTCCGGCAATTTTAATTTTCGTGCCAGTCCTATTGCCCACAGCTATAGCTCTGGGAATTGACCCAATCCACTATGCGGCAATGATCGTGGTCAATCTAATGGTCGGTCTCATTACCCCACCGGTAGGTGCCCTGCTCTTCGTTGTCACGAAACTCGCCAAAGTCGGATTTGGGCCCTTAGTTCGAGAGGCAGGACCTTTCCTCCTGGTGTATTTGCTGGTGATCATACTCACCACGTTCCTACCAGCACTAACGATTGGCCTCCCGCGACTGCTGTTTTAACCGCCCCGCAACTTCAACGAAAGGACGAAGGATGCTGAAGAAATATTACGACTACGTTTCAACAATGTTGGAGCAGGTCATAGAGATCAATGAGGAGGTCATGCCCAAAGTAATAGACGAGACTGCACGCCGCGTCCGCGAAGACAAACTCATTTACGTCTACGGTCCCGGCGGACACGCGAACATTGCAACCCAAGAAGCTTTCTTTAGGGCCGGCGGATTGATGAACATCGCAGCAATTCTCGATGAGGGCACACTGCTATCGAGCGGCGCGCTGCGATCAATGTCAATGGAGCGGACTCCGGGCTATGGCCGAATCGTGATCGACAATTCCGGCCTCAGTGAGGGTGACCTCATTTTGATTGTCAACTCTTATGGAATGAACTCAGCTGTCATTGATTCGACCATGCGTGCTAAGGAGCTGGGGGCCACCGTCGTTGGTATTAGTTCGCGGCAGCATGCCGAAACTATTGGCCCCGATCATCCAGCACGCCACCCTTCAAAGCAAAATTTGCACGATCTCGCTGATATCTTCCTGGACTCGTTGATACCGGTGGGAGATGCCGTCATGAATTTTGATGGGGACGTTCCGGCCGCCGGCGCAGTTTCAACCTTCGCTAATGCTTTTCTGATGAATGCCATACAAATGCTTACTATCGAGCGAATCGTAGCCGAAGGTGGCCGCCCTGCGGTATGGACAAGCGGCAACGCTCCAGGCGGGGATGAAGCAAACGCAAAACTCGTCGGGCGCTTCCAAGGCCGCATTCGCAATCTGTGAGGTTAAAGGGAAACTATTCAATGCTCAATGTGATTCGCAATCGTACTCATGCTGAACTTGGTGCGGCAGGTGCAGAGATCGCAATAGGCGCGATCTCTGCTGCGCACCAGGAAGGCCGAGAAGCCACTGTGCTGCTTGCCGCAGCTCCAAGTCAACTTCCCGTGCTTCGAGCACTAATTGACACAGAAATCCATAAACATCCAGTGCGCTACTTTCACATGGACGAATACGTAGGGTTGACACCCAACGCACCACAGACTTTCGGTGCGTGGTTGAAGCACAACTACTTTGATTCCCTACCGGATATGAATAAAGCGATATTTGAGCGCATCGAAACTGCGGGAGACCCGCAGCAAGCTGCGGCCGCCTATGCCGAACGGCTTCCGGAAAACGGGTTTGACCTAGTGCTGTGCGGCATCGGAGTAAATGGGCATCTCGCATTCAATGACCCAGGAACCGACCTGAATGATGTCCTACCGGTTCGGCATATCGAGTTGGCCGAGGCATCTCGAACGCAGCAAGTTGATGAGGGGCTTTTCCCCAAACTCGCGGATGTCCCCCAATTTGCTATCACATTAACGATCCCTTCAATGCTCAAGGCACGCACCATCATTTGCTCGACATTGGGATCCGCAAAGGCAAAAGCATTGAAAGCCATGCTTGAGTTGCCAATAACTAATGAACTGCCTGCCACAGCCCTAAAAAACCATGATGACGTTACCGTCCTAGCTGATGAGGAAGCTTTAAGCGATGTCCATCAAGACGTATGAGGGGCGCGATGTTCTCACCGGCCGAGGTGTGCGCGTCCTTGTGCGCTCCGGTGTGATTGACAGTTTTGAATTAATTGATGACCCGGCAGAGTTGCCCTGGATTAGTCATGGTCTCGTTGATTTGCAAATCAATGGGTTCGGAGGCGTAGATCTAAACTCTGCCGACCTCACTGTTGAAGAAGTCTCACAGATGACCCGCATGCTCGCAGAATGCGGAACAAGCTTCTGGGTGCCCACGATAATCACCCAAAGCCACGACCACATCGCACAAATACTGCGCACCTTAGCCTTGGCTGTTGAACAGGACCCGGCGGTGGCGGCAGCCATACAGTGTGCCCATATCGAAGGCCCCTTCATCTCTGCGCTCGATGGTCCACGTGGCGCTCATGAGAAGGAGTTCGTCCGCGATATTTCTGTAGAAGAAGTAGCGCGGTGGCAGGAGATCTTCCCAATCGGTTATGTGACGCTCTCACCGCACTGGGATCAAGCACCACGGAAGATCAGTGCGTTGCGCGCTCTAGGGGTCCACGTGGCGATCGGTCATACCCATGCAGATGCCAAGGAGGTCGCCGCCGCGTCAGTCGCTGGAGCTACTTTATGCACCCACCTCGGCAATGGGATGAAAGCCGAAATTGCCCGTCACCCAAATTTACTGTGGGAACAAATTGCCGACCGCACATTAGATGCGGGGCTCATAGCTGATGGCCATCACTTGCCGGCTGCGGTGCTAGAGACGGTTGTGCGCGCAAAAGGAGCAGATAACTGCTTTCTTGTTTCAGACTCAGTCGCTTTGGCAGGCTCGCCACCGGGAAGATATACCACTCCGATTGGCGGCGATGTCATCCTGTCGCAGGATGGGCGCCTGTCGCTTGCGCACAACGAGCACTTATTAGCCGGGGCAGCTGTCCCACTCGCGCACTGCGTGCGTTTTGCGGCGATGCAGACTCAATTAGCGGTATCGGATGTATTTGCAATGGCGACCGAAATACCCGGAAAAATTCTCGGCGAAATATCCGGGCGCGGTAGCGTAGGCGTGATCACAGCGGGTAAACGCGCAAATCTGGTGCTTTGGGATGCGCAGTTCAGACCTATGGAGGTAATTAACATGGCTTCGTCGGCTGAGGTGGCGCAAAGTTGAGCAGGCGAGCAGGTGCGCGGACGCCGCGCGCGACCTCACCGACTATTGCAGATGTCGCCGCGGCTGCCAAGGTTTCGGCTTCGACTGCATCCCGGGCTTTTAACCACCCTCACCTGCTGCGCGAAGAGACCGTCACTCGGGTGAAAGCGGCGGCCGACGCACTCGGATTCCGACACAACCAGCATGCAAAGGCGCTGAGCACCGGACGGTCCTCTGCCTTAGGCCTGATTGTTCCGGATCTTTCAAACCCGTTTTTTCCACCACTCGTACATGCTGCACAACTGACCGCCGAGAGCCAGCATTACTCGCTTTACATACTCAGTAGTGAACGCAATGCTGCCCGAGAACGCCAACTAGCGACCGTCGTAAGTCGCGACGTTGCCGGTCTCATCCTGGCTTCTCCACGAATGTCCACCACGCATATCCAAGAGGTCGCCGAGCAAGTGCCCACGGTACTCATCAACCGGCAGATCACAGGCATGTCGAGCGTTCTCGTTTCGGCCGCACCAGCGATCACCGACGCCGTGGCAAAGGCGGCAGAGCATGAAGTTGCCGGCGTTGCATACATTGGAAGCGATGAGCAATGGTGGCCCAACATCGAGCGGGAAACCAGAGCTCGCGAAGAGGCTGCAAAGCGTTCATTGCCCTATCGGCGCCTCCGTTTGAGCGAACCAACCTATGAAAATGCCCGACGGCTAATGCTCTCTATGGACTACCGTCCGGGCGAACTGCTCATTGCTTTTGACGATATCGTCGCTCACGGTGTCGTTGACGGCATGGGCGCCCGCGGCCATCACGCTCCCCGAGACTTTCGCGTTCTGGGTTGTGATGATGCCCTTCCTATTAACACGCACCCCGCATTGGCAACCGTACATCTCGATACCCGTACGGCCGCACGCATTGCCGTCGATCTGCTTCTTGCGCAAGGGCGCGGCGACGAGGCGCAAAACGTCACAGTGACGGGCGTTTACCGTCGAGGCCAGACCATTTAACTCCGTTTTATGCCGCTGATGCGCACAAGCCGAAATAACCGGCACCTGAGGCCGCAGCAAACCGGCGATGTCAAGCGCAACGTCTGGCCGAAGTTTCTGCGCTGCTTGCATATCTACACACTGAATGCGTGATACCGGGGTAGCCGTCGTCAACATTGACAACGGCTACGGGGCTGGGCACATGGCGGCACAAATCGCGGCCAGCACTGACTGAACGCTGCAAGAATCGGCACTAGCCGACCAGTAGAACACCAAATTATCGCAGCCATTGCTCGGTGCGCTTTATAGGCAATAAGGCGCAGAGCCCTAACCATGCTCCCTCATGTTGACGACGCAAAGAATGTGCTGCATACTGCAAGCACGTTGCAAGACATGTTTTGCAGTATTGCTGCAAATGGTTGAGACAAGAGGAACCATGACTGCGAAGAGGCAGCTGTCACTTGGAGTCGTCGGATACGGTAACCGCGGTGTAATTGCCCAACGCGCAGCCGCAGCCGATGGAAACAGTTCAGTTCGCGCAATCTACGACCCTGCTTCCGCGGCGCGCGAGCGCGCAAGGGACTTCTTTGGCCCCGATATCCACATCGCTGAAGAGCTCGAAGAACTGAGCGAACTTGACGCTGTTTTCATCACCTCCCCCGATGACGCGCATATGGAGCAGGCTGTCGCACTGCTAAATGCTGGCGTTCCCGTGTTTGTCGATAAACCTTTGGCCATCACGCTGGAAGGCGCCGATGCCATTTTGCGCGCCGCCTACACGTCGGGCACAAAACTCTATGTTGGCCATAATTTGCGCCACATGCCCGTGATTCGACTGCTGAAGCAGATAGTTGATTCGGGCCGTATTGGCGAGGTGAAAGCCGTGTGGTGCCGTTACTTCGTGGGTGATGGCGGTGATCGCTTTTTTAAAGATTGGCACGCTGAGAGGTCTAAAGTTAACTCCTTGCTGCTGCAAAAAGGCGCACACGATATTGACATCGTTCACTGGCTCGCTGGTGGCTACACCCGCCGCGTTAGCGCTATGGGCGACCTGGTTGTTTATAACCAGATAGAAGATCGCCATAAGGGCGTTGGCAAACGCTTGGTGCGCGACTGGTTAAACCGGGAAAAAAACTGGCCGCCGCTTGAAAATACCGGCATGAATCCAGTTATCGACGTCGAAGACATCTCGATGATGACGATGCAAATGGACAACGGGGCATTCGGCACATATAACGAGTGCCACTTCACGCCCGATTATTGGCGCAATTACACCGTTATTGGGACCGAGGGCCGCATTGAAAACTTTGGTCTGGGCGATGACGGTGTGGTGCGCATCTGGGATAAGCGCACAGTATTTAAAGAAAGCGGTGACGAGGAAATCCCGATACCCACTGCACAGGGTGGTCATTACGGCGCTGATCCGGCACTTCTGGCTGAATTTTTGCAGTTTGTGCGCGAGGGAATCCCAACCGAAACTTCCCCTGTCGCGGCCCGAGAGGCCGTTGCCGCTGCGTCCTTAGCAACGGAATCTATGCGTGGAAATGGCTCAACTTACGAGGTTCCCGCGCTGCCAAATGAAGTCCGCACCTACTTCGAAAAGGGACAGATACGCGATACCAACATCAATTCTATCTACTGAACTTAAGCTTCCGTAGGCAGTAAAGATGCGCTACGGGAAAAATTCACTGGAAGGAGTCAGCAATGACGCACTCACCTAACACTCGAACCGCGACGCGAATGGGGGTGTTAGCCACGTCAGTAGCGCTGTTTCTTACTGCATGCAGCGGTTCCACCACCGATGCGAATGAAGACGCGGAAGGCAACGTTCCGGAAAATACCGGCACGCCTGATGATGTGATGGAATCCCCGATGCTCACCGAGCTCGTGGATTCTGGAGATCTTCCACCACTTGAAGAACGGCTTCCTGCTGAGCCGATGGTTATGACTCCAGTCCATTCCGAAGGCCAATATGGCGGCACGCTCAAGCGGGCCCAGGCGGATGCCCAAAACCGGGCCATAACGGAGTCTTTTCAAAATGCCGGCTTACTCGAATGGGATTGGGACGCTGAAGAACCCATCGCCAGCCTGGCGGAAGATTTTGAAGTATCTGATGACAACCGGGAATACACCTTCAAACTTCGAGACGGTCTGAAGTGGTCGGATGGGGAACCATTTACTGCCGAAGACTTGATGTTCACGTTTGAGGACTGGCTCGGCAACGAAACCACAATGCCCTTTGCGCCGTTCTGGTTCTCCGATGGCGACGGGAATACGCCACAGACCGAACAGATCGATGAACTGACAGTAAAGGTCACGTTCAGCGAGCCCTTTTCGCTATTCACCAAGTACTTGGCGCATCCGGGCGTCAGCCACCAGTTCATTAAGCCCAAGCATTATTTATCGCAATTTCACCCCGACTACACCGATCCAGATGAGGTGGACGATCTCGTTAAAGAAGCGGGTTTTGACGCTTGGGATCAGTACTTCGGCGATCGCGACAACGCCTGGACGAACCCCGATCGTCCCGTGATGGGCGCCTATGTGGTCAGCTCCGCGCCCTCTTCCCAAAGTGGCACCGCCGAAATGGAACGGAACCCCTATTTCTGGAAAACCGACCCGGCGGGTCGGCAACTCCCCTACATCGACAACATCCAGGTTCAAGTCCTAGAGCAGGATTCGATTGATCTGCGAGCGGCAAACGGCGATCTGGATTTTCAAGCAAACTTCTTGGGCTACAACACCACCGAAGTTTACTTAGAAAACGCCGAATCGCGTGGATACAACGTTTTGCGTTGGGAGTCGACCGGCACCTTGCTCGGACTGAACTTCAACGTTTCCGTCCCAGATGATGACATGCGGGAACTTTTCTTGGATCGCGATTTCCGGGCTGCTTTCTCACAGGCCATTAACCGCGATGAAATCAACGAAACGCTTCTGGGTGGCCTGGGGATCATCACTCAGCCAACAGCGCCAGAGGGCAGCGAATATCACATCGATGGCGCAGGGCAAAACAATATTGAATACGACCCCGACCAGGCCAATGAACTCTTGGACGGAATCGGGTTGGATGAAACCAATTCCGACGGAATCCGCCTGATGGAAAACGGAGATCCGCTCCAAATAACGCTCTCATACGTGGAAAACAACACCTTCGTTCCCAACACCGACGCGTACAACATGGTGTCTAAGGACTTGAAGGAAGTTGGGATTGATCTCGTACTGCGCCCGGTCGACGGCTCGCTCTACGCTGAATTGCGCGGCGGGAACGACTTTGAAATGTCGGGTACTAACGTCGCGGAAGATGACTGGGATTTAGAACCCGTTTGGTATATCCCCACAGCCGCGAACAGCCACAGCGCTCCCGGCTACGGAGCTTGGTACACCTCCGGCGGTGACGAAGGCATGGAGCCGCCGGCCGAGTTTAAAGAACTGATGGATCTATGGGATGACCTGCGGACCGCGGAATCGGATGAGGATCGGATCGCAGCTGGAAAACAAATCATGCAGATTCACGATGATGAAACCTTCATCATCGGTCTGGTGAAACTGCCGTTCCACCCGGTCATCGCCTCGCAGGACCTAATTAACGTCCGTGACGATGAACCGAAGTTTTCCTTCTACTACGGCCGCGAGGGCATAACTAAGCCCGAACTGCTGTACTTCTCCTCCGGCGAATAAGACCAGTGGACGGTTGGTGGCCCCCGAGAAGCCCTGACTTGGGGGCCACCAACAACTGGTGAAACGAGGACTTTATGTTGCGGTATATCGCGATCCGGCTCCTGCACGCGATTCCGACGCTGTTCATCATTTCGGTGATCGCGTTTTTTGTCATTCAGCTGCCGCCCGGCGACTTTCTCTCCACGCAAATCGCGTATCTGGAATCGCAGGGTGCCAGCGTAGATTCTTCACAGATAGAAGCGCTGCGCATCCGATACGGCATTGGTGACCCTTTTTGGGTGCAATACTGGAAATGGATCACCGCGATCTTGTTCAACGGCGACTTTGGGCTCTCATTCCAATATCAGCGCCCGGTTTCTGGCCTGATCATGGACCGCCTAGGCCTCACGCTCATCTTGGGATTGGCCACGTTGTTCTTCACCTGGATTATCGCGCTGCCCGCCGGTATTTACTCTGCTATTCGTCAGCACTCCATCGGGGAATACATCATTTCAGGGCTGGGCTTTGTCGCGCTGGCGATCCCGAACTTCTTAGCAGCCCTAGTTTTGGCATATATCGCCTTCGCTTTTTTCGGACACAGCGTTGGTGGGCTGTTCTCGCCCGAGCACGCCAATGCGCCCTGGTCGCTGGCAAAAATAGGCGATTTACTCCAACACCTATGGATTCCCGTGATCGTGATCGGCCTAGCTGGAACTGCCGGCATCATCCGCACGATGCGCGCCAATTTGCTCGATGAGCTGCACAAGCCCTATGTCACCGCTGCTCGAGCTAAAGGCCTACCCGAGCGACGGGTAATCGCCAAGTACCCCGTGCGCATTTCGCTTAACCCGTTCATCTCAACTATTGGATGGAACATCCCCCAACTATTTGACGGGGAAGTAATCGTGGCCCAGGTCTTAGCCCTGGGAACGATGGGCCCGCTACTGCTAACAGCGTTGAAATCACAAGACATGTATCTAGCCGGTGGAATATTGCTGATTATCGCCGTTTTAACCGTAATCGGAACATTAATTTCGGACATCGCTTTGGCGGCAGTTGATCCCCGCGTGCGGTTTGGAAAGGCGTGAGGTGAAGAAACATGTCTTTAGCCCCCATCCCCAGTGATGATCCCAAGGAACAGCTCGAAACGGCCGAGCCGGAATCCGGTGACCCGAAAGACGAACGCGTCCAACTCGCTACTGCTTCACAGCGTCAGCTCATCTGGATGCGTTTTCGCCGCCACAAAATGGCGATGCTCGGCCTGTGGATTTTAATCCTCATGTATTTCGTAGCCGCGCTCGCCGGATTCTTCGCCCCTTTCACTACCAACTCCGCCCACTCCACACACGCTTATCATCCGCCGCAACTGCCGAAGTTCTCTATTTCAGATGGCTTTTACGTCCACCCCTCCGAGGGGCGCACCGACATCGACACCCTCAAACGTGTTTTCGAAGAAGACACGAGTGAAAAAGTAGAACTGGGCTTCTTCGTCAAGGGCGAGCCCTACAAACTATTCGGCGTAATAGAAAGTGATCGTCACTTCTTTGGGCCGAAGGAGATGGGCGAGAGATTTTACTTATTCGGTGCCGATCGGGCCGGCGCTGATGTGCTTTCAAAATTGATTTATGGCTCTCAGGTTTCCCTGTCCATCGGCTTGGTGGGCGTTGCGATTTCGCTCGTACTGGGCCTGATTCTGGGCGGAATATCCGGCTACTTTGGCGGCTGGGTCGACAATCTCATTCAAAGGTTCATTGAACTGATCATGTCGATTCCCACGCTGCCGCTGTGGCTGGGACTAGCTGCCGCAATTCCACCGACGTTCGGCATTGTGCCCACGTATTTGATGATTACGGTCATACTTTCGCTGCTGGGCTGGACCTCTCTTGCCCGTGTCATTCGCGGTCGCCTTTTGCAAACGCGCGATGAGGATTTTGTTTTAGCAGCGCGGTTGGACGGCGTCAGTACAGCCCGCATTATTCGCCGGCATTTGCTGCCCTCGTTCATGTCTCACATCATTGCCACCGTTTCGCTATCAGTGCCGGCGATGATTTTGGCCGAGACCTCACTGTCGTTTCTGGGTCTCGGCATGCGGGCGCCCGCAATTTCTTGGGGCGTATTACTCCAGGACGCTCAAAGCGTGAAAACTGTTGCAACCGCGCCCTGGCTCTTAATTCCGGGTATTGCAGTGGTGCTAGCGGTGGTCGCTTATAACTTCGTCGGCGATGGACTGCGAGATTCTGCCGACCCGTATGGAAAGAGGTCAGAATGAGTATGGATGAACGCGATCTGATCCTTGATATACGCGGGCTGCGGACCATCTTCAGTACCGATGAGGGTGTTGTCAACGCGGTTGCGGGAATTGATTTCCAAGTCGAACGCGGCACCACCACCTGCATTGTGGGTGAGTCCGGTTCGGGTAAATCCGCCACGGCTCGATCCATCATGCAGGTAATTGACCGCCCGGGCGTGATTGACGAGGGCGAAATATGGTTCCGGGCAACGCCCGATTCGCAGGCCGTCGATATCGCAGCCATGTCACTAAAGAGCTCCGAGATTCGCAAGATCCGCGGCAAGCAAATTGGCCTGATTTTCCAAGAGCCAATGTCATCGCTCTCGCCGGTGCATACGATCGGTAATCAGATTTCCGAGGTACTGGAAATCCATGAGGGCCGCAAACCCAAAGAGGTGCGCGAGCAGGTCATTGAAGAGTTGCGTCGGGTGGGAATTCCGCGTCCCGAGCAGCGCATTGACTCCTATACCTTTCAACTTTCTGGGGGTATGCGACAGCGCGCCATGATTGCCATGGCTCTCGTCGCTCGGCCCCAACTCGTAATTGCCGATGAGCCCACTACCGCATTGGACGTAACCACGCAGGCACAAATTCTAGATCTGCTCAATGATTTGAAGCAATCTTTGGGAATGACACTTCTGTTCATCACCCATGATTTGGGGGTGGTAGCCGAGATTGCGGACAACGTCGTGGTGATGCGCGATGGGAAAGTCGTCGAAGCTGGCACCGTGTCGGACATCTTTCATCGACCGCAACATGACTACACCAAGCAGCTCCTGTCTTCTTTGCCGCAGCGGTGGAAAGAAAACCCGTTCGGTGAAGACGGTGGTTCCCGCTCGCTGTCCAAAATCAGTGTCGACGAGCCGGATCCAGGCACGCCCGCCGCGGCCCGCGATGCAGAACCTGGGGCCGAGCAGACGGACGCGAACGCGCCGATTTTGCAGATTAAAAACCTGACCATGCGCTTTGAAACTGTGGCCGGCAAACTCTTTGGACGTAAGTCTAAGGACTCGATTACCGCCGTTGATGATGTTTCGCTCAGCGTGCCGACGGGCAAAACGATCGGGCTGGTTGGTGAGTCTGGCTGCGGCAAAACGACACTGGGGCGCACGGTGTTGCGCGCTTACCGGCCCACCAGCGGTGAGTTGCTCTATCGCCGTTCGGACGGGCGCGTTGTGGATTTAGCGCAAATGTCGCAGCGTAACTTGATTCCTTATCGCCGCGATATCCGCATGGTTTTCCAAGACCCGTACGGTTCGCTCAACCCGCGCATGACCGTTGAGCAAGTGATTGGTGAGCCGCTAGCTGTGGCAAAAATTCCCAAGGCAGAGATTCGCGAGCGCGTCCATGAGGCCCTGCGGCGGGTGGGGCTGCGTTCCGATATGGCGGCGCGTTACCCGCATGCGTTTTCCGGTGGCGAGCGTCAGCGCATCGGTATTGCCCGTGCCCTGATCACAAATCCGCGTTTTGTAGTTGCTGATGAGGCGGTTTCTGCCCTCGATGCTTCTGTGCGCACGCAGGTTCTTGAGCTGCTTGGTCAATTGCAAGAAGAGTTAAATCTGACATACCTGTTTATTTCCCACGATTTGTCGGTCATCGAGCAAATCTGTGATGAGGTGGCGGTCATGTATTTCGGTGAGCTGGTGGAGCACCGAAAAGCGGCCGATTTATTTGCTGACCCGCATCATGACTACACCCGCGCCCTGCTTTCAGCTGTTCCGATTGCTGATCCGGATGAACGCGGCACGAAGCAGCGAATCGTTTACGCTCCCTGACGCCGCGAAACTAGCCGCGCGTGAGTGGCTCAGTTGCCGCGAGAATCGTTTCCCACGGGGCGCGGTGAACAAGTCCCGGAATAAGCCCGTGCCACGCCCCGCGCCCGGTGTCGTACTCGCGTTTGCGCCAAAAATCATCCGGGTTTACGGATTCATCGTTTAGATCCAAGCCAGTGATTCGCGGGTCACAAAAAGCCGCGAGCCGGGCCAGATATGCGCCATAGCCACGCCCGGTCAGCGACACTTCATCACCGGCAAAAATGTCGACCGCGCGCAGCACATCCCACACCTGTGCCGCCGCGAGCGAGTCGCCCAGCCACAGCAAATCGGTGAGGATCCGGTAGGTAGAAGACGCCTGGTTTGCTGGTGGAAGTCCGTCGCGATCATGGGGAGCAAGAGCGCCGCGGCCGCGCACATCTAAAGCGAGAACGCCACCCGCGGACGGAGCAGATTCCGGGTGCGGTGGCAGCAGGGGTCTTTCGTGCTCGAGGTCGTTACTGCCCTGATCTAGCAGGACAATGTGCCCCACCGGCGCACTGGGATTGCCGGACTCTTCCGGCATGAGCACGCCCGCACCCCAAATATTTTCTTCAGTGCGCCACAGAGCGTGCCACTCTCCCGCCGTCGGAATAAAGCGAACATGGGGCGCGACTGGTCGGCGATGATTATGGACGCGTTCGCGAAGCCAGGCCCGCGCTTGTTCCCGCCCCTGTTCCGGTGACTGCGTCTGTCGAGGTTTCTGTGCCGCGGCACGATCCGATCGGGCCTGTTTCTTTATCTCTTGCTGTAAAAAGTCGAACGGAAAAACACTCGGCACATCCCGTCCTATTTGCCCGCTGTCGGTGACCTGTAACTGTTCCGGCGCCAGGAGAGGCGGTTCATAACACGAAATGTCACCCGCAATCTCGTGCTCGAAGTGGCGCGCAAAGAATTCAATAGCTGCAAGCGCCATATCGCGCTGGTAAACGTGCGGGGCTGCCACGCGCACGAGGTGAAATTTCTCGCCGTTGCCTGTCAGTTCCCAGGCGCGCCGAGCCCGAGAGGTGGCGCGTAAGGTGCCCTCGATGGGAAAGAAGTCCCAGTCGGCGGCCAGTACACACACCGGTTTGGGTGCCATTGCCATCAGCAGCCACTCGTGATCCAGCCCGGCGTCGGCGGCGTCTAAGAGAATTTGTTCGGCGTCCTGACGCGCTCCAGACCGAATGTATTCGCGCCGCGAGCTGACGTAAGTTGCCGGTGCGGCGCCGGCCAATCGCGGATGAAGCGTCATGAGGAGCGTGGTTAGCATCCCGCCGCCCGATGACCCGGTTGCGATGATCTGCTCGCCGTTCACATCGGGCCGGTGCAGCAAGTAATTTAGGACGGCGTCCGCATCACTTAGAAAGAAACGTGCCAGTGACGTGCCGGCCCACCAGTAGGGGATGCCTGCGTATGTGTGTTCCGTTGTTCCCGGCGCGATCGGTGGTCTTGCGTCGAGATAACTGTGGCGCTCGCCCTGGCCCACCGGGTCAAAACTGGCAACGAGAAACCCGGCGGCAGCAAACAGGCCGGCGACTTCTTGATATGTGGGCTCGGCCTTACCCGCCGGCGCGTGACCGCAGAGGAAAAGGACGGCCGGGTGAGGCCCGGGAGTGTTGGGAACGTAGAGATTTACGGGAATGCGGGTGCCGGCAGGGCTGGTGAGGAGCACCTTCTCAAGAAAGTAGCGCGCCGTATCCGCCTCCACCCTGTTGCGAACTACAGCTTCGACGGTGCAGCGGGCGGGATTCACCGCGGCGGCGGACGTTACTGGGGCATTCCCGGCCTGGGCTGCAAAGTTCGGGAGCGTTCCCCCGATGCCTGTTTCCACCAGGGTGGTGACGCGGTCTTGAAATTCTCGCAGGTCGGTTTCGCTAGAAATTGCTGTATCAGCGATTGCTTCGCCACGTCGCAGCGCAGCAACGGTGCGTGATTCGACCTCGCGCCAAAGATCTTGGCTGGGATCGTGGTAGCCGTCAAGATTCGGCTGCAGCATGAACACCTACCTCACTTTGCGGCAAATTTTGTTAGTTGCGTGCATTATTGCAGCGAGATATGTAAACTGTGAAGTCAATTGAAAACTTCGCGAGAAGAGTGTTAATTCATGTCTGTCCGATACGCCATTTGCGGACTATCTAATCGTGGGCTGGCCAGCTTCGCGCTGCCCCTGGTGGGCATTTCTGGGGGCCGGGATTCGGTCCTGGGGTATGGCAG
>DAHVRJ010000074.1:0-58500 GCA_027322505.1 Demequinaceae bacterium
CGCCTCGGGGAGCGAGAAAGACTGCAAAAAGTCATTGCAGAGGCAGAAAGTCACGTGACAGCCGATTTCTCCCGATATCCCGAACTCGAAAACTTCGTCGACGACCGCATCGACTATCGACTGCGCGTCACCCGGGGAGCGTTTCGTAGGCGTCGCGAGTAGAAATTTGAGGATCTCACCCCGAAAATGAAGCGCCCCGGCAGCGGGAGATCGCTTGGCTACAGTTAGGCGCTTTTCATCGAGTGGCCCTGGTAGGGAAAATCCCCCGTTTACCGCAGTCGTACGGGGGATTTCCCTTGTGCGCCCCCGGCAGGATTCGAACCTGCGACCTACGGATTAGAAGTCCGGTGCTCTATCCACTGAGCTACGGAGGCAAACGCGTGTAAGCATATCGCTGCGCATCCGAAATATTACACTGCCTAACCGCCTCAAATCGCCGATAACGGCGCGGCATTTTGTGTCTTGACCCAGAAGTGGGCAATGTTAGACCATGAGCATTTCCGTTGCGCCCCGGGCGACAGCCGCGGTACAGCAGCGCGACGCGGCTGCCCAGGTGGAGCAAAAATTAAACACTTTGCGCTTTTTGCCCCACTGGGCCCAGCGCGGACAAAAACTGCGCGATGAGCTTGTGATCATGTTTTCTGAACTCATAGCACCGCGCCTAGCTCAGGCAACTCGCCCGTTACTCGTCGTTATCGCGGGCTCGACGGGCGCGGGAAAATCCACGCTATTGAATTCGGTTCTCGGCACAGAAGTCACCAAGGCCGGTGTCCTGCGCCCCACCACGCGCCGCCCCATTTTGTTGCATAACCCCGCAGATGAAAACCCGGCCGGGCCCGCACTGGCAGCCGAGGTGGAACTGCGCAGCGCGCCCGAAGTGCCCCGCGGGCTGGCGCTGATTGATTCTCCCGATATTGATTCGATTCTCAAAGAAAACCGCGATCGGGCGCTCAAAGTATTAAGCGGCGCCGACCTGTGGTTGTTTGTCACGACCCCCACGCGTTACGGCGATGCGGTGCCCTGGGAAGTCCTCGAACAGGCCGCCGAGCGCGATGCGGCGATTGCCGTCGTCCTCAATCGCACCAGTGCGGAAGAAAAACGCGACGTCAGGCTGGATCTTGCCCGGCAGCTGCGAGAAACAAAGTTAGGGACGGCGCCCCTCTTCGTGATCCCGGATGCCGGAGCGCATCACGGGCTACTGGATAGCGAAGCGGTCGAGCCGCTGCGCCGGTGGTTGTGGGCGCTGGCGGGAAGCTCACACGCGCGCATCGTGGAACAGCGGTCGCTGCGTGGTGCGCTAGCCAGCGTCTCACAGCCGCTTACGGAACTGGAAGATCTGCTCTATGACCAGGATCAAGCGCTGAAGGATTTGGCCCGGCGCGGCGCGGAGGCTGAAGATCAGGTACGTGATCGGGCGAAGCGGCCCTGGGCGGAAATCGAGCCGGCCGCCAGCAGTTTGGCAGACGCCTGGCGCGCCCACGCCGACACCTGGCACGTGCTGAACGTCTCGAGCGGGGAGCGGCTGAAAATTCGCCGCAAGGATCGCGCCGCCGTCGCCGCTGCGCTGGACGAAGTCGCTGCGGCGATCACAAAAGAACTTCAGAACCTGGCACGTAATCAGTACAAACTACTCAATGGCGCCATTTTAAAGGCGGTCGCCGAAGTAGAATTGGAAGAAGAGTGGACGCAGGCCGCCCAAGAACCCGACGTGAAATCCGATCGTTTTGATAAATGGAAAACGACCGTGGAGGAAACCGCGGCGGAATGGGAGCGTGACCGCAGCAAAAAATTACGGCGCGCCCAAACCCGGGCACTGGGGGCTGGCCACACCGCCATATTGCTGCAGGCCGGCGCAATGGGCATCCGGGGTGCGCGCGCGCTGGTAGGCACCGTTTTTGGCGAACCTGGCGTTGAAACGGCGACGACACTCGGCGAGAAATTACAAACCGTCCAGGGTGAGGTAACCGACCAGGTGGTGGCCGCCGTCCAAAATCAATTGGTCCCACTGCTGCCGATGCGAAAGAGTGGGCAACAACTAGCAAAAGCCACCCGACGGCTTCAGGAGGTTCGATGAGCACCGACCCGCAGGCACAGCGATCTTCCACCCTCTTGACGGAGCGCTTCGTTGCGGTTGAACGAGCCGCAGTCCAGGCGGGGGAGCGAATCCCAGTTGAGGCATCAAGCCAATTGCATGAACATCTTGATGCGATTCGGGATCGCCTGGCCGTGGGCGTTGACTACACGGTTGTGGCGCTGGTTGGGGGAACCGGTAGTGGCAAGTCATCACTGTTTAACGTGCTTACCGGAATCGACTTTGCCGATGTGGGCGTGAAGCGGCCCACCACCTCCCAACCCCTGGCATGCGTGTGGGGCAACTCGGCCGATGAGCTTTTGGACCACCTGGGAATCGCCGCAGAAAATCGATACACACGCGAGTCTGAACTTGACGTCGGCACGGAAGAGGAACTGCGCGGACTGGTTTTGGTGGACGTGCCCGATCACGACTCGGTGGCGGAGCATCATCGCGAGTATGTGGACCAAATTGTTCCGCGAGCCGACGTGCTCATTTGGGTACTAGACCCGCAAAAATACGCAGACGCTGCCGTCCATACCCGCTATCTGCAAGAATTAGGCGGCCATGAACGCTCACTGATGGTGGTATTGAACAAAATAGACACCATTCCCGAAGTTGCCGTCCCCTCACTTCTCTCCGACATCAAACGACTGCTTACCGAAGACGGCCTCGATGATGTGCCCGTGGAGGCGGTTTCGACCTTCACTTCGGAGGGGATCGCCGGGCTGCGTGACGTATTGGCGCGCCTGACACAAACCCGGTCTGCCGCCGCAGTGCGAGCCGCCGTCGACCTGCGCGCTGTGGGCGATTTGCTGGCGCCCACGGTTGCAGAAGGGGAACCGAAGCGCGATGACCTTCCTATTTCGGCGGCCGCGGCGACTTTGGCGGAAGCGGGCGATGCGCTTGCCTTGCAGGCCCGGATGCGCGATGCCCTCCTCGAGGTGGACGACCGCGGTGGTTTGCCCGAAATTTCAGATGAACACCCAATCGATGCCGAACTGGTTGAGTCAGCGCGCGAAAAAATCATCACACCGGCACAGGAGGGATTGCCCCAGTTGTGGGCGCAGTCCGTTGCCGCAGCAGTTCCCCTAGCGGACGATCTGGGCACGAGTTTACGTTCAGCACTCCAAGCAGTGCCGCTGCCAGAGCCACCGCGAAAGTTGCGCCGCGCCCGGGTTTTCTTCTCGTTTTTATTTACGCTGCTCTTTCTTATCGGCGCCGGCTGGGCGGCGTGGCTGGCCATCGCTCCGGCTAGCGCGCCCGCCGCGCCGCAGTGGCACATTCCTTATCTAACCGATCAGCTCGCGAAATGGGATCTTGCCCAAATCGTCATCCCGGTCATTTTGGCGGTCATCAGTTTGCTGCTCCTCTTGCTGAGTTTGGCGATTTTTGCCCGGCAGTTGCGGAAGGTTCGGGATGAACGCTCGCGTGACTATGGGGAGGGGCTGCGCGCGGCAGCGGCATCGCTGGTGGGTGAGCGGATCGTTGGGCCGATTGTTACTGTGCACCACTCCCATCGCGAGGTGCGCGAAGCCATCACCGGGGTGCAAGCCGAACTTGCGGGCAAGCGCCCAAGTGAGGTTGTGCATGAATCAAATACTGAGACCACCGCCAATGATCGCGCCACTGATTTAGAGCGTAATTAGCCACGTAATTGCGAAGAAGATCCCAGTGATCCCGAGGATCCCGAAGAACCAGGCGATCCAGAAGATCCCGAAGGCCCAAGTGACCCGGGGCGCCCGGAAAACCCGGGCACTCCACGGGATCCAAACAACCCGAACGACCCAAACGATCCCACGGAACCAGGCAACCCCGGTGACGGAGGAGCGGGAGAAAATAATGCGGGCACTAACGAAAGCACACTGCCGCATACCGGTGCGGGTCTGGCTGCGCTAGCCGCTGCGGCTGCGCTTCTTGTGATCTCCGGTTTGGTACTGGTCAAGATGCTTCGCCGACGCGCCTAACGATGCTAGATTGAAGCGAAATATCTAGATCACGATGGACAGGCGTCTCTGTTGCTTTTAAACAGCGGGGGTCCTTTTCGTTTTACACAGCGCCGGCCACCGGTTGGCGCATTTGCCCACGGTCAACATTCGCTTGCCTTATCGCGCGAACCTTGGCTCCGGATTGATCCCTAGACCGATTACTGAATGTTCCCCAGTCCGATCACTGAATGATCCCCCGCTTGACGTCGTAGGCACCTTTCCACGGCTTTAATGACCGGCGATTTTCTCATCCCGGGTAGCAGCACAAAGTGGTTTCTTAACGGATCGGTATCGAGCCAATCCAGGTAAGGAGAACCATGAGTGAAACATTTATGACCGTTCGGGGCCGGGTCGCGCATAAACCGGAGTTGCACCAAAAAGAAGGCCGCGCGCCTATGACCGTATTTCGCGTTGGCGTAAACCCGCGCTATTTTGACCGAGGAAAAGGGGAGTGGGTCGACGGGCGCACCGAGTGGTACTCGGTCATGTCGTTCGGCAATCTGGCCCGCAATACCGCTTTTTCCGTTAATAAGGGCGATCCCGTCATTGTTTATGGGCGTTTCCGTACATCAGAGTGGCAGCCCAAAGAGGGCGGTCCACCGCGACTCTCGCTCGAGATCATCGCCAGTTCTATCGGCCATGATCTGCGTTTAGGAAGCACCAATTACGCACGCACGCGCTATGAAAGTGAGCATATTGCTGAATTGGAGAGGCAGCCGCTGCAAAAGGCTGATGTGGAATCTGTAGAAGCTGACGTCGGAAACACTATAGATGAAGAGCACGAAGCAAATGAAGGGCATGAAGATCAGGCAAGTGACGACTCAAAAATGACGATCGCTGAAAGTTATTAGTCGTGTTCCCGATTTAATATAGAAAATATACGGCGATGGATGGAGCAGAAGTCTTTCTACTCCATCCATCTACGGCTCTATTTAACGAAAACAGTGATCGGTTCGCTGCGAGTTATCCCGTTATCGTTAATAAATTCCGCCACGTACGTATAGTGCCCTGAGGCTCGCTGAGGAACCTGCGTCTGCACGGTCTGGTGTTGGGGGGTTGCCTCATCGAGAGTAGTTTTTTCGATATAGGCTCCATTTTCCAAAAGCCTAAATTCAGAAGCATTTGTTCCCCACCATAAATTTGCGGTGATCGTGAAGTCGGATGTGCCACTCCAGTTATCGTGACTTAATACGGGTTGACCGGGGTGAGCATCCGCTACGGTGACGGTCAGCGGATCAGTAACCGTTGTGCCCTCAGAATTCGTCAACACAGCCTGGTAGGCGTATTCGCCATTGGGACGATTTTCAAAATCGAAGTCTAATGACTGAGGCAGGGGACCATTTGGCGTAAGATCTCTAGTGTCTACAACGGAACCATTTTCCAGCAGTGTGATCTTGCTGGCATTTGCGCCCCAGTTCAAGTCCGCCTTCACTGAATAGTTTCCATCATGCTGTCCAATTAACCACCCGCTGGTTGAGGTGAGACGCATCTCACCGGGTAGCGCAATTTCCGTATCAGTATCTAGGTCTTGATTATGCAGACACTCAACGCGTTCCAACGCTGTGGGCGAGAAGCGGAACCAGTCAAATGAAGCCGCTATTTCGGTGGCCTCGGTATCACCCATAAAAGCGTAAGGTCCGATGTGCGTGAATCCTGCATTCTGGACATCAATATCGCGACCATAATTTTCAAACGTCTCACCATCATAGGAAACGCTTGCTTTGATCGTTGAGCCATCATTTGTTAGACGAAGCCACAGCGTCGTTGCTCCGGCGACTTTTGGAGCACCGGAATCCTGGCGGTTATTGCCATCGCGGTGGTATACGAGTTCAACAGTTGGTCCAGGTGTTGCTCTCCCCAGATCAAACTTTGCATAGTGACTATCGCTTGCATAAAGCAATAATCCGGCCTGCTGGAACCGCTCAGTTGCATCAATATTGACCTTTGTTGTCACTTCCCACGGTTCATCGGGTAATTCTTGTTGAATTAGCGGCGCACCTGCGACACCTGCAGCATACGTCGGGATGTGCAGTGCTCCGTCATCTAAGAAGTGGCGCGCGTCTTCCGCCCGGAGGGTGCGATGCCAGACGTCGGTTGACAGCTCAGCAGTGTCAAATTCATCGCTGCCGGAAGCTGAGCAGTGGGCATTAAGCGGATCCGTGGGATCAGGGGCGAAGATGTTGCCTTCTTGAACGGGTTTAGCGGGAAAACCGTCTTTCGCGAAGGCGATCGTTGCTCCTAGCCGATCTCCGGCTTCATAAAATAGGTATGTCTGCCCATCATGTGTAACTATCTCGGGCGCAGCAACCCTGCCCGTATCAGCACCAACACCGCTCGAGCTGTGGAGCAGTAAAGGTTCCTCGCCCACATTTCGCAGTGTTTGATCAATTGTGCGGGCGTATATTGAGCCACTTGAGGCGTGATAGGTGACGTATAAAGTGCCGTTCCATTCCCATAGGTTGGCGCTGGAAACGTTCTGACCTTCTACCTGCCCGGGTTCAACGACATAGCCAGGCACAACTTCCCAGTTTTCTCCGTCTAGAGATTCAGCAAGCCGAATCCGCCGGATGTCATCCCGCTCATTGGCCATGTAAAACATGCCGTACTGATAAGGAGAATCCGGATTCGGATGCTCGAACACACGTGCATAACTTGTTTCGGTGACCTCGGCGCCGCTCATGCTGTTTTCTAAGGCTGTTCCGCCATAACTGAAGTGGATGCCATCTGAACTTGTAGCCCAGCGGGTGTGTGAATTTTCGCCATGGAAATAAAGATAAACTTCTTCTTCGGATTCCATCCAAATCGTCTCTGGTGTGGAGACGTGTGAAACATCGAAATGTGGCTCCCACTTGCTGGGAATAATAGGGTTATCTTCATACTCGGTCCACGGACCGTCGAGGCTATCTGAATACATTAGTGATATGCCACCGGGGGGATCATGTGGCGCGTAATATAAGTACCATTCACCCAAAGGATCATCAAGATAATACCCAGCGTGGAAGATGCTTGGAAAAATATATTCATTAGTCGGGTTGAATGACATTGACGATTTGTCAGTGACTATTTCTTGGAATCCAAAATTTGGCCAGCCATCCGGCACCTCTTCGGCCTGCGCATGTGCTTGGGGGACATCGCTTGCCGTGACGAGGCCGATTGCTAGTAGCAAGGCAAGGAGCATCCGCGCAACAGTACGCGGATTCCTTGTGGCTCCTTGGTCGATCATCATTGACCGCTCACTTTCTCATCGAAGTTGACAAACAGTGCAAGAGGGTGTGTAAACTCTAAACCGTTCTGATAATACGTATGATCAGTGGTTAAGTCACTAGATTAGCCTCTGGTTGACCAAATTTCAATGGAAGAGGGCGGCACGCTGGCGTGCCGGATTGGTGGTGGTCTGTAAATATGAGCACGCCGCGCAGGCTGACCCAGCGCAAGATCGCTGAGTTGGCAAACGTTAGTCAGTCAACGGTTTCGTTGGTCGTGAATAACAAGGAAGGTTCCTCTGCGCGGATCCCACCAGAAACACGGGAGCGTGTCCTGAAGGTGCTGCAGGAGCATGGCTATGTCGCGGATCCTGCCGCACGCAGCTTGGCCGGTGTTGCCAATAAATTGATCGGTGTTTTTACATATGAGGCCGCTTTTCCTGCAGAGACTCGTGACTTTTATTCAGAGTTATTAACCGGGGTAGAAGCTCAGGCAGAGATTCTTGGTTACGACTTATTAATGTTCACTTCAGCGCCGGTACAAGATGGTCGCAGAGAGTTATTTCACCCTACTAATCGACTGCGACTTGCTGATGGCTGTTTATTACTGGGTCTCGAAATTGAAAGCGCTGATCTAGAGCGCTTAGTTTCCGGAGACTATCCATTTGTCGCAGTTGGCCGCCGTGATACTCAAAATGTGCCATATGTTGGCGCTAACTACGTCGATGGCGTTGTTCAACTAGTCGAAAAAGCATGGAAGTTAGGTCATCGTAAGTTCTTGCTACTGCATCGAGATACGGAGGCAGAATCCGTTGCAGATCGTATACGTGGCTTCGTACGTGGTATGTCTGAAATGGACCCGAGCATCCTTAGGCAGACGCCGATCTCGGTTGCAGCGCGAACTTCACAGGACTTGTGGAGCCAGGTTGTATCCAGCGGTGCAAGCGTCGTTTTTGCTGAGGACCCAGCGCACGCCTCTTTGATCTATCGAGAAGCTATTAAAAACTCGGTTGATGTGCCCCGCGAGTTGTCAATCGTTACCCTGGCAGATCCCTCGACACTGTTCGAGAACGATCCAGATTTTACAAGGCTAAGCCCACCGCGCCAAAAACTTGGAGCCGAGTCCTTGACGCTGTTGGCAAAAATCCTCATCTCCGGAATTCCTAAAAACACCGCTGACTATCAACTGTTGCTTCCCTGTGAATTGGTTTCTGGAAAAACTCTGGTTGCTGCTCGAGTTTGATAACTACCGAAAGGAAATAGATGAGTAAGCATTCGCTGCGCTCGACTCCGAACCCAAACATTTACTTACAAGGGCGCGGTTCTAGTGAGCTGTATTGCGACGTTTTGGTTGTTGGTGGTGGGCTCGGGGGTGTCGGGGCGGCTTTGGCTCTGGCTGAATCGGGGCGCAAGGTTATTTTGACCGAAGAATACGAGTGGCTAGGTGGGCAATTAACGAGTCAAGCTGTACCGCTCGATGAGCACTCCTGGATTGAACATTTTGGATGCACCAATCGCTATCGACGATTACGCGATAGTTTGCGTCTTTATTACAAGAACAATTATCCGTTAACGCTTGCGGCCCAGGCCGATCCCTATTTGAATCCCGGAAACGGCCTAGTTAGTAAAATCTGCGTTGAGCCCAAGGTTGCCGCCGCAACTATCGAGTCGATGCTCGCGCCCTATGAATCGAGCGGCCGCCTGTTAGTGCTTAAGCCAAGTGTCCCGGTAGCTGCCACGATGGATGGCGACCGAATCGCCTCTGTCACAGTTAAGTCAAAGATTAGTGGCGAGACCTTCGTTATCAGGTCAGAATACGTGTTGGATGCTACGGAACTCGGTGATGTCTTGCCGATCGTTGAAGCCGAGTACGTCACTGGTTTCGAGGCTCAAAGCGATACGGGCGAGCCGAGTGCTCCATTAGAAGCGCAACCAAACAACCAGCAAGCTTTTAGCTGGTGTTTTGCAATCGATCACATCGAGGGCGAAAACTTCGTTATTCCCGAACCCGAAGACTATTCATATTGGCGTACAAAGCAGCCCAATTATTGGGGTGCGCCCATGCTGTCGCTTACCGGTCCAGATCCCCGCACTCTCGAAACTCTCACGCGGACGTTTACACCTAATCCAGCAGACGATGTGTTGCGTGATGCGGACCAGGCTAAGGATCCCGGGGATCGTGAACTGTGGAAATTCCGCAGAATTATTGATCGAAGCAATTTTCTACCAGGCACCTATCAAAGCGACATCGTGCTGGTGAACTGGCCCATGATCGATTATTTGGATGGGCCGCTAGTCGGCTGTGAGCAAGCGGAGCGTCAGCAGCATGAGCGCGCTGCGCGGCGGCAGTCTTTGTCAATGCTTTATTGGTTGCAAACTGAAGCTCCCCGACCCGATGGAGGGCAAGGTTTCCCCGGCTTGCGATTGCGCAGTGATATCACTCAGGGACCGGATGGCTTAGCAATGGCACCTTATATACGGGAATCACGTCGCCTTAAAACCGTTGCGACAGTGACCGAGAACGATCTGTCTATCTCGCTCGCCGGCGATGCCGCTCCTTATGTGGTGAGCGATTCCGTTGGTGTGGGCATGTACCGGATCGACCTGCATCCATCCACCGGTGGCGATAACTATCTCGATGTTCCAAGCAGGCCCTTTGAGATCCCGCTGGGACTGTTGATACCGCAAAGAATTAGCAACCTCCTAGCGGCCGGAAAAAATATTGGCTCAACGCATATAACTAACGGTGCATTTCGCCTGCATCCCACTGAGTGGAATATCGGTGAGAGCGCAGGAATGCTTGCCCACTATTGCTTGGACAACGATCTGTCACCCCATGACGTCTATGAAAACAAGGCCTCGTTGCGGCAATACCAACAAACACTAATTAAGTCCGGCGTGGAGCTGCACTGGCCAGAGGTTAAAGGTTACTAGAAAGGAAAAAAATGAAATCAACAAAGAAGTTGAAATCGGCTGGCGTCTTGGTGGGCACGACGCTCTTGGCGGCCAGCTGTGCTTCTGGTTCGGGTTCTTCGGATGAGCCGGAAGCTGATTCGATTGACCTGCGTATGACCGTCTGGACATCCGCGGATGCACACTTGGATTTGTTCCAGGGAATCGCTGATGCCTATATGGAAACGCATCCGGAAATTAGTTCGATAAAGTTTGACCCCCTTCCGTTCGACGACTACACGTCGACATTGACGACGCAGATCGCAGGTGGCAGCCCGCCGGATTTAGCGTGGATATTCGATGACACAGCCCCGGATTTCGTGCAAAGCGGTGCGCTGGTTCCGCTCAATGATGTTCTCGAGTCCACGGATGGTTATGAATTCCACGACTTGAATGAGAAAGCATTGGAGTTGTGGAAAGACGACACAGAGATACTGGCATATCCGTTCAGTACCTCGCCGTTTGTGACGTTCGTTAATGAAGACCTGCTCGAGGAAAGCGGTTTGCCCAATTCCGAAGAAATGGTTTCCAGTGGCGATTGGACTTGGGAAAAGGTTAGTGCAGCCGGATCGAAGGTTAAGGAAGAAACCGGAAAAAACGGGTTCATCATCAGAGACTTCGAGTACTTGGATTGGGTTTATCTAAGCACGGTTTGGAACGGATGGGGTGCCAGCCCGTGGGATGAAGCTGGAACCACTTGTACTTTTGACAGTCCAGAAATGGTTTCTGCCTTCGAGTTCTTGCACGATGCTGCCTTCGAAAGCAATTCGATGCCAGGGCCGGGCACGACTGCTGACTTTTTCGCGGGCGATGCCGCATTTACGGTGACCCAAATTTCTCGCGCATCGGAGCTTCCTGAAGACGGCTTCAACTGGGAACTGCTATCTCTTCCACATGGCCCCGAAGGTGAATATTCGGTTACCGGACAGGCCGGCCTGGGCGTTTTGACGGCAAGCAAGAACGAGGACGCGGCCGCCGAATTCCTCGCCTTCTTCACCAATCCCGAGAATGCGGAAGAACTAGCAGAATTCTTCCCGCCGCCGCGTGAATCACTTCTGACTGCAGAAGTACTGTCGGAATCTAATCCCCGATTGAGCCCGGAGCAGATCGAGTCGGTGGTTGTCCCGGGAATCGAAACCGGCGAGGTGCGTCCGGGGCACTCGAATAATCAAGAAATAAGTCAGAAGGTCCGCGCGTCCCTTGATGACCTATGGAAAAACAACGCCGACATTGAAGAAATATTAGGCGCTACCTGTGCATCTATCGAAACATATTTGAAGGATGCAGAATCGTGAGTACGAACCTGTCCCCCAACCGCTCGCGGCGGGTGGGGGACACCCTTCCTAAGAAAAAGCGTTTTACGTATCAGACGCGGGACGCGCTTACCGGCTATGTATTCATAGCCCCCCAGGTACTGGGAATAGCACTTTTTGTGTTGGTTCCTCTAGGTCTAATTTTTTATTACTCGTTCCATGAGTGGAACGTATTAGCTAATGACTTCAGCTTCGTCGGGATAGACAACTTCAAAAAGTTCCTGAACGACCCCGACATGAATACCGTGCTGCGAAATACAGGAGTCTTTTCACTCGGCCTAGTTATCTTCAACTTGTCGTTGGCGTTATTCCTCGCAGTAATGCTGAACCGCAAAATACGTGGAACGGCGTTCTTCCGTACAGTCTTCTTCTCCCCAGTTGTAATTTCGCTAGTAGCCTGGACGATCGTTTGGGGCTTCTTACTCCAAGATAATGGAGGTATTAATGCCCTTTTGAGCATGATGGGCATAGACGGCCCAAACTGGCTACGAGAAGGTTGGGGAGCGATGATATCGGTGATCGTCGTTCAGGTGTTTAAGAACGTTGGGCTAAATATGGTTTTGTTCCTCTCGGCACTGCAGGGTGTGCCGACGGAACTGTACGAAGCAGCAGCGCTAGATGGAGCGAATCGGCGCAAGATCTTCAGTAAAATGACCGTGCCGCTTATATCGCCGATGATTCTTTTAACCTCGATCATCACCATTGTTGGATCTTTGCAAGTTTATGCACAAGTTGCCGTCTTAACACAGGGCGGCCCCGGCATGTCGACGACGGTGCTGGTCTATTACATAGTTCAGCAATCGTTCGATTTCCACCAACTAGGCTACGGCTCCCTTTTAGCGATAATACTCTTTCTAATTGTTTTGGTTCTTACGGTAGTTCAGTGGCAGATGCGTAAGCGATGGGTGCATTATGAGCAATAGTGATTTGGCGGTCCCAATTGATTTAGATGTTGATGCGCCCGCTGGTCCACCCGAGGCCGGCAAAACAAGGTCGGTGAAGGGTGAAACGAAAACGCGTCGCCCCATCTGGCCTCGGATTGCGTTTTACGTTTCCTTGTCAGTATTGGCTCTTCCTTTTGTGATGCCGACCTGGTGGATGATTACGTCATCATTGAAGCCGCTAAGCGAAATCTTTGCATACCCACCGACCTTATGGCCCTCTGAGCCCACATTGGATGCATATCGTGAAGCGTTTATAGTGCAGCCATTCGCAAGGCAATACTTTAACAGTGTCTACATCGCTGCGCTTGTCACGCTCGGTACGATGATCTTTTCATCATTGGCCGGATATGCGTTTGCGCGCATACGCTTTAAAGGTCAAAACTTCTTATTTTTGGTTGTTCTTATCGGCTTATTGATACCGAGCGAAGTCACAATCATTCCATTGTTCAAGATGTTTAATGAATGGGGAATGATTGATACGCATTGGCCGTTAATACTAGCAACTACGTTCGGAGCGCCAAGTGTGTTAGCAACCTTCATCATGCGACAATTCTTCATTACCCTGCCGATAGAATTAGAGGAAGCGGCACGTCTTGATGGCCTCGGCCGCTGGCGAACATGGTTTCTGATAGCCATGCCGCTTTCCCGGAGTGCATTGGCCGCTGTGGCCATTTTCACGTTTCAGCATGTGTGGAATCTGTATTTGGAACCGACAGTGTTTTTACAGTCGCCAGAAATGTTCACCGTGCCACAGGCATTAACCAGATTCACCGACGCTTATGGCGGCGAGATGTGGAATATTCAACTGGCTGCGGGCTCTATGACGGTAATTCCGATACTTGTTATCTTCGTGTTGGCTCAAAGGCAGTTCATCCAGGGGCTGGCCCAAACCGGGCTTAAGGGATAACTGCGCTGCGCTTAACGGTTCGCGGTCATGCTACGCCGGGAATGTAGTGTTGGACGGCAGGCCTTAGGCTTATTTCTCGACATGCCTGGCCGCTACGTCCGCGTAGCGGCCATCAATCCGTGTGGTGCGGTATAAGTTTTGCGGTATAAGTTTTAACGAAGTGATTCGCACCCCAACCTGAGACGAGGAATGTTGGCTGAGTTCATCTACACCATGTACAAAGCGCGCAAGGCGCACGGCGACAAGGTGATCCTTGATGACGTCACCATGAGTTTTTATCCCGGTGCCAAGATTGGCTTGGTGGGCCCAAATGGGGCGGGAAAGTCCACGATTTTGAAGATCATGGCGGGCCTTGACGAGGCCTCAAACGGTGAAGCGCGCTTAAGTCCGGGCTATAGCGTCGGAATTCTGGAACAAGAACCGCCCCTAAATGAAGACAAGACGGTTTTGGGCAACGTGGAAGAGGGCGTGGCCGACATCAAGGCCAAAGTCGACCGCTTCAACGAAATCTCTGGCCTCATGGCCGAGCCCGATGCCGACTTTGATGCCCTCATGGAAGAGATGGGGCAACTACAAGAGGCAATAGATGCCGCTGATGCTTGGGACCTTGACGCGCAACTGCAACAGGCAATGGACGCACTGCGCTGCCCACCCTCAGATATGGATGTCAAAGTCTTATCCGGGGGAGAGCGCCGCCGCGTAGCGCTATGCAAGCTCCTATTAGAGCAGCCAGACTTGCTCTTGCTTGACGAGCCCACTAACCACCTGGACGCCGAATCCGTCCTCTGGCTGGAACAGCACCTGGGCAAGTATCCCGGCGCCGTTATCGCCGTAACACACGACCGCTACTTCTTAGATCACGTCGCGGAATGGATCGGCGAGGTGGACCGCGGCCGACTCCACGCCTATGAGGGCAACTACTCCACCTACCTGGAGAAAAAGCAGGAACGCCTGCAAATCCAGGGCAAAAAAGACGCCAAACTCGCTAAGCGACTGGCCGATGAGTTGGAGTGGGTGCGCTCGAGCGCCAAGGGCCGGCAGAGTAAGTCACGGGCCCGACTCGAACGGTACGAAGAAATGGCCGCCGAGGCTGAGCGCACTCGCAAGCTCGACTTCGATGAGATTCAAATCCCGCCCGGCCCGCGCCTGGGCTCGGTAGTAATCGAGGCCAGTGACATTAAGAAGGGCTTTGGGGATCGCGTCCTCATTGACGGCCTCTCTTTCACGCTGCCGCCCAACGGCATCGTGGGCATCATCGGCCCTAACGGTGTCGGAAAGACCACGCTGTTTAAGACCATGGTGGGACTAGAGTCCCTCGATGAGGGCGATCTCAAAATCGGCGAAACCGTAAAGATTTCCTACGTCGACCAGACCCGAGCCGGCATTGACCCAGAAGAGTCGGTGTGGCAGGTGGTATCCGACGGGCTCGACTACATTCACGTTGGCAACGTGGAGATGCCCTCGCGCGCATATGTCAGCGCTTTCGGCTTCAAGGGCCACGATCAACAAAAGCCGGCCGGCGTGCTTTCCGGTGGGGAGCGCAACCGCTTGAACCTCGCGCTAACCCTCAAGCAGGGGGGAAACTTACTCCTGCTGGATGAGCCGACAAACGACCTCGACGTCGAAACCCTGGGCTCGCTTGAAAACGCCCTGCTGGAATTCCCGGGTTGCGCGGTAGTTACCTCGCACGACCGGTGGTTCCTCGACCGCGTCGCAACCCACATCCTGGCGTGGGAAGGAACTGAGGAGGACCCGGCCCAGTGGTACTGGTTTGAGGGTAACTTCGCTGCCTATGAGGAAAATAAAGTCGAACGCCTCGGACCGGAGGCGGCCCGGCCCCACCGTGTCACTTACCGCAAACTAACCCGCAGCTAATGACCGAAAAACTCACGGTTCCCATCACGCTGCGCTGGTCGGACATCGACGCATACAGCCACGTGAACAATGCGGAACTCCTGCGCATCTTGGAGGAAGCCCGGATCCATGCCTTCTGGGCTTCCTCCGATCCGGACCGACCGGCAACGGCAATTTTGGACGCGACACCCGGCTCCGAAACCGCCACCCTGATTGCGCGCCTTGAAATTGAGTATTTACGGCAAATTCCCTATCAGCGCCAACCCGTGCAAATCAGCATGTGGATTAGCCACCTGGGTGGGGCGAGCCTCGATCTGTGCTATGAGGTGGGCAATCACGCGGGAACTGAAAAATATGCCCACGCCCTAACCACAATTGTCATGGCCGACGCGCGGACGCAAAAACCGCGGCGCATTACGGCTGAAGAGCGAGCAGTGTGGGAACCACTTCTGGGGCCCGCTCCGAAGTTCCGCCGCCGCTAGGTTCAGAACTAGCCGCCGCTCGCGCCCATTCCGCCGCGCTCGCGCCTTCCTACTGCTCGCGCACTCCTACCGCGCCCGCACCATGCCTTCTTGCGCAATGGTCGCCACCAGGTCTCCGTCTTGGGTGAAGACCTTCGCCGTACCTAAGCCGCGACCACCCCCGGCCGAAGGTGAATCCTGTAAATACAGCAACCACTGATCCACCCGGGCGGGGCGATGCCACCACATGGCGTGGTCCAAACTCGCAATTGACGTCCCGGGTGAGGTCCAACTCAGCGAGTGTCGGCGCAAAATTGGCTCCAACATGACGTGGTCGCAGGAGTAGGCCAACAGCGCAGCGTGCAGCAGTTTGTCATCGGGCAGGTCTGCTCGGCAGCGCATCCACAAAGACTGCGCCTCAGCAGCTTGCGGATCCGGCTCTAGCCACAGCGGCGGCGAAATGTGACGGACCTCAAAGGGAACCTCACGCACCCAATACTGAGCCGCCGGATGATCAATGGGGCCCAGCAGGTCAATTACGCTCTGCGCCTCTTCGGGCCCCGGAACATCGGGCATGGCTAATTCGTGACTAAAGCCCTCCTGCTGTTCTTGAAAAGAAGCGATCATCGACAAAATTGGTCTGTCATATTGCAAGGCGTGTGTCCGGCGCGCCGAAAACGAGCGCCCATCGCGCAGTCGCTCCACCGCGAGCCGGGAGGGCGTATCTACTTCGCCAGGTCGCAAAAAATAGCCGTGCATTGAGTGGGGCAGCCGGCCCTCGGGCACGGTTTTACCCGCAGCCAAAAGCGCCTGCGCTAGCGTGTGCCCGCCAAAGATTCGACCCGATGGATGGGGAAGATTCGCGCCGCTAAAGACGTTTTCTTGCCCCGAAACGGGCGTCAAACTAAGCGCGGCCAACAACCGATCAACGGCAGCATAAGTCCTAGTCACAAGTCCTATTTGACCAGATAACCCGGCCGGCCCTACCCCCTCGCCCCGGTCACAGGGCAACATGGAGGCGTGCTTTCCACCCCCATGACTCCTTTCGAATCCGGCCAACCCAGCCAATCTCTGCACCTGGCCGGGCCCAATGTTTGGCAAGATTTAAAAACTTTCATCGGGCGGGCCCGGCGCGTCGACGGCGGGGGAGCGGTACATCTCAGCGCCCCCAAATCCCGCGCCATTTTGGCTGCGTGGGTCGCAATTTTGGACGGCGTGGCTGGCACCGTGTTAGGAATGCGCACCTTTGAGCTAACTCATCCAGGCGAAGTTGAAGCGACCGTCTATCTAGCCGGAGTCGCAGATCGGCTTGCGCGTGAAGTGAACCTGCTGCACTCCGAGTTGGGAATTCCTCCCGTGATTGCCGCTGCCAATTGGGCACGGGATCTTCCGCCGACTTCGAACTGGGAACCGGTGGGCAAGATTGATGCGGAAGAAGTGATTGCGGCGGCGCGGGCGGGCGCTGATGAACTGGCCGAAAGCACTCCGCAGGTCCCAGGAATGCCCATGGTTACCGCGCTGCGTAACCGAATTTGGTTCACGCCGATGCTCCCCGGTGTGCCCACGGGTGCCGCATTTGGGCTCGATGTTTTGGGGTTCATTCACCCCGATGATGAAGTTGCGGTTTATCGCTCTGGCACCTGGTTTCGCCTCAGTACGCGGGCCGGACACGTAGTGGCTCGGATGGCCGCTGACTCTTAATCCGGTGCGTTGACAAGTGAGTGGGCGGCACGTTCCAAATAATCCCAAAGCTGCGCTTCATGGACCGGCGATAACTTAAGCGCCTGCACACCGGCCCGCATGTGTTTTAACCACCGATCTCGCGCATCGGTATTGATGGTGTAGGGCTGGTGCCGCATCCGCAACCGCGGGTGCCCGCGGGTTTCGGAATAGGTGGTGGGACCGCCCCAGTACTGCTCTAAAAATAATTGCAGCCGCTCGGCTGCGGGGCCCAGGTCTTCTTCGGGGTACATTTCCCGCATCACCGGGTCATGTGCAACACCCTCGTAGAAAATGCGCACGAGTTTTTCAAAGGCAGCATGCCCGCCGATCGCCTCGAAGAAAGAGTCAGGTCGGGCGGCTTTGGAGGATCCGGGGGCGGAATTAGCAGTTGTCACAGTTGCTAGTGTCGCATAGCAGATTCTGGGAAAATGAGGGTTGGGGCATACGATGTCTGCCAGGCCCCGGTTGGAATGAAAGGTTGGTGGGATGGAGCAGCGAGTTATCGTTTCGGTAGCTGATGGGCTCCACGCACGGTCCGCCGCGGAATTTGTGCAACTAGCAGCCGATCAACCGGCTATCGTTTTTATTAGCGCAAACAACTCTGACCGGGTGGAAACCACTTCCATCTTGGCGGTCATGAATCTGGGAATTTCCGAGGGCGATGAGGTAATTTTAAGCTCTGATGGCAATGACGCGGACGAAGCAATTAGTGCGCTGGCAGATTTTCTTACCAATCGCTAATCCAGGCTAGGATTTTAACTAAGACAGCAGGCATAGATTTAGGAGAGGCAATGAGCAAAGCACAGGATTTCATTTCTGCTCTTGGAGGCGCCCAGAACATTGTCGATCTTGAACCATGCATCACGCGCCTGCGCGTCCAGGTGGCAGATCCCGCCCACGTTAACGATGACGAATTAAAGGCAAAGGGCGCCTTTGGTGTCGTGCATTCTGGCCGCATCGTCCAAGTAGTTGTCGGCCCCGAGGCCGATGATTTGGCTGCCGCGATGCAGGACCTGCGTTGACCCTGACAGTTCTCGCGCCGGTGCCCGGCGTGGTTGTTGCACTCGATGAGGTACCTGATCCCATCTTTTCTGATGGCATGGTGGGCCCCGGAGTTGCCGTGGACCCACCCGCAGGACCCACTGATGGAGAAATTGATGCAGTAGCGCCCATCGCGGGTACGGTGACTTCCGTCCACGCGCACGCCTTCGTCATCACCAGTAATGATCCTGACCATGGGCAGCGAGCGGTGCTAGTGCATCTGGGTCTCGATACCGTCCAACTCCAGGGCGACGGTTTTGCCCTGCACGTCAATCAGGGCGATGAGGTCGTCGCCGGCCAGGTCCTGGTCTCATGGGACCCAAACGACGTGGAGGCATCTGGCCGGCACGCGATCTGTCCGGTGATTGCACTGGAAGCATTTGCAGAAGAAGTCGAAAGCGTAGCCGAAATTGGAGCAATGATTGACGCGGGCGCTCCGCTATTCCAGCTCGAGTCTTAGGCTCCTTGTTCCCTAATTTCTAAGAGACAGCAAGAGCATCAGCATTGCTGCTAGCACCAAATTAATCGCCTTGGCCTTGGGATTCGACCCGAAGCTGGGTCTTTGCCAGCGCGATCCCATTAGTATCGAACGCGATTTTCGCGCGGCGGCGCAGCTCGCGCCCCACGGCCCACTGCATACCCGGCGTGGTCTTCGCAATGAGCCGGATGAGCGCGCCTTCAGCATCCAAATCCTCCACCCCGGTTATCTCGGGAGCTTCAAGGATCTCTGCGCTCCAATCATCTTCGGCGGCCAGGGTAGTCCCAACTTCTAACAGGACATCCTCGGCCTTCTCCAGGTCGGCGTGGTAGTCAATTTTGATATCGCACATCACACGTGCCCACATCTGCGTCATATTGCCCACCCGCAGTACCTCACCGTTTCGTACGTACCACAGCGTGCCGTTATATTCGCGGATCCGCGTCACCCGCAGCCCCACTGCCTCTACTGATCCCGAGACTTCGCCCAGGTCAACAACGTCTCCCACCCCGTACTGGTCCTCGGCCATCATGAAGATTCCGGATAAGAAGTCTTTCACCAGCGCCTGGGCGCCAAAACCGAGTGCCACACCAACAATTCCCGCAGATGCCAGCAAGGGCGCCACTGACACGCCCAGTTCCGCTAAGACCATCAGGATGACAACGGTAGAAATCAAAAGCGCAGAGGTTGAGCGCATAACGGAACCCAGCGTGCGGGCGCGCTGGGCGCGACGCTGAACTGCCGCAGGATTAGACGCTCGCAAAGCCTTGGAAAGCTCCGTTGGCGCCAATCGGGAAAGGCGGCGTTTGCGGCCGCGACTTTCCCCAGTAGCCACCCGCTCTTCCACGCGATTAATCACTATGCGCAGCAGGCCCACGACGAGAAAACCGCCCAGAATAATGCAGGCGATGCGCAGGGGAGCGCCCAACAAGAACTCCAGAAAGTCCCCGCCGGCTTCGGTCACTGTCTCGGTGGTTGATTCCGCGATATTCACAGCAGCCAGGTTAACCTGCCAACGCGCTCAAAGAGAGTTTTGCCCACGCAATGCGGCATTCGTCTGGCAAAATGGCTGCAAAGAGCAAATGAAGAGGCGAAGTGAGGTTGTGGATGACCAGCGGGGAGCAGCGCCACGTGGAACCCGAACTAGAAGCGTGGCGCGAGACCGTACCACCTTGCACAGTCGTCCCATCCGGCACTAGCCAGCAAATAGCGGTACACATTCCCCACGGTGACGAGGTGGTAGTAAAGCTAACCGCCATTCGTGCCCCACACGTCGAAGCCGCGCAATGCGACGCCGACTCAGCAATTGGGCTGCGTCAACTTGATGTGTGGCATGAACCGCAGGAATTAGACGGCGCACTCATTGGCCGCGCCACCTTTGAAATTCCCGACCATCTGGAGTCGGGTTATTACCGGCTCGAACTCATCAGTGATAACCGCGCCGCTAACGGCCTCGTGTTGATCACCCCACAAGCAATTTATGGGGATTTTAAAGGCTGGGGCCTTGCGCTGGATCTCGCCACCGTTCGCTCCAAGCGCTCTTGGGGAATCGGCGACCTGGCAGACTTAGGCGAACTCGCTGTTTTATCCGCCGGCTGGGGCAGTGACTATGCCTACGTGCGCCCCCAAGCACTGTCGCACTTGCGCTTTCCCGGCGAAGGCCTTGCACCGGCGGATTTCTTAGCACAAGAAGTGCGCAACCGATACTTGCCGGCCGTGCTGCTTCGCATTGAAGAAATCCCCGAACTGGCTTACCTTACGGCGCCTGATCGCGCGCTAATTGAATGGGAAGCCGAAGAGTTCCACAAAATTAACGCCAGCGCGGACGCCATTGATACCCCCACAATTGCGCGAGCCAAAACCGCGGCGCTGCAACTCATTGATTCCGTTGCACTTTCACCCGCGCGCCAAGCCGAATTCGACGCCTTTGTTGCGCGCGAAGGACGCCGGCTGGCAGATTTCGCCCTGTGGGCGGCGATTGCCGAAAATTGTCATCAAACCGACACGGATTGGCCCGAAGACGCTCAGACGCCGGAGGCTTTTGGTGCTCGACGCGCTGGGGATGAACTCGCCAATCAGATTGAACAGCAAAAACGACGGCAGTGGTACATCGCCCAGCAACTCGAACGGGCCCATCAACGCATGCGCGCGGCCGGAGCCCGCATTGGCCTGATCCGACATGAAAGCCGGGACGCCACCGATTCAGACCTAACACAACAGGCGGATTGGTTTCGAAGTGTTGCCACCGGCGCGGGGGCAGTCGTGGCGCAGGTTCAGGCCCCGATCCAAGATTTGCCCGCGCTCCTTTCCGTAACCGCGATTGAAGCCGAACGCACCAAGACCGGGGTGATCCTCGACGTCCAAAATGAACAGGAAGCAGCCGCAGCCCGGCAACTTAACCTTCCAACCACAACGCAGCTGTGGCGTGAGGACCAGGGCCAGCGCGCACTCAATACGGAAAGCTTTGCGCCGCAAGAGCTGCTAGAGATTGCCACTCCGCTGGATATGCCGTTGGCGGCCTACTTGACGGAGGACTTTCTCGAAGCCTTAACCGAGGACTTCAGTGATCATGAGCAGGAAGAACTGCGGCGCGATGCCGCGAATGCGCATGACAATCTGGTGCAGGTTTTAGCTGACGCCGGCCTATTGGAGGCAGAATTCTCGCAGCGCTCGCTGATTGAGGCGTTGCATGCTTGGGCGGTACGCCAGCCTCCTCGGTTCACAACACTGCGCCTGCGTGACGTGGTGGGCCAGCGAGAATGGCCCGGCAGCGATAACGAGAAATTATGGCCCCTGCGCGATGCTTTTGGGGCGGTCGTAGTGGTGGACGAACTGTCGGAAATGCCCGCGCTGCGCTCCCTACTGCGCCGGCTCTAGACACGGACGCGAGGGGCTAGGCACGCTGGAAAACGGGCGCCTTTCCCTCTAACGGGGAAGTCTGAGATTATGACGCCATGACAAAACCGACTGCAGAATTTTGGTTTGACCCGCAATGCCCGTGGGCCTGGATGACCTCTCGCTGGATGGAAGAGGTCACTAAGGTCCGCGATATCAACGTGGAATGGCACGTGATGTCCCTGGCCGTCCTTAATGAGGGGCGCGATCTGCCAGCCGATTATCGTGCCTCGATGGACAAGGCCTGGGGCCCGGTGCGCGTGATCATCGCCGCCCAAGAGCTCCACGGACGCCAGTATGTGAAGCAGCTCTACGATGCGATCGGTACGCGGTACCACCCACAGGGCCGGCGCAAGAGTGAGCCGCATGATGAAATCGTAAAAGAGGCACTTGAAGAGGTGGGCCTGCCTACGGATTTGATGAAGTACTACGACTCCGATGAGTTTGATCCGCAATTGCGCGCAAGCCACAGCCGCGGTATCAACCTCGTGGGGGAGGACGTCGGTACGCCCATTGTGGCTTTTGAAGGCACGGCGTTCTTCGGTCCGGTCGTCACCCCGGCACCAAAGGGTGAGGACGCTGGAAAACTTTGGGACGGTTGCCTGTTGGTTGGCCAGACGCCGGGCTTTTATGAATTGAAGCGCACGCGCCAGGCAGACCCAGACTTTTCTTAAGTCGAAACGCGGCACTGGAGCGCGCCTTTAGCCTGCTGAAGATGTTCGCACCTTCGAAATGTCAGCACTGATGCACTGGGCGCTACCGCCACATGCCGGTAGCGCCCAGTCGTGTTCCAGATGAAAGTTCGAGCCTGGCAGAATGCCAAGTTATGCGCATTCATATTGGAACCGATCACGCCGGATTTGAAATTAAGAACCGGATTGTCGACCACCTGAAAGCCGCCGGGCACGACGTTGTCGACCACGGCGCTCATGAATACGACGCGGAAGATGACTATCCGCCGTTTTGCTTCGCGGTCGGCGAGGCGGTGGTTGCCGAAGAGGGCACTTTGGGTGTAGTTATTGGCGGCTCGGGCAATGGGGAGCAAATAGCGGCAAATAAGGTGGCGGGTGTGCGCGCTGCCCTGGTGTGGAACACGGAAACAGCCAAACTCGCGCGCCAGCACAATGATGCAAATGTTGTTTCCATTGGGGCGCGCCAGCACGATGAGGCCACCATGCTCGAACTGATTGAAACCTTCATTGCTGAGCCGTTTAGTGAAGCCGAACGCCACGCGCGTCGCATCCGGCTCATGGCTGAATACGAGGCGAAGTAGACCACGCGCGCTGATGACCGCGCGCTGGTGCCAGCGGGCTAACTGCGGGCAGCCGCAGCCGACCAGGGGGCTAGCTCACGAGCACCAAAACTCCGCCAGCCACCGCAAAAATCGCTCCGGCAAGGAACCCGGATGTGAGCAGCGTGTTTTGGGGCTGTTCCTCCACCGCGTTGACCATGCGGCGAACCGCAAGCAGCGCTACAGCAGCGCGCGCGGTCAAAGTCACGAGAACCAAAATGGGCATTACGACCAAGATCAGCGTCAATCCAAAGTTGCGCAGCAGCGCCGCGCCCACGCGCAGCGCAACCGTTTTGGGGTCAGTAAGCCCGGAGGCTTTGAACTGCTGACGCATGTGTTCATCAGAACTGCGCGTAGCGGTAGCAACAACGACGGCCAGGTGAACAATTTCCGCGCCGGCCCAACCGGTGGCAAAAAGCAGACCAACTAGAACTGCTCCGTCCGGCGCGGTCGTGGCGGTGAGCGTGAAGACGCCCGAGGCGCTAACCGCAATGACCCACCACAGGGCGGCAAAGCGCACCGGTTCGTCAACTACGCCACTTAAAATTGCGTCAAGTGGGGCGCGAACCTGCGCTAGCCGCTCGGGCGTGCCGTATTTACGCTGATAGCGCGCCGTAACTGCCCACGTGAAAACGGCGCGCAGCAGGAGCGCAATCAGCCAGGCACCGATACCCAGCAAAGTAGCGATCACGAAAACCATGGCGCACGCTCACTTAAATATAGATGGCAGGATCAGCGTATTCATCGTATTTTTCCGCGGGACGCTCACGCACGCGACCGGGAACGCCCACGACTACCGTGTGGGCGGGGACGTCTTTAACCACCACCGCATTGGCGCCAATCTGAGCGCCGTCTCCGATAGTTACCGGCCCCAGGACACGCGCCCCGGTGCCCAGCACCACGCCGTTGCCAACGGTGGGGTGTCGTTTGCCGCGCGACATGCTACGACCCCCAAGCGTCACTGCGTGGTAAAGCAAAACATCGTCCCCAACTTCGGCGGTTTCCCCAATGACCACGCCCATTCCGTGGTCAATGAAAACTCGTTTACCAAGCTGGGCAGCGGGGTGAATTTCAATTCCAGTAAGTGCCCGGTTTAGGTGCGAAAATACGCGAGCCGCTAGCCGTAGGCCCGGTTTGCGCCACATCCGGTGCGCCATGCGATGCAACCACAGGGCGTGCAGACCGGGGTAGGCCAAAACCACCTCGGCGGTCGATCGGACGGCCGGGTCGCGTTCTTTCGCGGCCCTAACGTCATCTCGGAACCTATTTCGGGCATCGCGCAACAGCGCGCCGAGGCCGGAGCTTCGACGCGCTGTGCGCAAACGATGAGGAGTCATTAACACCGCAGTTAGTCAACCAGATCTGCAAAAAGATCAGTGGACAGGTACCGCTCCCCGAATGAGGGTACAACCGCGACGATCAACTTGCCCGCGTTTTCTTCCCGCCGGGCCAGCTGATTTGCCGCCCAAATTGCCGCCCCGGAGGAAATGCCTACCAAAAGACCCTCCTCGCGCGCGGCGCGGCGAGCAAACTCGAAGGACTTGTCAGTGGGCGCATCGAAGACCTCATCGTAAATATCCGTGTCGAGAATTTCCGGTACGAAGTTTGCGCCCAGGCCCTGAATTTTGTGGGGCCCGGGTTCACCGCCGGTCAAAATTGGAGAATCGGCAGGTTCTACGGCCACAATTTGGACGCCGGGCTTGCGTTCTTTTAGAACACGGCCCACGCCGGTGATGGTTCCACCGGTTCCAATTCCGGCCACAACGATGTCAACTTCGCCGTCGGTGTCCGCCCAAATCTCTTCAGCCGTGGTCTTGGCATGAATGCGTGGGTTAGCTTTGTTGGCGAACTGGCGGGCGATCACGCCACCGCGCTCGGCCGCAATTTCTTCCGCCTTTTCTACCGCGCCCTTCATTCCGCCCGCAGCTGGGGTCAAAACCAGTTCGGCACCGTAGGCGCGCAGCAAAATGCGGCGCTCCTTGGAGGCGGATTCCGGCATCGTGAATACGGCCTTATAACCGCGCGCCGCCGCCACCATGGCCAGCGCAATGCCGGTGTTCCCAGAAGTCGCTTCCACGATCGTGCCGCCCGGTTTTAGATCACCGGCCTCCACTGCTGCGTCAATGATGGCTACGCCGATGCGATCTTTCACGCTTTTGGCGGGGTTGTAGTACTCAAGTTTGACTGCGACGGTGCCCGGGGCGCCCTCGGTGATCCGGTTTAAACGGACCAGCGGGGTGCGACCAACCAACTGGGTGACGTCGTCGTAGATCTTTGCCATGGGTCTCCTTGTAGTTTTTGGTACCCGCTTATTGCGTAGGCCGTACTTAGCCTAACGATCTTCGCGCGGTAAAACATTCCTAAAGGGCGTCCAACTCGCAGCAACTGCTTGCGACCCCCGTCGAGCAGTTTGATTCATTCAGACCCCCGTTTGAATAAATCGACTGCGAGTTGGACGCATCCTCACGAGATCCAACTGCCGTTGTGGGCCGTCTGCCTACGTTAGTTGGCGTCGTGAGGAGATCACGCCGGTGTTGAAACCGGCAAGATTTAAGCCGCCGTGGAAGCGGGCGTGTTCGATCTTTAGACAGCGATCCATAATCACGTTCAGCCCGCTTTGCGTACCGATCCGGGCGGCCTCGTCATTCCAGCTACCGAGTTGAATCCACAGCGTTTGTGCACCAATCTTCGCCGCGTCTTGGGCGACCTGTGGAAGGTCATCGTGGCGTCGAAAAACATCCACCAGATCGGGTACCTCCGGCAGCGCCGCTAAGTCCGGATACACCGCTTGCCCCAAAATTTCGGTGGCGCGCGGATTTATCAGGTAGACGCGGTAAGGGGAGGACGAGAGTAGATACGTGGCGACGAAGTAGCTGGCGCGCGCGGGGTTTGTTGAGGCTCCCACAATCGCCACCGACTTAGTTTGCTGCAGTATTTCCAACCGGCGAGCAGCGGTGGGCTGGATCCAAGGGCTCATTTGGTGCCTCCTGTTGCCGCCGTGAGGGCTTGGTCGATGTCCCATAAAATGTCGGAAACATCCTCCAGGCCGACGGAGATTCGCACGAGGTCTTCAGTCGCGCCGGCAGCTTCGAGTTGCTCAGTGGTCAGTTGTTGATGCGTCGTCGAAGCCGGATGCAAAATTAGTGTTTTCGCATCACCAATATTGGCTACGTGTGAGGCCAATTGCAGCGACTCAATGAACTTGCGCCCGGTTTCGCGGGCGTTTACGCCGCCTGCCAGCCGGAAACCGAATACCGAACCCGGGCCGGCGGGGAAGTACTTTTGCGCGCGGTCATGATGGGGGTGGTCTGTCAAGCCCGCCCAGTTCACCGCGGCCACGCGCGGGTCATCGGCAAGCCAGTTAGCGATCGTGTGCGCATTTTTAATGTGCTCATCCATGCGCTGGGGCAGAGTTTCAACTCCTTGCAGCAGCAAAAATGCGGAGTGGGGGGAAAGGCTTGGCCCGATATCGCGCAACTGCTCGGAGCGCAGCCGGGTCAAGAAGCCGTATTCACCGAAGTTTTGCCACCAACTTAAGCCGTTATAAGAGGGCACGGGCTCGGTCAGGAGCGGGAATTTGCCGTTGCCCCAGTCAAACGTGCCCGCTTCGACCACGACACCGCCGATGGTCGTCCCGTGCCCGCCCAGGAACTTGGTCGCGGAGTGAATCACAATGTCGGCGCCGTGTTCCAGGGGGCGGTGTAGGTAAGGAGTGGCAAGCGTCGCATCGACAACAAGCGGAATGTTCGCGCCGTGGGCCACTTCAGCCAGCCCCGCAATATCGGCGATCTCGCCGGAGGGATTCGCGATCGATTCAACATAAATTGCTTTGGTGCGCTCGTTAATAGCCGCCGCGTAGTCCGCCGGATCAGAGCTGGAAACAAACGTGGTTTCCACCCCGAACCGGCGCAGCGTCACGTCAAGTTGGGTAACTGTTCCGCCGTATAGGCCGCCAGCTGCCACGATGTGGTCTCCTGCGCCGGCTAGTGAGGCAAACGTGATGAATTCGGCCGACATGCCCGAGGCGGTTGCAACAGCCCCGATCCCGCCTTCCAAGGCGGCTACGCGCTCTTCAAAAGCGGAGACCGTGGGATTTCCGATACGCGAATAGATCGAACCGTATTTTTGGAGCGCGAAAAGGTTGGCGGCATCTGACGTGTCGGAAAAAACGAAACTTGTTGACTGGTAGATAGGAACCGCGCGCGCTCCCACTGTCGGATCGGGCACGCTTCCGGCATGGAGAGCTCGGGTGCGAAACCCAAATTCGCGATCGGCACTAGTTGGCGCAGCGCCGGGAGCAGAATGTGTAGCCATGGGGGTCCTTAGGTTTGAGATATGAGTTGATGCTGGCGCGCGGCCTGGGCGGCATGCGCGAGCGACTGAGAAGACTGCAGCGATGAGAGGTCTCCCGGCTCCTGGCCAGTAAAGAGTTCTCCCAGTACGCGGCGCAGAATTTTTCCAGACCGGGTGCGGGGCAAATCCGGAGTTAAAACAACTGCCGACGGCCGCGCGACGGGGCCAATTGTTCGCGCCACGTGCTCACGCAGTTCCTGACTTAAAGCCGCTTGCTCGGACGCGTTGAGCTGCGCCGCGGAAGCCTGCGGAATTACAAACGCAACCAGTGCTTGGCCCGTTAGCTCATCAGGCACCCCCGTTACGCCGGCTTCTACCACGCGGGGGTGGGCGACCAAACTGGATTCAATTTCGGCAGACGATAGGCGATGGCCAGAAATATTTAGGACGTCGTCGAATCGCCCCAGAACTGTTATGTCACCCTCGCTATCGCGCCGGCCGGCATCCCCAGCCACGTAGTAACCGTGCTTGGCATATTCCGCCCAGTAGGAGTTGAGGTAGCGCTCGGGGTCTTGCCACACGGTGCGGGCCATCCCCGGCCACGGGTGAGTTATTGCCACCTTGCCCGTGACACCGGGTGCCACTTCGGCGCCGGCATCATCAACAATTTTCACGTCCAACCCGGGCAGCGGCCGGCCTGCTGCACCGGGTTTTCCAAGGGACTGGCCCGGGAGGTTCGCCAATATCGTGGCGCCGGTTTCGGACTGCCACCACGTGTCGATCACGGGGGCGCTCCCGCCGCCAATATTGGTTTGAAACCATTCCCACACCGCGGGATTTATGGGCTCTCCTACCGACCCCAAAAGGCGTACCGAAGACAGGTCATATGCTCCCAGGTCCAGTTTTCCGTCCCTGTGCCAAGAGATCAGCGAGCGAATCAGCGTGGGCGCGGTGTAGTACGTCGTGACGCCGTAGCGCTCGATAATTTCCAGGTGGCGGCCCGGATGTGGGGTGTCGGGAGTGCCCTCGTAAATGACCGAGGTGATCCCGTTTAGGAGCGGCCCGTACAGCACGAACGTGTGAGCTGTAACCCACGCCAGATCCGCGGTAGACCAGTGCACATCTGCCACCCAATCCGCTTTCCCGACCGGTGTGGCGTTGAAATGAGCCCACTGGGCATAGGCGGCGTGCGTGAGATAGCCCCCGGTGGTGTGCACCAGTCCTTTGGGCCGTCCCGTCGTGCCGGATGTGTACATGATGAACAGTGGATGTTCAGCTGGAAAACTGCGCGCTGCATGCACCGTTGACGCGGCATCGACCGTCTCATGCCACCACACATCCTGCTGGTCATTCCATGGGATTTGCCCCCGGGCGTATGTTTCCTCGCCCGTGCGCCGGACCACTATCACCTTCTCCACGTGGTCCAAACCCGCCACGGCCCGATCTACCGTCTCCTTCACGGGTGTGGCCCTGCCGCGCCGGAACTGTCCATCGGAGGTAATCACGGCCTTGGCTTGGGTGTCAGCGACACGAAAGCGCAGCGCCTCTTGAGAAAACCCGCCGAACACCAGTGAGTGCACGGCTCCGATTCGTGCCAGAGCCAGCGTGGCAATGATGGTTTCCAAGATGACCGGAAGATACAAAATGACCCGATCTCCGGCCGTTATGCCCAGTTCTGTAAAGGCATTGGCCGCGCGCGCCACTTCATCTTGTAACTGCTGATAGGTCAGCGTCCGCCGATCGCCCGGTTCGCCCTCGAAGTAATAGGCGACTTGATCTCCACGTCCCCCTGCGACGTGACGATCAACGCAGTTGACGGCGGCGTTTAATTGGCCACCGACGAACCACTTGGCTTCCGGGATGCTCAGCGGACCGTCCCAGTCGCCCCGGCGCAGCGGCTGGGGCGGATTCCATTCCAAGGCCGTATGCCAGGGCGCATCCCAGTGCAATCGAGCGGCCTGCTGTTCCCACCAACCGGTGGGATCGGCCGCCGCAATCGCGTAACTGGCGGCCGTCTCATTGGCGTAGGGGGCAAAAATTGTTGTCATGCCCATCTCCGTAAGACTCGCTTCTCGCCATGCCCCACGAGCGAATCGGTCGCTTTGCCCAAAAGAGCAAGTAAGACTATGGCCAGTAAGAGTCGGTCTACGCGCCCATTGTTTTGCGAATCAGTAAGTAAGAAGCCCAGGCCCACCGAGGACGCAATTAGTTCGGCGGCAACCAAAAAGAGCCAGGCTTGGGCCAGAGCCAGGCGCAGCCCGCTGACGAGCGGGGGAGTGGCGGCTGGCAAATAGATGGAGCGCAACAGGGCCAATCCCTTTAGGCCGTACGTGCGACCAACCTCGATGAGTTGTCGATCGACATGGCGCAAAGCCGATGCCAGCGTCGTATAGACGGGGAAGAACGCGCCGATGGCTATGAGCGTTATTTTTGATTCTTCGCCAATCTTCAACCACAGAATTAGCAGCGGTACCCACGCCAGTGATGGCACTGCGCGCAGCGCGCCAATGGACGGAGCTAAAAATGAGCGAGACAGCGGCGACAGGCCCACTAGGGCTCCCAGCGCCAGGCCCGCAGCGGCCCCGAAGACAAATCCGAGCAACACGCGCTGGGTGGAAATCGCAATGTGTCCCAGCAACTCTCCGCGCTGCTGCAGGTCAATCAGGGCTTCCCAAACCGCGGCCGGAGTCGACAACTGGTAGGAGGGAATCAGCCCCGTGGTGGTCACAAAGTGCCAGGCCACCAACACGATAATTGGCAGGGCAGCTCCGGCAACCCAGTGCCATTTTTGAACGCGCTTTTTGGAACGTGGGCCCCTGCCGCTCCTCGGAGTGGAGGCGGGGAGTGATGCACTTGCGGTAGCCGCAGTTTCTGTCCCGACCCCGGCACCCGCCTTGTCTTGTGGACCAGCGGGAGAGACGCCGTCCTTAATCAGTGTTTTTGTCATTTTTACTGGTCCTTGTAACGGTCAGAATTTGCTTGCGAGGCAAAGGTGGGATCAAAGAGCTGGTCGACGGCCCCGTCAATGGTTGCTTGATCGCCAACATCACCGGTTTCGATGAAGATTGGGCCGACTACTTCGAGGACTTCGCGCTGGATTTCGCCCGGTACGGGGTCAATATCAAGGCCGGTGCGCTCGAGTACCAACTCGGCAACGTCTAATTCCAGGCCGGCATAGTCGGCAAGAATTTCCGCAAGTTCATCGGGGTTTTCATCGGCCCACTGGCGGGCATGCTCATAAGCATCGACGACGGCCTGGGCTAGTTCGGGCTGGTCTTCTAAGAAGGCTTCACGGGCGTTGAGGAACCCCCAGGTGTTGAAGTCGATATTGCGGTAGAAAAGTTCGGCATCCCAGTCTTTTTCGACCCCGGCCGTGATCGGGTCAAGGCCGGACCAGGCATCAACGGAGCCATTTTTTAGCGCCGCGGCACCATCAGCGTGCTGGAGGTTTTGCACCTCCACTTCTGTTGGCTCCAGACCGGCTTCGGCCAGCGCCTGGACTAAGAAGAAGTACGGATCGGTGCCCTTCGTGGCGGCAACGGTCTTGCCAGCGAGGTCAGAAATTTCAGTGATTTGGGAATCGGGTCCGACCACCAGCGCGGCCCATTCGGGCTGGCTGTAGAGCGAAATTGTTTTTATCGGAGTGCCATTGGCCCGGTTCAATAGTGCGGCCGAGCCGGCAGTGGAGCCGATATCGAGGGTTTCGGATCGCAGCCCCTCATTGGCTTTATTCGATCCCGCCGACTGCACCCAGGTGACCTCGACGTCTGCCAGTTCTTCTTCGAGCCAGCCTTTTTCTTTAATAACCAGGCTCAGCGGGTTGTAGGTAGCAAAATCGATTGTCAGGGTTTTGCTACCGGAATCGGTGGGCGATGTGGCCTCGCTTTCGCCGGCAATGCAGCCGCTTAGCAGCAGGGTTCCGGCAGCGGAAAGAGCAATAATTTTTTGTGAAAAATGGGTAATAGACATGGGAAACTCCAGGTTTTTGGGTAAGAAGGGGTAGGGAAAGGGCTTGAACATAGCCCGCGGGTTGTTAGCAGTCGCGGTGGCCGACGCCCAACTCTGCCAGCAGTTCGCCGCGTAACTGCGCTAATTCAGCGCTGGCCCGACTCCGGGGGCGCGGGGCTGTGACCTGCACCTCCCGGGTGATCGTCGCGCCCGGCAGGTCGGTATCGGTGTGCCCCAAAACGATGACGCGATCGGCCAGTTGCAGCGCCTCATCAACATCGTGGGTTACCAACAGCACGGTGGTGGGCGACTGCTGATGAATATCCACCAGAAGGTCTTGCATCCGCAGGCGGGTGAGCGCGTCGAGAGCGCCGAATGGCTCATCGAGGAGTAGGACCCCGGGTTCGCGGGCGAGTGCGCGGGCCAAGGAGGCGCGCTGGGCCATGCCACCAGAAATCTCGCGGGGACGATGGTCTGCGAAATCGCGCAAACCCACCACGTCTAGCAGGTCATTGACGCGCGCCGTGGCCGTCTTCTTATTCGTGCCCAGCGGTAGACCCAGGGCCACGTTGGAAGCAATTGTGCGCCAGGGCAAGAGTCGCGACTCTTGGAAGGCTACCGCCGCGCGGCTGTTGATCCCGGTAACCGGATACGAACCGATATGCACCTGCCCGGTTGTTGGGGTATCCAGCCCCGCGGCTATGCGCAAGAGCGTGGACTTGCCACAACCGGAAGCCCCCAGGAGCGCAACGATTTCTCCGGGCGCGATTTCGTAGGTGACATCGCGCAATACGGTGTGCGCGGTGGCGCGGTCGGTAAAGGTTCGGCCCACGTGTTCGAAACGGAGTTTTTGGGCAGGGGACTGGTCGGCGGCGGAAATATCGGTGCTGCAGGGGCTAAAGGCCGTGTCAGTGTCAGTTTTAGCGGCGGGTTCTGTCGCCGTTAATGTGGTCATTTTGCTGCTTTCAGGTTGGGGCACAGCGCGGTGGATGGCGCCATGGCACAAATTTTCTGGGGCTTACCCAAAGCGCGTGCAACTATGCACCGGCGCTGGGTGATCTCCCGGGGATGCGTAGACCTGAAAGCGGTTAAACGCCTCGGCCTGACCTGCCACTTCTTGGCAGCGGCCTAAATGGTGTTCCGCGGCGTTTTAGTGGCTGTCGCGCATGCCCGGGCAGAGCATGCTGAAACACATTCGACAGCTGATGGCCGCGAGTTGGAACTCCGGTTTGGTAAGCGCAGCGGGGACGGCGAGATGATCGCAGTGCAAGACTTGCGCGTTCATGCTCTTCCCCTTCTCTCGTTACGCTGATGCGCTTGATGTGATGCGCTCATGCTTTTGTGAATCGGTATAGCAACTTAGCGTGTAACAGCTACCGGGGGCAAGCCAGGGTCGGCCTAAGTGATCGAATGCGTCAATCCGTCGCCGCGAGTCGCAAGGCTTTCGAGCACGAGGTGCCGCATTGGAATTGGAGCGGGTGACGGGAATCGAACCCGCACCGCCAGTTTGGAAGACTGGAGTTCTACCATTGAACTACACCCGCGTGGGCTGAAAATTATCAGCCAAAAACTGAAAACATCAGCGCGGCGAAACATTACCAGGCGGGGCACAGGGCAGTGCAACTCGGTGCCCACTTTGTTTGTATCTTTTGCGCTCTTTGGCCCGGCCTTCCGCGTCTTTATTGGGTGCCATGTTCGTCAGATGCGCCCCGTCCTAACTGAAGGCCTTGGCCCGGCAGAGCTGGCTCAGGTGCAGCGTTGGGCCCTCGCAATTGCCTCCGGTGGGTTTCAGTGGGTAATGTTACTCGCTGGCGTAACTCGCCACAGCCGGGCGCGTGCACGTGATTGAGCGCTGGGCAGTAGACTCATCGTTCGTGAACGGGGCGTAGCGTAGTGGCCAGCGCGCCTGCTTTGGGAGCAGGAGATCGGGAGTTCAAATCTCCCCGCCCCGACCAATGGGCTTTTGGTCAGTTAAATATTTTGCCGCCAACCTGATGGAGAAACTGAAGTGAAGAGCGCTGTCGAGACTCTGGACTCAACGCGGGTCAAACTCGCCGTAGAGGTGACATTCGAAGAGCTTGCCCCCGTAATTGACCAGGCTCTTGCGCACATTGGTGAGCAAATCCAGGTGCCGGGTTTCCGCAAAGGGAAGGTGCCCGGTCGCATTGTGGAACAGCGCGTGGGACGAGCGGCAGTTTTAGAACACGCCATCAATGACGGCATGCCCGATTTTTATCGCCAGGCAATTGAGCAAAACGACCTGCGGCCCCTCGGTCAGCCGGAAATTGAAGTAACGAAGGTTCCAGAAACTACGGATGCGGAAGACACTTTGGAATTCACCGCCGAAGTGGATGTTCGTCCCGAACTTCAGCTGCCGGACTGGGAAGACATCACAGTCACCGTCAATGATGTGGACGTTAGTGATGAGGCCGTCCAAAAGCGGCTGGACACCCTGCGGGAGCGCTTCGGGTCTCTGGTGGGCGTAGATCGTCCTGCAGCCGATGGCGATTTTGTTGTCATCGACTTAAAGGGCGAAGCCAACGGCGAAGAAATCGACAATGTTTCGGGCGTTTCCTACCAAATTGGCTCCGGCAACATGCTCGAAGGCCTTGATGAAGCACTCATCGGTCTCTCCGATGGCGAGACCACGACCTTTGAGGCCCCGCTTGCTGGTGGCCCACAGGCAGGTGAAGTGGCACAGATCACGGTCACGGCGCAATCAGTTAAGGAGCGCGACCTTCCACCTGCCGATGACGATTTTGCGCAACTGGCCTCCGAGTTCGACACGCTCGATGAATTGATGGCAGATCTGCGCGAAGAAGTGGCGCGGGAAAGTGGCAATGAACAGGCAGTTGAAGCTCGTGACAACCTCTTAGAGGCCATTGTCGAAAAGGTCGACGTGCCCGTGCCTCCGCGCATGGTTGAAGAAGAGGTTCATCGCCACCTCGAAAGCGAGGGACGCCTGGACGACGATGAGCACCGCACCGAGGTGCAGGAATCGACGCAGAACGCCTTTGAGCGCCAGATCCTGTTGGATTACATCGCGGAAAAGCTTTCCGTTGAAGTTACGCAGCAGGAACTCATTGAATTTATGGTCAATGCTGCCGGCCGCATGGGCACCGACCCCAACGAGTTCATTCAGTCCCTTGATACCCAGGGCCAAATCCCAGCCGTCGTGGGCGAGGTAGCGCGCAATAAGGCGCTTTCGCGGGCGCTGCGCTACGTCAAGGTTGTCGACGAGTCGGGCGAGAATGTCGATTTGACTGAATTCATTGGCTCCGATGAGGAGGATGCCGCCGCGGCTGCGGAGGCAGAAGCAGCAGCTGAGCAGGCTGACGGCGCGGATGAAAATGGTGCTGAAACCGGCAACTAGTCTGCAGCTGGCAGCTATTTAAGCTTTTAAGCGCGATTTCGCGGGTGAGCGGTCACTTTCCGAAACATGGAAAGTGACCGCTTTCTTTGTCCCCTGGGGAGCCAGATTGAAGGCGTCACTGCGCCAACAGCGAAACGAAGCCGATATGCGTGCTGTTTGTCAGCCCGGCGGGTTAGAGTCGTCTTGGCAGTTGAACTTCTAGTGCTGTTGAAAATCATCGGCACCCAGGTGAAGTTCGACGAGATTTTTACTCAAGAAACCGGGAGCGATTGTCACGTGAGTCAGAAAAGCCCCGCCACTGCGCGAAGCGATAAGGATTCCAACCTGGGTCTCAATGACCATATTTTTAACCGTTTGCTGCGGGAGCGCATCATTTGGTTGGGGTCCGAAGTACGAGACGAAAACGCCAACGCCATCTGTGCCCAGATGATGCTTTTGGCAGCCGAAGACCCGGATAAAGACATTTGGCTTTACATCAACTCACCGGGTGGCTCGGTCACTGCCGGAATGGCGATTTACGACACGATGCAATACGTCCAGCCCGATGTGGCGACCGTTGCGATGGGCTTGGCTGCCTCGATGGGGCAGTTCTTGTTGTCCTCCGGCACGCCGGGCAAGCGGTATGCCACTCCCCATGCGCGCATCATGATGCACCAGCCCTCCGGTGGTATCGGTGGTAGTGCCACCGATGTGCGTATTGCAGCGGAACTGATTTTGCACATGAAGAAGGTCATGACGGAAATCACGGCTGAACAAACCGGAAAGAGCGTCGAACAGATCACGACGGACGCCGACCGGGACCGCTGGTTCACCGCAGACGAGGCTTTGGATTACGGCTTCATTGACCAGGTAGTAACGCACTCCCGCTCCGTAGCAGGCGGCGGCGGTACGAGCGCTTAAGTGAATCTAGTTTTTTATCGCCCCCGCTTTAACAGGAGCTAAAGTGACGACCGAACGTAATAAACCCGCACACTCGCTTCCCGCATATCTGAAAAATCAGGGCGGGGTAGCGTACCCATTTGGCGCACCCAACTCGCGCTACATTTTGCCGCAGTTCGAAGAGCGCACTGCTTATGGTTTTAAGCGCCAAGATCCCTATGCGAAACTCTTTGAGGATCGAATTATCTTCTTAGGCGTTCAGATTGACGATGCCTCAGCTGACGACGTCATGGCGCAACTGCTGGTTTTGGAGTCGATGGATCCGGATCGCGACATCACCGTTTACATCAACTCACCCGGTGGCTCCATGACCGCGCTGACTGCGATTTACGACACCATGCAATACATTCGCCCCCATGTGCAGACGGTGTGCCTGGGGCAGGCTGCTTCCGCTGCCGCGGTGCTACTAGCGGCCGGAACACCCGGTAAACGCCTCGCGCTGCCCAACTCGCGCGTCATGATCCATCAGCCCTCAATTCAGGGCGGCTTTGGCCAGGCATCTGATATAGAGATCCAAGCCAATGAAATCGTGCGTATCCGGGAATGGCTCGAAAATACCCTGGCGCATCACACCAAGCGAAACGCCGAAGAAATTCGAGCCGACATTGAGCGTGACAAGATCCTGACGGCCGAAGAAGCCCTGGAATATGGGCTGGTCGACCAGGTCTTGGAAAGCCGGAAGTCACCGCTGGAGGGGTAGGGCTTTAAAAGCCGAAGCGCAGAGACCGAACTAAAATTGTTGCCAAGTCCTCGGCGGGTACAGATGACGTTGAGGCTTGGGTGCCGTAGCGTTCATGCAACAGTCCTCGAATGAGGGTTTAAGTCCGATCCATCTGGACGGTAGTGGCCAGTTCACTGCCTTAAGAGAGGTGTTAGGTCAGTGGCACGGATACAAGATGGTGCCGATCTGCTGAAATGCTCTTTTTGCGGAAAGAGCCAAAAGCAAGTGCGTCGGCTCATCGCGGGTCCGGCGGTGTACATCTGTGATGAGTGCATCGAACTTTGCAATGAGATTGTTGAAGAGGAACTGCGCGAAGCCGAAGAAACTGGCCTAACGGACTTGCCCAAACCGAAGGAAATTTTCGAGTTTCTGCAGGAATACGTCATCGGGCAGGACGAGGCCAAGCGCTCGCTAGCGGTTGCGGTCTATAACCACTACAAGCGCGTCCAAGCTCAGGAGCGACGCGCCAGCAGTGATGAAGAAGTCGACATAGCAAAATCCAATATTTTGCTGGTTGGCCCCACCGGCTGCGGCAAGACGTATCTGGCTCAGACACTTGCCCGGATGCTTAATGTTCCCTTTGCGCTGGTTGACGCTACCGCGCTGACTGAGGCCGGCTACGTGGGTGAAGATGTTGAAAACATCCTATTAAAACTCATCCAGGCCGCTGATAATGACATTGCGAAAGCGGAAACGGGCATTATCTATATCGACGAGATCGATAAGGTCGCCCGCAAGGCTGAAAACCCCTCAATTACGCGCGATGTTTCGGGTGAGGGCGTGCAGCAGGCCCTGCTGAAAATCTTGGAGGGCACGGTCGCATCTGTGCCACCGCAGGGGGGCCGTAAGCACCCGCACCAAGAGTTTACGAATATCGACACCACCAATGTGCTATTCATTGTCGCCGGCGCCTTCGCGGGATTGGAAGAAATTGTGTCCTCCCGCGCCGGACGCGGCGGCATTGGATTTGGTGCCAGCCTGGCTGAAGCCGATAACGAAGAGATCTTCAACGACGTGCGACCCGAAGATCTTTTGAAGTTTGGTTTAATACCGGAATTTATTGGGCGCCTGCCCGTAATCACGGCTGTTAACCATCTGGATCGTGCCGCTTTGGTGGAGATTTTGACCGAGCCGAAGAATGCGCTGGTCAAGCAGTATGCCGCGATGTTCGAGCTGGACGGCGTGGAGTTGGAGTTCACGACCGAGGCGGTCGAGGCGGTAGCCGATCAGGCATTAATGCGCGGGACCGGCGCCCGCGGGCTGCGCGCGATTATGGAAGAGGTCTTGCAGCCCGTCATGTTCGAAGTCCCGAGCAGAGACGATATTGCCCGTGTGGTGGTAACCGAAGAGGTTGTGCTGAATAATGTGGCTCCCACCCTGGTGCCGCACGCGGAAGATGACGGCGTCGAAGCGGAAGAGAAAACCGCCTAGCATTTTCGACTCGCACCTCCGGTAATCGTGTTCCACAGTGGAGTAGGAGCCATGAGACAGGAGGAATAATGCAGCTTGACTGGATCAAACCCCTCATCGGAATTCCTGGTCCGTTCGCTACCGTCTATTTAGATGCCACACGTGGTGACGAATCGGGTTACCGCGAAGTGATGAATCGCTGGCAGGGCTTGAAACGCTCCCTGATTAATCAGCACACGCCCGAAGACGTACTGAACCTACTCGAAGATCGCATTTCTCAAGCCACCCACGCCACGGGGCAAGTGGGACGCTTTTTGATTGTCGGCCGCGGTGAAGTGCTAGTAGACCGCGTAATGAAGACCCCGCCGCTAAAAGATGAGGCGATTTACGCCGGCGCCCCGGCATTGCGCGCCGCAGCCGCGGCAACTGATGATCAAGTCAATTACTTTCTAGTTGAGATTAACCGCATGGGGGCGGACGTCAAGACACCCGATCCCCAAAACCCCTTCGGTCCGCTTGAGATTTACGCCCAAATCGCCGGTGAACACGACGTCGTGCACAAGGTCCGCGGTGGCGGGTTTCACCACGGAAGGCTGCAAAATCGCGCTCAAGATTCATGGGAACGAAACGCAGACTACATCGCTAACCATCTCGATGAACTCGTCACTACCGACCGGCCCGAACTACTGATTCTCAGTGGCGATGTGCGAGCTGTCGGACTCGTTGAAGAGCGCCTGGGGGAACCAGCGCGCAAGATCTCCACCCAGCTTCCCGGAGGTGGCCGCAATGAGAGCGGTGAAGATGCTCATTTCCACCAGCAGTTGGAATCAGCGCTGGATGACTACCGCCAGAAACGGCGGGGCAGCGTGATCGCCCGCTTTGAACAAGAGCTCGGTAGAGACGAGGCGGCCGTTACGGGCCAAGCGGATGTATTGCAGGCCCTTCAGCGCGGTCAGGTATCAGAACTGCTCCTGCAGGGGGATGGTTCCAGCTCGCCGGAACCGGAGGCTTCCCTGTGGATCGGCCAGGGGGCGCTAGAGGTAGCTGACTCCGAATCCGAAGTGCGCGAACTTAGTGATACCGCCGAGGAGCTCTCAGCCGACATCGCACTTTTGCGCGCCGCAGTGGGACAAGATGCCGGGGTCACTTTCGTAAATGACTCCCTCACCCTTCCTGGCGGGGTTGGCGCGCTGCTGCGCTGGAAAGACGCCGCCACGCCAGATGAAAATGTTCTGTCCTTTAGCGACGATTCCCAGCGCTTGCGCGCCGAGCCGTACTAGCCCCCGGCACTTGCGCGCCCAGCCGTACTAGCCCCCGGCACCTGCGCGCCCAGCCGTATTAGTCTCGGCGCCGCTTTGCCGGAGGCTCTCCCAGTTCGGAAGCGATGATGGCTGGCTCATCAAAATCGCCTGCGACTAATTGCAGCTCTTCTACGTGCCCGGCGGCCGCCAAGTCCGAAGCGATTGCTTCAATAGCCGAAAGCTGCGCCGCTGGGATGGCAAGTTCGGCCCTGATGAGCGGCGTACGCATCGAAACCTTCGCTTCGGACTTCGTCCGGCGCAACTCAGCCAAAGCCGCACCAGCCACCGGCAACACGGCCGGGTTACTATTGATGGCAGCGGCGCGCAGTACATCTGAAGTGGGCCAGGGTGCCTTGTGAATGGACCCCACCCGCCACCATGACCACACTTCTTCTGTGGCGAAGGGCAAAAATGGCGCAAAGAGTCGCAGCAGCACATCGAGTGCAAGAACGAGGGCGGCACGAGCCGACTCCGACTCGGTGCCTTCCGCCCCATAGGCCCGATCTTTAACGAGTTCCAAGTAGTCGTCACAAAACGCCCAAAAGAGCGATTCGGTTAGCTCGAGCGCCCGCGTGTGGTCATAACGCTCGAAAGACGCGCCCGCCTCATCAACAACATGAGCCAGGGCAGCGAGCATGGTGCGATCCAGCGGGTTCGTCACCAGGGACGGATCGGCAACCTGTTCCGTCGCCCCAAGCGGCGTAATTTCATCGCCCAAAGCTCGCTGGAGCACAAACTTCGAGGCATTTAAAATCTTGATGGCCAGGCGCCGTCCGATCTTCATCTGGTCTTCTTCAAAGACCGCATCGGTACCAAGCCGCGCTGAGGCGGCCCAATAGCGCACCGCATCGGAGCCGTGCTGTTTCACCAGCCCCATCGGCGTAATGACGTTCCCCTTGGACTTCGACATCTTTTTGCGGTCCCGGTCCAGCATCCAGCCGCTAATGGTGGTGTGCTTCCACGGCAGATGACCGTGTTCGAGCTGTGAACGCAACAGAGTTGAGAACAACCAGGTGCGAATGATGTCTTGCCCCTGGGGCCGCAAGTCCATTGGGAAAACCCGTTCAAATAGGTCCGGATCAGCGATCCACCCCGACACAATTTGCGGTGTGAGCGACGAGGTCGCCCATGTGTCCATAACGTCTGGATCGCCGATGAATCCGCCGGGTTTGCCGCGGTCAGCCTCTGAGAAACCAGCTGGGCAGTCCACCGAGGGATCAATCGGCAATTGCGACTCGTCGGGAACAAGCGGATCGTCGTACTGCGGATTGCCCGCATCGTCGAGGCGGTACCACACGGGGAAGGGCACACCAAAGAAGCGCTGGCGAGAAACAAGCCAGTCGCCGTTTAAGCCCTCCACCCAGTTCTCATAGCGCACCTTCATAAAGTCGGGGTGCCAGTCCAGTTCCAAGCCGCGCTCCAGCAACGTTTCGCGCAAACCCGGTGCGCCTTCGGGCCGCCCACTATTGCGGATGTACCACTGGCGCGTGGTGACAATCTCCAGCGGGCGATCACCCTTTTCAAAGAATTTCACCGCGTGGGTAATCGCCTCCGGCTCGCCAATCAGATCGCCGGACTCGCGCAGTAATTCGACCATTGCCTCCCGGGCAGAAAACACCGTCTTGCCCGCTAATTTTGCATAGGCTTCCTGGGCGGCGGCGTTTTCGAGTCCGGCCGGAGCCTCAGCGATAAACCGGCCATCCCAGCCCAGTACCGTGCGCGTCGGCAGATCTAATTCGCGCCACCAAATCACGTCAGTGACATCACCGAACGTACAGATCATGGCGATCCCGGTGCCCTTATCCGGTTCTGCAAGCCGGTGGGCAACAACGGGAACCTCAACGCCGAATACCGGCGAGGTCACAGTTTTACCAAACAGGTCCTGATAGCGCTCATCATCGGGATGGGCCACGAGCGCGACGCAGGCGGGCAGCAACTCCGGGCGCGTAGTTTCGATCTCAATTGGCGTATCGCCGGCTGCCTTAAACGTCAACTTATGGAACGCCCCGGGCCGCTCCCGATCCTCCAACTCGGCCTGGGCAACCGCGGTGCGAAATGTAATGTCCCACATCGTGGGAGCCTGCGCCTGATAGGCCTCGCCGCGGGCCAAATTGCGCAAAAATGCCTGCTGGGAAACGGCTTGTGCGCGCGCATCAATGGTCTGGTACGTATATGACCAGTCCACGCTCACGCCCAGACGCCGCCATAGTTCTTCAAATTTCTTTTCGTCTTCTTCTGCTAACTTTTCGCACAGCTCGACGAAGTTACGGCGCGAGACCGGGACCTGATCAGCAGGCCGGACCGTCTTTTCCCCACTGTGGGGCGGCACAAAATCAGCGTCATAGGGCAGGGAAGGATCACAGCGAATCCCAAAATAATTTTGCACCCGACGCTCAGTCGGCAGGCCATTGTCATCCCAGCCCATGGGGTAGTACACCGATTTGCCCAGCATGCGCTGGTAGCGGGCAATCACATCGGTGTGCGTATACGAAAACACGTGCCCCACGTGCAGTGAGCCGGAAACCGTGGGCGGGGGAGTGTCAATTGAGTAGATTTGCTCCCGGGTAGCAGTGCGGTCGAAATCATAGGTGCCCTGCTGGCTCCAGCGGGCGTCCCAAGTTTCTTCCAGACCGTCCAAAGTGGGTTTATTAGGAACAGCACGGGGTTGCAGATCGCTCATGGTTACCTATCTTCCCAGATGCCACTTAGGCTGATGCGTGATGGTTATCGTTGCGCTAGCGCGCTAACGAGTTTAAAGCGCTCGACGCCCTAGGAGTGTAAATGTCTTTAGGTACTGACTTAAACATCACTGGAGAAAAACGCGCGGTCGTTACGGGAGCGTCTTCGGGAATTGGTGCAGCGACCGTGACGCGACTGCGTGCCGCCGATTGGGATGTTATCGCTGTTGCCCGCCGCGAGGACCGCCTTAAGGAATTGCAGGAACGCACCGGGGCAGTACCGCTGGCCTGTGACATTACAATTGCGGACGACGTCGCGCGCCTTAGCGAATTCGTCGCCGAGCGCGGGGTACTTCACGCGCTGGTTAACAACGCGGGCGGTGCCTTCGGTCAAGAACCAGTCGCGGAAGCCGACATCGACAAGTGGCAGCAGATGTATGACGTCAACGTGATCGGAACGCTGCGCATCACGCGGGAGTTGTTGCCGCAACTGCGCGCTAGTAACGCTGGTGACGTCGTCATGGTGACCTCGACCGCTGCCCATGACACCTACCCGGGCGGGGGCGGCTATGTGGCGGCTAAGCACGCCGAGCGAATCATCGCCAACACGCTACGCCAAGAATTAGTAGGCGAGCCGGTGCGCATTATGGAGGTTGCTCCGGGAATGGTGATGACCGAGGAGTTTTCCCTCACCCGTTTCGCGGGCGATCAACAACGCGCGGAGGCTGTATATGAGGGAGTAGCCGAGCCGCTTGTCGCGGACGACATTGCCGAAGTGATTGAGTTCATGCTCTCCCGGCCCCATCACGTTAACCTCGACAGCGTGATTGTCCGTCCCCGCGCTCAGGCGACGAACACGCTTGTTGCCCGCGCCGATTCATAAATTGGCTGACGCAAATCCATAAAAGCCACTTGCGCTAAAAGCTCTACTGTGTCATTATCTTTTTCATGCACATTACAATTTCTATGCTTCGCAACGACCAGGTTTCTGCCTGCGCCGATATGCGAATGCGAATGTGCATGATGTGCCGCTCGAACTTCTAATAGTTCCCGGCCTCCTCCAGCGCCACCTTGTATTAACAAGTTGACCCCAATGTTTGGCGCAGAGTTTTCTCTCCCCAGCAGCTAACTGAAGTTCTTTTCAGAATCATCGCTGCGCATTAATGCGACCCCCACCTCAGTAATTTATCCTGCCTTTGAAGTTTATTGAGGCGCAGATATAGGGAAGCAAAATGTCATCCATCGTTCTAATTGGGGGATCGCCTTCTCCCACCTCACGCAGTTCAGTCGTCCTGGATCAGGTCGCCACCCAGATCAAACTCGCAGGATTTGAAGTCGAGCGCATTGAAGTGCGCGATATTGATCCTGCCGCTTTACTGTTCGCTGACTTTGGCCACCCAGACGTGCTAGCTGCCGGGGAAAAGATTGAGCGTGCATCAGCGGTGGTGCTAGCAACGCCGGTATATAAGGCATCGTATTCGGGGGTGCTCAAATCACTCCTTGATCTGCTTGCACGCGACGCGTTCCACAATAAACCGATTCTGCCCATTGCGACGGGCGGAACAATCGCGCACCTACTGTCAATTGACTACGCGCTGCGTCCCGTTCTCTATGCACTGTGTGCGGAAAAGGTATTAGCGGGCCGATTTATTCTCGATAAAGACGTTTCTACGATTGCTCCCAATGTTGGCATCGAAGATGCAGAAGCGTGGGATGCGTTGGAGGCTCAAATTGCCACGCTATGCGATGAGGTGACGCATCTCAATCAGCGAGAACTAGCGGCTGTTTAGCCGCTTCTAGGTCCTAATAAATAACAACATTGCACGAAGCCCTACTTTTGGGCGCCCAAATAACACTCATTTTGAATTTCAATTAGGGGACACTTGTGTCTAAACAAATTCGCGTAAACGGTTTTGAAATGGCCACACCGGGCCACATTAATCACGGACTGTGGCGGCTGCCGGGGAATCGGCGGGTCGACTACAACAAGTTGGACTATTGGATCGAGCTGGCGCGCGTGGCCGAGAGGGGACTCTTCGACGCAATTTTCCTAGCAGATGTGGTCGGCACGTACGGGACCTATAAGGGCTCGCGGCGCCCGGCGTTGAAGGCGGGCATGCAGGTGCCCAACATCGATCCTAGTTATGTAATTCCGGCGATGGCTGCCGTGACCGAACATCTCGCGTTCGCGGTTACCGGCACGACCACATATGAACCGCCTTTTGGTTGGGCACGGCGGCTATCGACCCTCGATCATCTGACCAACGGCCGTTTCGCTTGGAACGTCGTAACTGGTTATCTCCCGGATGCTGCTGCAAACTACGGCTTGAGCGCGCAAATTAAACACGACGATCGCTACGAGATTGCTGACGAATACCTCGAGGTCATTTACCGCTTACTGGAGCTGTCGTGGGACGAAGACGCCGTTGTTAAGGACGGCGCCAGCCACCTCTATTCTGACCCGGACCGGGTGCATGAAATTGGCTATGAGGGTCGACATTTCAAGGTGGCGGGTCCTCATCTGTCCGAACCTTCGGTTCAGCGCACTCCGGTTATCTACCAGGCGGGGACTTCCTCGCGCGGCAAGGCGTTTGCTGCCCGCCACGCCGAGGGTGTCTTCTTACTACCGCGCGATGATCAGCAGGCACAGGAAGAGATTGCCGACCTTCGCCGCCTCGCGGTCGAAGAGGGAAGGCAAGCAGAAGATGTTAAGGCCTTCCTGGGCGTCGAAATTGTCACCGGGCACAGCACCGATGAGGTTAATGCGAAGGTGCAAGTTCTTGCAGATAACCGCGATATCGAGGGGCATCTCGTGTTGTTCTCCGGCTGGGCGGGAATTGACCTGTCGGGTGACGACACCGATAAATACCTTGAATACAAAGCCGGCGATGCGATGCAGACATTTGAGCGCATGTGGTCAGAGGGTGAGGACCGCAAGAAGGTGGGCGAACTTGTCGAGCACCTATCGCATCCAGCAAATGACAAGTTGTTCATTGCTGGAACGCCTGACCAGGTGGCTGACCGCCTCATAGGTCTGATTGACGGAACCGACGCTGATGGAATCAATCTCGTCCAGCACCTATCCCCGGGCACCTTTGAAGACTTCTCGAATCTCGTTGTGCCCGAACTGCAGCGCCGCGGCCGCTACCGCACCGCCTACACCCCGGGCGAAACGCTCCGGGAACGCTTGCACGGCTCCGGAGCACGTCCGCTTCCCGGTCACCCAGCTGCTGCTTATGCGCAGGAGCGTGAGCTGCGCCAGGCGCAGCGTGGAACAAACGGTCAAGTAACCAACCCAAACAGTGAATTCGCATCGGTTTAAGGAGTAAGAAATGACTGCAACATTTACCGAAGCTCAACCCCAGATTGTTACCTTCAACACCGTCGGTACCTATCGCGGGAATCTGCGTACTGACGTGGCAGCACGCCAATTTCAAGTTGGAGTAGCTGAACCCGAAGAACTGGGCGGCGACGACTCCGCCCCCAACCCGATGGAGTTACTCCTGGCGGGCCTCGATGGCTGCCTGGCTGTTGTAGCGGACGTGGTTGCAGCTGAGTATGACGCGAAGATCAAGTCGCTCTCGTTAACTACGGACGCTGACCTCGACGCACGCGGGTTCCTGGGCACGGCAGACATCAACCCTTATTTCCAGGCAGTGCGCACGAACGTGGAGATCGACATTGATTTGCCGCGTGAACAGTTCGTGGAGTACACCGAAACCGTATTGCGCCGCTGCCCAGCAGCCACGCTCATCTTGGCCGCTAAAGTGCAATTTGAGATCGCCTGGAGGCAGATTTGAACGTGCTTAGCGTGTGAGCTTAGGAGCGCCTAGCGCATCGGAACCCACACACTAATCAAAGCCGGTCTCGCTAAGGCATCCACAGGGCGAAGAATGATGGGGAAAGGGTTCTGACGTGGACGCGTTCTGGTTAATTGCCGCAACAGGGTTAAACTAGTCCCGGCACTGACCCGGCAATCACCGGCGAGCCATCCAGAAGAACGAGAGCGGCGTCGTCCAAAATCAACGAGCTCGCTCTTAAGTAGAACTGGACGGTTGGGCCCGAGAAAGTCCTTTTAAGCGGTTCGCGCGCCGAGACCGGCACGCAACAAGCGGGGTGGTACCGCGGCAATCCGCCACCAGGCGGGCTGTCGTCCTCGCGGCAAGCACGGCTTGGCGGCCGGCATACCAGCCAAGCCTAATCCGCAGGAGTGTCACCACCCATGGCCTATCCGATGCACCGGTCCCAGGCAGTCCCCGCATCCCCGGATCTGCCCGGAATTGAAAGCGACGTCCTTGCTTACTGGCAAGCCGACGATACCTTCCAAGCCTCGATCGATCAGCGCCCCGCGGGCGAAAATGGGAGTAACGAGTTCGTCTTTTATGACGGGCCACCTTTCGCAAACGGGCTGCCGCACTATGGGCACCTGCTAACCGGTTACGCCAAAGACGTGGTTCCGCGCTATCAGACCATGCGCGGGCGCAAAGTTGAGCGCCGTTTCGGGTGGGATACGCACGGCCTGCCGGCTGAACTCTCGGCCGAAGAGGACCTGGGGATTACCGATAAGTCGCAGATCGAAGAAATGGGCATCGCCAAGTTCAATGAGGCCTGCCGCACTTCGGTGCTGCGCTACTCCCAAGAGTGGGAGGAATACGTCACGCGCCAGGCGCGCTGGGTCGATTTCGAAAATGACTATAAGACCTTCGACGTCACATTCATGGAATCGGTCATCTGGGCCTTTAAGCAGCTCTACGACAAGGGCCTGGCCTATGAGGGCTACCGGGTGCTTCCGTACTGCTGGCGCGATGAAACACCGCTTTCAAATCACGAACTGCGCATGGATGATGACGTCTATGCTTCGCGCCAAGACCCCTCACTGACCGTTGGTCTGCGGTTGGAAACGGGCGAACTGGTGCTGGTTTGGACCACCACGCCGTGGACCTTGCCTTCGAACCTGGCACTCGCGGTGGGGCCAGACGTCGACTATGTTGCCGTCACCCCCGAGGCCGGCTCGCCATTTGCTGAAACTCACCCCGACGAGCAGGTGATTTTAGCGCGCGCGCTGCTGGGTGCCTACGCCCGCGAACTGGGGGAAGAGCCCCAAATTGTGAAGACGATGAAGGGCAGTGACCTGGTGGGCCTGTCATATAGCCCACCATTTGCGTATTTTGCGGGCCACGAAAACGCCCACCGCGTTCTGGCTGGCGACTTTGTCTCCACGGAGGACGGCACCGGGATTGTGCACCTGGCACCCGCCTTTGGTGAAGAAGACATGGAGGTGTGTGCCGCCGCCGACATCCAGCCCGTCGTGCCGGTCAACTCCAAGGGGCAATTCACCACCGAGGTGCCTGACTACGCCAGTGTGCAGGTGTTTGAGGCCAATAGGGCCATCATCGCCGACCTAAAAAACGCGACCGGCCCCATCGCGGAGATCACGTCCGATCAGCGCCCGGTAGTCCTGCGGCATGAAACTTATGAGCACTCCTACCCGCACTGCTGGCGCTGTCGCAATCCGCTGATCTACAAGGCCGTCTCCAGCTGGTTCGTCCGTGTCACCGAGTTCAAAGACCGCATGGTCGAACTCAACGAGGAAATCTCGTGGACGCCCGAGCACATCAAACACGGTCAGTTCGGAAAATGGCTCGAAAACGCCCGCGACTGGTCAATTTCACGCAACCGCTACTGGGGCACGCCGATTCCGGTTTGGGTCTCCGATAATCCCGAATACCCGCGCATTGACGTCTACGGCTCCCTAGCCGAAATTAAGGCCGATTTTGGGCGGCTGCCACTGAACGGCGCGGGCGACCCCGACCTGCACCGGCCCTACATCGACGAACTGACACGGCCCAACCCGGATGACCCCACAGGGCAATCCACGATGCGCCGCATCACAGACGTGCTCGACGTGTGGTTCGACTCCGGGGCGATGCCCTTCGCCCAGGTGCACTACCCGTTCGACAACTCTGACTGGTTCGAACACCACTACCCGGGCGACTTCATCGTCGAATACATCGGCCAAACCCGCGGCTGGTTCTACACCCTGCACATTTTGGCTACCGCACTATTCGACCGGCCGGCATTTCGCACCTGCATCTCCCACGGCATCGTGCTGGGTAACGACGGGCGCAAAGCATCGAAGTCGCTGCGCAACTACCCCGACCCGATGGAAATGTTCAACAAGTACGGCTCGGACGCGGTGCGGTGGTCCCTAATGAGTTCACCGGTGCTGCGCGGGGGAAACCTCGTGGTCGCCGAGGAATCAATTAGGGACGGCGTCCGGCAAGTTTTGCTGCCCCTGTGGTCTACGTATTACTTCTTTTCGCTCTATGCCGATGCGGCCAACGGCGGTAAGGGCCTGACCACCAAGGGCGTAAACGCTGACACGGAACTGGCTCAAATGGACCGCTATGTCCTGGCGCGCACGCGCGTGCTGGTGGAGAAAGTCACCGCCGATATGGACGCCTATGACATTACGGGCGCCTCGGCCGCGGTGCGCGAACATCTTGACCTGCTGACGAACTGGTACGTGCGCACCCAGCGCGACCGCTTCTGGAACGAGGACCAGGCGGCTTTCGACACGCTCTACACCTCTTTGGAGATCCTCACGCGCGTCATGGCGCCGCTGGCCCCGATGATCACGGAAGAGGTATGGCGCGGGTTGACGGGGGGCCGTTCCATTCACCTGACCGATTGGCCCTCAGTTGCGCCCGGCGGCGCGGAAGCGGCAGTTTTGGCACCCGACGTTGAACTGGTCACCGCGATGGACACCGTGCGAGAGGTGTGCACCGCGGCACTGGGGCTGCGCAAGGCCCACCAAATTCGGGTGCGTCAACCTCTTGGGCGGGTGCGAGTGGCGCTACCAGAACCGGAGCGCGCCGCAGATCTGCGCGATCTTTCGGACCTAATTGCCCACGAGGTCAACCTGAAGGAAGTTGATGTCCTAGTCCTGGATGAAGAATCCTACGGCGACCTCGGTGTTGAAAAGCGCTTGGCAGTTAACGCCCGCGCTGCCGGGCCGCGGCTGGGTAAGGATGTCCAAACGGTAATCCGCGCTGCCAAAGCGGGCGATTGGGAGCTGCGACCCGGCGCGGGGGCAGACGGCGCAGACCAGGCAATCGTGGGGGGAGTGGAACTCCTTTCCAATGAGTTCACCACCACGCTCACCGTCCGGGAGCAAGACAGCGCAGAGCTGGCCGCCACGACGCTGCCCGGGGGCGGAATTGTGCTGCTCGACCTGGCGATCAACGATGAACTGCGCGCCGAAGGTTATGCCCGGGACGTAGTTCGAGCGATTCAAGAAGAACGCCGGGCGACCAATTTGGACGTGAGCGACCGCATTCGCGCCTGGGTGGAAGTCCCGGGTGATCAAGCAGCCGGCGTCGAGGCCCACCGCAACTTCATTGCGGCCGAAACACTCGCCTTGGAGCTGACCATCGAGGTCGCACCCACCCAAGACACCCACGTGCGGGTAGAAAAGATCGACTCGTGAATCAAAATGGAGTAGTGCCCAATGAGGGCGCTGAAGAGCCGAGTGAGCCGGTAGCGCCCGAGGAAACCGCGGCCGAAAAAGAACGTGCCGTCGAGATCTATCGCGCGTTACTCTCCCGCGCGCCGGAAAACCAGATTGAACCCGATCTGGACCGCATGCGCATGATCAGCGACCTCACGGGGGAGCCGCAGCGCGCCCAACCGATCATCCACTTAACGGGTACGAACGGGAAAACCTCCACCGCGCGCATGATCGAGGCGCTGCTGCGCGAGTTGAACCTGCGAACGGGGCGCTACACCTCCCCGCATCTATCCGATGTGCGCGAGCGCATCGCCATCGACGGCGCGGCCATAACCGCGGCCAAATTCGCCGAGGTGTGGGATGACCTCCAGCCCTACCTAGCAATCGTTGATGAGCAATCCGAAGCAAGCGGGGGCCCGCGCCTGACCTATTTCGAAACACTCACCGCGATGGCTTACGCCGCTTTTTCCGACGCGCCCGTCGACGTCGGAATCGTCGAAGTAGGCATGGGCGGAAAGTGGGATGCAACAAACATCGCCGATGCGCAAGTTGCCGTAATCGCCCCGATTGCTCGAGATCACGAAAAATGGTTGGGCCACTCCCTAACCGAAATTGCCCACGAGAAAGCCGGCATCATCAAACCCGATTCCACCGTGATCATGGCTCAGCAGCGCGAAGAAGTTGCGGAAATACTGCTCGTCGCGGCGGCGGAAGCCGGCGCCCGGGTAATCCAAGAGGGCGTTGATATCGCGGTTTTAGACCGCCAGGTAGCCGTTGGTGGCCAATTGCTGACCCTGCAAACGCCCGCTGGCATCTACGAGGGAATTTTCTTACCACTTTTGGGTGCACATCAAGCCCATAACGCGCTGGTTGCGCTCGCCGCGGTAGAGCAGTTCATTGGCTCGGGCGGAGCGCTGGCCGGTGATGTGGTGGAGCGGGCCCTGGGGGAGGTTTCGTCCCCCGGCCGGTTTGAACTGCTGCGATCCAGCCCGACCATAATCGTGGACGCGGCCCATAACGCAGCCGGTGCCAGCGCGCTGGGTGCGACGCTCGAAGAAGTGTTTAACTTCGAGCGCACCGTCGCCATTGTCGGCATGCTGGACGATAAGGCGGCGGAAGCGTTTTTATCAGAGCTAGAACCGGTAATTAGTGATGTGGTTATTACTGAACCCGCTTCGCCCCGGGCACTGCCGCTCGAAGAACTGGCCGAGATTGCCCGCGATGTATTCGATGAAGACCGGGTGCACGTAGCCGCGCGCCTGGATGACGCAGTTGATCAGGCCGCTACCCTGGCTGAGACCCATGAGGGACCCCTGGGTGGCGGCGTGGTCATCACCGGATCAATCGTCCTGGTGGCCCACGCTCGCATTTTGCTTGGCAGAGAGGAAGCCTAGTGTCGGCAGACGCGCCAACTAGCGGCGAACAAGTGACCAAACCCCAGCGCCCCGCCCGCAAAATGTTCGCCACCGCGACGCTGACCCTGGAAGCACTCGTGCTGTTTTTCGCCATGCTGGTGGCGCACGGTCTGGCCGACTTACCGCGCGTGGTCGTGTGGCCAGTGGGCTCGATCTTGGCGCTCCTGTGCTTGCTCATTGTTGGAACCCTGCGGTTCGAATGGGGGTACTGGCTGGGCTGGGGCGTGCAAGTCCCAGTGCTCGTGGCCGCAATCTGGCTACCCGCGATGGCCATAATCGCGGTCGTGTTCATAGCTATTTGGTGGTGGGGCGAGCACGCGGGTAAGAAAATCGACCGGGAACGCGCTGAGCGGCAACTAACGTAGCGGAAATCAAATCAAAATCGACAAGCGCAGTTTTTAACAAGCGTAGGTAAACGAATAAATGAGTAGGAAAAGGTAGGCTCCTCGTCCATGACACAGGTAAATGGCCGGATCGAACGCACTTTGGTTCTCATCAAGCCCGATGGCGTAAAGCGGGCGCTCATTGGCGAAATTCTGCGGCGTATTGAAGCAAAGGGATACGCAATTTCGGCACTGGAAATGCGCACGGCAAACGGCCAGACGCTAAAAACGCACTACGAGGAACACGTGGGTAAGCCCTTCTTCGACCCGCTAGTAAATTTCATGTCCTCCGGGCCGCTAGTTGCTGCCGTGGTGGAGGGCCAGCGCGTTATTTCCTCGTTTCGCACCCTGGCTGGGGCCACAGATCCGGTTGCTGCTGCACCGGGAACCATCCGCGGCGACCTCGCGCGCGACTGGGGATTAGATGTTGTGCATAACCTCGTACACGGATCAGATTCGGTAGAATCAGCCGAGCGGGAAATCGCATTGTGGTTTCCCCACTTGGCTAACTAGTTCATAGGAGAACTGGGCGAAACAGTGCATTTAAAGACGCTAACTCTGCGCGGATTTAAGTCGTTTGCCTCGGCGACGACTTTAGATTTCGAGCCGGGGATCACCTGCGTCGTAGGGCCGAACGGTTCCGGTAAATCCAACGTCGTTGACGCCCTAGCCTGGGTGCTGGGGGAGCAGGGGGCAAAGTCCCTGCGCGGCGGAAAAATGGAAGACGTAATCTTCGCCGGAACCTCCGGTAGGGCGCCGCTGGGGCGCGCCGAAGTGGCAGTAACCATCGACAACTCCGATGGAAAATTGCCAATTGACTACCGCGAGGTGACCCTGTCCCGCACCCTGTTTCGCAACGGCGGGTCGGAGTATGCCATCAACGGCTCCCCGGTGCGCCTGCTGGATATTCAAGAACTTCTGTCCGACTCCGGAATCGGACGCGAAATGCACGTCATCATCGGCCAGGGCCAACTCGACGGCGTCTTGCATGCCACGCCCGAAGAGCGCCGCGGCTTTATTGAGGAGGCCGCCGGCGTACTCAAACACCGCAAGCGCAAAGAAAAGGCGCTGCGCAAATTGGATGCGATGCAGGGAAACCTCACCCGGCTGACAGATCTCATCAGCGAAATCCGGCGCCAACTGGGCCCGCTGGGCAAACAAGCCGAGGTCGCCCGCCGGGCCCAAGTAATCCAACACCAATTGCGCGATGCCGGCGCCCGGCTGCTGGCAGATGATTACGCGCAATTAAGCGCCAGCTTCGAACAAGACACCGCCGATGAGCGCGCGGCAAAAGAACGGCAAAGCACTGTTGAAGCAGCCCTAAATCAGCAGCGCGAAGAATTGACGGAAGTCGAAGAGTCCGCGGCCCAGATAGCGCGCCAACACGCCCAAGCCAACGAACTGTACTACCGCATCTCGAGCTTGCGCGAACGGATGCGAGCCACGATTTCCCTGGCTACGGAACGCTCCCGCCTATTGGGAACCAGCGAGTTGGAACAGGACGACCACCGCGATATTGAACAACTCGAACTTCAATTACAGCGCGTGAACGCGACACTGAAAGAACTCGAAAGTGAAGTTGCCGGGGCGAAAGAAAAACTCACGGCGGCAGAAGCGGCGCGCAAGAGCGCTGAAGTAGAAGTGGAAGTAGAACAAACCCGCATCGCCGAACTGCATCGCATCGCGGCCGACCGCCGGGAAGGTCTGGCCCGACTAACGGGCGCCGTGGGGGAGCAGCGATCCCGAGTTGAGGCAACGGAAGCGGAAATTGGGCGCCTCCAAGAGCGACTGAGCGAGGTAGAAAAGCGACGCTCCAGCGCGCAACTGGAATTCACGTCCTTAGAAACTACCGTCGCCGGGGTGGAAGAGGGCGAAGAAGACCTCGACGCCGAATACGAACGCGCCGCCGCTGCCCAGCAGCAAGAAACTGCCGAACTACAAAAACTCGAAGAACAACAAACGGCTGCCAACACTGATCGGGCGCGCTGGCAAGCCCGCAAAGAAGCCCTGAGCATGTCGCTGCAACGCAAAGACGGCACCGGAGCGCTTTTGGAACTGGCCCACGAGATGCCCGCAATCCAAGGCTCCGTAGCAGCGCTGCTGACGATCGAACCGGGCTCGGAAAACGCTATCGCCGCCGCGCTGGGCCCACTGGCGGAGGCGGTGGCCGTGCGCGATCTGGGTGGCGCAATAGATGGCATCCGGCGCTTACGCGACGATGATGCCGGGCGCGCTGAATTCTTAATCGGCACACCGCAGGGCCCAACTCCAGCCGACTGGCAAGCACCCGCTGATTTGCCCACCGGGGTTTTTCCGGCCCGATCGGTCGTGTCTGCTCCACCCCAACTCCAGCAAGCGATAGCCAAAGCACTTACCGCGGTGGTCATCGTCCCGGATTTGGTGACCGCCCAGCAGGTCTTATCCGCCCATCCAGATTTGATCGCCGCCACAGTTGACGGAGACTTGCTCTCCGGGGCCCATGCCGCTGGTGGCGCCCACGGTTCCCCGTCTGTTTTGGAACTGCAAGCCGCATATGACGAAGCCGTTGCGCAGTTTGATGACGCGGTCCAGCGCAGTGACCAGGCAGCCTTCGCGCTGCAAAGCGCGCGCGAACGCCAGGCCCAAGCTGCGCAGCGGGCCGAAAAACTCCTAGAACAGCTGCACCAATCGGACGCCAAATTCGCTGCCGTTGCTGAACAGTTGGGAACTTTGGGCTCGCAAGTGCGTGCCGCGCAAGCGGAGTCAGAGCGAATTACCGACCATATTTCAACGGCACGCGAGCGACTTGAAGCGGAACAGCAAGAACTTACCGACCGTCTTGGCCGACTGCAGCGCATTGAAAAAGAAGACGAGGACGCACCCACTCAAACGGTGGACGAATCGCATTTAGAAACGCTTAGTGCGCGGGCGGCAGAAAAACGGGGTGCGGAAATGGATGCGCGACTGGCCCTGCGCACCGCAGAAGAACGCCACCGCGCCCAGCAAGGACGCCAAAAATCACTCAACCGAACAATTATTACCGAGCGTGAAGCACGTCAGCGGGCCATTGAGCGCGCCCGTAAACGCCAAAAGCAGGCGGAAACTGCGCAGATGATCTCCGAGGCCGGCACCGCAGTTCTGGCTCAAATTGACCGGGCACTCCAGCGGGCGGCAGATGAACGGGAGCAGTTGGCAACCCAGCGCGCCGGAAGCGATGAACGCATCACACAACTGCGCAAGCAGATCGACGAATACAGCACCGAACTGACAAAGCTGACTGACGCCGTCCACAGGGATGAAGTTGCTCGCACCCAGCAGCGCCTCCAGATTGAACAGCTAGAACAGCGGGCGCTGGAGGAATACGGCATGCCACCGGATGACCTGCTTGCCCAGTACGGTCCCGATATTTTGGTTCCGGCAGACCCGGTGCCGATGTTGGATGCCGATGAACAACCTGAGCCGGCGCCCTATGTGCGCGCCGAACAGGAGAAGCGTTTGCGCAAGGCCAAGCGGGCAATGTCGCTGCTGGGGCGAGTGAACCCACTGGCGCTGGAAGAATTTTCCGCCCTGGAAGAGCGCCACAAGTTTTTAAATGAACAGCTCGAAGACCTGAAGAAGTCCCGCGAAGACCTTTTGGCGATTGTCTCCGAAATTGATCAGCGCGTGGAAAAAGTCTTTGCCGAAGCCTTTGCCGATACCGCCGACCAGTTCGAGGGCGTCTTCGCCCGCCTGTTCCCCGGCGGGGAGGGGAAATTGGTGTTGACGGATCCAGACAACCTGCTCACTTCGGGCATTGAGGTGGAGGCGCGGCCGGCGGGTAAAAAGGTCAAGCGCCTCTCGCTGCTATCGGGTGGGGAGCGCTCGTTGACGGCGGTGGCGATTTTGGTGGCAATTTTTAAAGCCCGCCCCAGCCCCTTCTACGTTTTAGACGAAGTTGAGGCCGCCCTGGATGATGTTAACCTGGGGCGCCTGCTGGAACTGTTCCGTGAGCTGCAGGAAAACAGCCAACTAATTGTGATCACGCACCAAAAACGCACCATGGAGATCGCTGATGCACTCTATGGCGTCACGATGCGTGGCGACGGTGTCACAACCGTCATTTCTCAGCGGTTATCGGAGCAGGCCCCGGCCCAGACATAGGCGCGTGGCCTAGCCCAGGTGGGAACAAGGCAAGAAGGGCACGCCGCCGCAGCAGTGTTTAAAGTAGATACTAAATTTCTTTTTCGAACTGAAAGTTGCTAGGGACGCCGTGGAAAACTGGTGGATCTTTTTAGTCATTGGGGCGATCATCGTCGTCGCCCTCACGCTTCTGACTTTAAGTGTGCGCGCGCGTAAAACCCGCGATGAAATACGTGCCCGGACCGCGCCGCAGACCACTACGCATCCACCGCAGCGGCCAAGTGCCCCCACCGCGCCAGCGGCGGAAGGAACGATTACCGAACCGGAAGTTTCCCCCGAAGTAAAACCGGCCCGCGAGCCGCAGGTCACCACTGCCCCGGAGCCAGCGGTTGAGACCCCCGCTCCGGCGGCCGGCCGGCTGGTGCGCCTGCGGGCGCGGCTGGCCCGCTCGGGTTCACCACTGGGTTCGACGCTGCTGCGAATTTTATCCCGTGATCAGCTCAGTGAAGACGACTGGGAAGAGATCGAAGAATCCCTTTTAGTTGCCGATGTGGGAACCGCCCCCGCCATGGAACTTGTGGATCGGCTGCGCGACGAAGTGCGCGTACAAGGTGTCTCCGATCCCGCCGCCGTGCGCCAGCTCCTGCGTGATGAACTGATTCGGCTGGTGGACCCCACCCTGGATCGGTCCCTGGACTTGGAACCGGATGCGAGCGCCAAGGACGGCGCCCCGGCAACCATCTTGATGGTCGGTGTGAACGGAACGGGCAAAACCACCACGGTGGGGAAACTCGCGCGCGTTTTGGTCGCCGAGGGCAAGAAACCGCTGCTGGGGGCGGCAGACACGTTCCGCGCTGCTGCGGCGGAGCAGTTAACGACTTGGGGACGGCGGGTGGGAGTTGAGACGGTTCGCTCCGACCGCGAGGGTGCTGATCCGGCATCGGTGGCATTTGATGCGGTGGATCGCGGCGCTGCGCAGGGCGTCGATGTTGTACTAGTGGACACCGCGGGCCGGTTGCAAAATAAGGCCGACCTGATGGCGGAACTGAGTAAAATTAAACGGGCCGCATCGCGCAAGGGGCCGGTAAACGAGGTTTTGCTGGTCCTTGACGCCACAACGGGACAAAACGGTCTAGTCCAGGCCCGGGTCTTCGCCGAAGCAGTCGACATCACCGGGGTGGTCCTTACCAAACTCGATGGCACTGCCAAGGGCGGAATCGTCATTGCGGTGCAGCGGGAAATGGGTGTACCGGTCAAATTGGTGGGACTGGGCGAGGGACCCGATGACCTGGCGCCCTTTGAAGTTGAGGCCTTCGTCGACGGTATTCTGGGCGAGGACTAAATTATTTTCGACCAAGGGACGTGCAACGTAAGTGTTTGCTAGCCTCTCCGATCGCCTCGCGAATACCTTTAAATCGCTGCGAGGCAAGGGCCTGCTGTCGCAAGCAGATGTGGACGGTACCGTCCGGGAAATTCGCCGCGCCCTCTTAGACGCCGACGTCGCGGTACCCGTGGTGCGCCAATTTGCGGCGGCAGTGCGGGAGCGCGCGCTGTCCACGGAAGTATCCGCCGCGCTAAACCCGGCGCAGCAGGTAGTCAAAATTGTGCACGACGAGCTCGTGCAGATTCTTGGCGGTGAGCAGCGCGAGCTGCACCTTGCTAAGCGCCCACCCACGGTAATCATGCTGGCGGGCCTGCAGGGAGCCGGTAAAACGACGCTGGCCGGAAAACTGGGCAAGCACCTGCGCGAAAAAGGCCATACCCCGGTACTGGTTGCAGCAGACCTGCAGCGGCCAAACGCGGTCACCCAATTACAAGTGGTAGCCGAACGCGCCGGCGTTCCGGCTTTCGCGCCACACCCCGGGGCCTCGGAGGATGGCGAGCAGCCCGATGCCGGTCCCGGCGATCCGGTAGCGGTGGCGCAAGACTCGATTGAGTTTGCAAAAGACAAACTGCACGACGTTGTCATCGTCGACACCGCGGGCCGGCTCGGCGTGGATACCGAAATGATGCAGCAGGCCGCAAACATTCGGGACGCGGTAGCGCCCGATGAGGTTTTGTTTGTCATCGACGCCATGACGGGGCAAGACGCGGTGACCACAGCCCAGGCCTTTGCCGATGGGGTGGGAATTACGGGCGTTGTGCTGTCCAAACTGGATGGAGACGCGCGCGGCGGTGCGGCCCTATCTGTTGCCTCCGTCACGCAGCGGCCGATCCTATTTGCTTCAACCGGTGAAGCGCTGAAGGACTTCGAGGTATTCCACCCTGACCGCATCGCCTCACGCATCTTGGATATGGGTGACATGCTCACCCTCATTGAGCAGGCCGAAAAGGCATTTGATGCCGAACAGGCCGAGGCAATGGCGCAAAAGATGGAGTCCGGCGCCGGTTTAACGCTCGAGGACTTCTTACAACAGCTTCAAGCTGTGAAACAAATGGGCTCCATGAAGAAGCTGCTGGGCATGATGCCCGGCATGGCTGAAGCCCGCGAGCAACTCGACAACTTCGATGACCGCGATGTGGACCGCATCGAGGCAATTGTGCGTTCCATGACCCCGGCGGAGCGCAACAACCCGAAAATATTAAACGGCTCGCGGCGCTCGCGCATTGCCCGCGGTTCGGGAACAACAGTGACCGAGGTCAACCAGCTCATTCAGCGGTTTGAAGCGGCGCAAACAATGATGAAGCAAATGAACCGCGGCGGGGGCGGGATGCCGGGTATGCCCGGGATGCCGGGGGCGCCGGGCATGGGCTTTGGCAAGAAATCACGCGGCCGCACTCCGCCCAAGAGCAAGAAGCGTAAAAAGGGCCGGTCCGGTAATCCGGCCAAGCGCGCCCAGCAGGAACGCGAAGCAGCCATGCGGGAAGCCCAGGGTGGCGCCGCCCCCGGATCCGCCTTCGGTATTGGTGAGACAAAACCGACCGAAAAAGATGTTGAAATCCCCCCGGGTTTGGATAAGTTTTTACGATGACCCTGCATCTGACCGGTCCCGTTTATGACGCTGCTGGCCAGTTTCGGCCGGAAGCCTGGGTGGTGGACGGTCGGATTACCTACCACGATCCCGGCGGGGTGACGCAAACGGTTTCCGGGTGGGTGCTGCCCGGGTTGGTGGATGTGCACTGCCACATTGGCTTGGACGCCAACGGTCCGGTGAGCGCCGAAATTGCCGAAGCGCAGGCAATTGCTAACCGGGATAGTGGCGTGCTCTTGGCCCGCGATGCCGGTGTGCCATCTGACACATTTTGGATGGATGAGCGCGCTGATCTTCCCGCTATAGTTCGCTCGGGCCAGCACCTGGCGCGTCCTAAAC
>DAHVRJ010000092.1:0-11158 GCA_027322505.1 Demequinaceae bacterium
GTTGCGCCGTCCTGGAAAACACCGTCGTTAAAGAGGTCTTGCCATTTCTCACCAGCGGCTACGAGGGCATCAGAATCCCAGGGGACCTCGCCCTCGGCGGCGCGGTAGAGCTCATCGCCATCACCGTATTGGGTCGCGAGCCAGACAAAGAAGTCAGCGTTGTGCCAAGCATCTGCTGCGCCCATGGCAAACGGTGAATAACCCGCATCCCGGGCAGCTTGACTCACATCAACAAGAGAATCGTAATCGGTGGGTAGTTCGAGAGACAGTTCTTCGAAGATCGTCAGGTTATAGACGTAGAATTCCATTCCAGCCAGTAGCAGCGGTACCGCCGCCACTGTGCCGTCACTCGTGGTTGTCTGGTCTAGGGCTTCCGAATTCACCCCTCCAATCCAGTCTTCGGCATAGTCTGCCGTATCGAGCGCGAATTCGGCGTAGTCGTCGAAGGATGAGCCGACTTGGATTCCGAATAAATCAGGAGTTTCGCCTGCAAGAATGTCATTATCCAGATTAGTGAGGTAGGCCTCATAATCTTCATTGCGGTCGAACTCGATGTTTATATTTGGATGTTCCTCTTCAAATTCGGCAATGAGATCTTGCCATTGATCTTGCGTTGGAAGCCAGGACGCAAAAGTTAGTGTTACTTCATCTCCCGAGTCAGAAGTGCCATCGGAATCTGATGAACCGCATCCAGCTAGGGCGAGTGTTCCCGCAGTGGCCAGCGCGATACTGCTCGTCACCTTTCGGGATAGACGATTTTTTCTCATGATTGCTCCTTTGCATTTGTAACGGATTGCGAAATATCGGTTTCTTCATAACGCGCGAGACGCGCCTTAGTAAGAATGATTTGCTGGAGGAGTTCTTTAGCCGGCGGTGCCGGGAACCGGTGCCTCCACATTCCTAAATCCACGTTAAATTCATCTGGAAGTTGCGCAGTATAGACCGCCGCGGTGGCGCCAGAGCGCGGTAGCGAGAAAGTGTCGGCAACCTGATTATCTCGCTGGTGTTCAATACGGACTTCAGAATGAGTAATTGTTAGTTGCAAATAGTTTGCGCCTCCATCATCCCAAGGACGAATTACGACTTGGCTGGTCGGAGAAAGTAGTTCGAAAGTGTGGATTGTCTCGGTGTCAACCGAACGGCTAGCGGTTAAGCGCAAATCACCTGTGCCGTGGTCAGACACCCCGGATGAGGAAATGAGCGTGGGTTGGTTGACCGTAAAAGGCGAACCGGCTGAACCAAGATCCCTGCCATCTAACGTGACGTGGTCTGTCAATGAAAAAGCACAAAATTGTGCGTGGGTATGTACTGAAACAAGTCCTGTTCGCCCCGAACAAGACGAAAGTAGAGATTCGACACGAGTGTGGTCGCCGAATGTCACAACTACGCGCTGATATTGCCGTTCGACCGCAAGACGGTGCCAAGCTGCACAATCGAAGTTCGCGATGGGCGCTGAAGCGAGTTCTTTTCCGATTCCGTTGATCCACTCGCGTATTACGAGAGTGGAACTGGCTGCGTCAACTAGAGCTTCCGCATAATTAGCAGTATCTACCCAAGAAATAATGAAACCCGCTCGCGCTCCTAAATCGCTGCGCTGCATGGCCAGCCAGACTTCAGCAACGTATCCACTCGAAGAATGATCATTTAAAACTTGGGCTAATTCATTGCCGGTTTCAAGTCCATTAGGGCCGGTGGAAATTTCTGCTTCGGAGACGCGATGCCACCCGTCGGGCAACTCCTTTCCGTCGAATTGAGTGAAGACAGTGGGACGGCGGGGAGCGAGTTGCGTGTCGAAGGTAGGCGCTTCAGTGGCTAGTTCATTTCCGAAATAGCGCAACGCATCCATTCGCATCACGCGCTCTTCCACGCCGGGAGTGATTGGTTCGTGCGCGCTTCGCCCGTGATAGACAATCCAATCGTCTACAAGGTTCGGCGCGCGTACGATCGAGTTGTGTCCTGTGCCTTCGACGTGCTCATTGCGCCGTATCAAAGGCTGCCATGTGTGGTCGTTTGGAAATTTTTCCCAGGAAAGTTCGTGTGGACGACCTCCATCCAAAGGTGCGCGTGAATATCCGATGAAGTAATTTTCGCGCTCGTATGCGTTACCGGAGTAGGTCATATAGGCATAGCCGTGGCGCGTGAAATAAGTTGCTCCTTCAATCGTGTACCAATCACGCCCATCGCCGAACCTATTTGTTTCAAAAATTTCTTCATCCAGCGTTGGAACGACTGTCGGTTTTGGTTCGCCCGCCAGAGAATCCAGGGCGAGTAGTTCGTCGCCGACTATTGAAGTGCCAGTGAAGGTTTCATCTAATCCCGTGACGTCATTTACCGAGTAGAACATCGTCCAACCCCCGTGCCCATCGGGCACGACATCTGCGTCAATCGAAAAAGTTGTGAAGAACTGATGAACTGTCTCGAATGGTCCTTCGGGGACGTTACTGACCGCTAGTTGCAGTACTTCTTCATGAGGATCCTGTGAACCTGTAGGTCGATTGGAGACATACATATAAAAGGTTCCGTTGTGGTAGTAAACGCATGGCGCCCAATAATGTGCACGCTCAGGAAGGCGCATGGCTGCCTCAAGGCGACGCCAGGTAATCATGTCCTCAGAAACGCTTACATTTACCTGTTCCTCACCACTTGAATAGCAGTAATACCGGCCTCGGTAGCGCATCACGAAGGGATCAGGATCGGTCCTTTTCTCCCCATCGTCGTACTGAAGTGGATTCGTAAAAGTAATTGGTTTACGCATTGCTTAGTTCTTCACTGCTCCGGCCGTAACTCCTGCTTGTAGGTATCGTTGTGAAATCAGGTAGACGATGATTGATGGAATCGTCATGAGAATTAATCCCGAATAGAGTTGCGAAATCTGCTCCTGGCTCATGCGATCAAACTGAAGTAGCGATATCGCTTGAGTTACCGGGAATTTGTCGCTGTCGCTTAGCAATAAAACTGGTAATAAATACTCATTCCAGCTGTATACAAAAGACAGAGTTCCTACTGTTGCTAACGTTGGTTTCGTAAGAGGTATCAGTACTCGCCACCAGGTAGTGAAGCTGTTGCACCCATCGAGGCGCGCTGCCTCAATTAGGTCATCGGGAATGCCATCAAAGTGATTGCGCATCATCAACAGCATCATGAGTACGTTGAAGGCAATCATCGGAATAATGACGCCTAAATACGTGTTGCGCAGGTCCATTGAGTTGATTGTGAAAAACAGCGGCGTAACTACCGCGGCCACAGGGACCGCTAAGCAGGCGAGTAATAACCGGTAAAGAACTTCCCGCCCACGGAATTCCATTTTGGAAAACGCGTAGCCGCCCAGCGCTGAGATCACCATTATCACCAGCGCAGAGACTCCTGCCATGAGGAAGCTGTTGCCAATGGCTTTCCAGTAATCAAACGTTTCATGGTTCAGTACAACGGAGTAGTTGTTCCAACCTCCGGCAGAGACTGATTTCCAGATTGCTACGCCAATTGGATACAGCCATAAAATTGCTAGGAACGTCAGCGTTCCGTACATGACGATACGAGCGAGGATTCGCGCCTTCATTTACTTTTTCCTCCCCGTCGAAAGTCGGATTTGGATAATGGCAAGAACAAAAGCTAGAACGAGGATCACCATGCCGATGGCGGATGCGTACCCGGCTTCGCGATTTGCTCGGCTCTGATACAAGAGCGTCGTTAAAAGATGGCTTGATACCCCCGGGCCACCACCGGTCGTAAGCCACACGATGTCGAAGGTTTTCAGTGATCCAACGATTCCTAAAATCACGAGCACTGAAGTTGTGCCACGGAGTGAGGGGATCGTAATCGACCACAGTCTGCGCCACCAGCCGGCTCCGTCCAAGGTGGCGGCCTCATATATTTCTTCGGGGATGGACATGAGCGACGCGAAATAGATCATCATCGAGAAGCCCATCCATTGGAAAATGTTTATAACGATGATCGACCAGATGCCTAGATCAGTGCCGAACCATTGAATTACATCGCCGTCCCCTAGAAGACCTATTGCGCGCAGAGTTTCATTCAGCGTGCCGTAATTAGCCTCGAGCATGTACTTGAAAACGGTGGCGATGATCGCTGGGGCCATCGCGATAGGAAGAAAGAAGATTGCTTTGTATATGGAACTTCCAGGAAGTCGTTCCTTCGCGATCACGGCAACGAGCAGGCCAAGTCCAGCTTGAACTGCGACTGTTACAACCATGAAAAGCAGTGTGTTTGTTGTCGCGGTCCAAAATGCCCTATCGCTAAACAGCGTGGAGTAGTTTTCGAACCCGATGAAGTTCATCTTCTTCAGCCCGTTCCAATCCGTAAGACTGGCGAAGGCGTTAAATCCGATGCTCAGGTAGATGAGGGCACCGGCCAGCACAAGAATTGGAAGTATGTAGAGGTACGGGCTGTACTTCCCGCCGAGTTTCCGCATGTAAGGCTCCCCAACGAGGTTTGATTCAACGTTGAACTAGCATGTTGATTGTTACAGTGTCATAGTTCAACGTTGAATGCAAACGGTTGAAGCCAGGTGATAAGGCGGAAGGGCAGGTACGCATGCGCGTCACTTTGAGCGATGTGGCTCGTGCGGTAGGAGTGAGCGCGAAGACCGTCTCTAACGTTGTTAACGAGACCGGATGGGTCAGTGACCCGGTGCGACAAAAAGTCCTCGAAGCAATTGAACGCCTGGGATACCGGCCAAATATCGCTGCTCGCCAGTTGCGGAACGGCAGAACCGGGATGGTTGCATTTGGCATTCCAAACCTGCGTGAGCCGTACTTTGCTGAACTGTCTTCTGAGATAGTTGATCAGGCCAAAAAAAGCGGCGTAACAGTATTGGTTTCTCAAACTGGTGGATCTAGAAAGGACGAGGCCGATTTTATAGCTGGTGTCGGTTTTCCGAGCGTAGACGGGTTAATACTTAGCCCCCTAGCTCTTGAAAAAGAAGATCTCGAGAGCCGGGCGGCCAAGACACCCCTAGTTCTTGTCGGTGAGCATGGTGCTTCCATAAGCACCAAAACGTCTCGTCATGTTGGGATCGATAACGTTGCTGCAGCGCGTGAGGCCACGCAGTTTCTACTGCAACGAGGTCATAGTCGTATAGCTGCTGTCGGGGTGCAGAAAGAAGGTTCTACGGAGACGTCGCGCTTGCGATATCGCGGTTACTTAGACGCGCTGGAGTCCGCTGGCATCGCATTCGATCGCAATTTGTTGGGGGTCGTATCGGATTTCAACCGGGCAGAGGGGTCGCGAGCGATCGAAGGAATCATTGCGAGTGGAAGCCAATTTGATGCCGTTTTCTGTTTTAACGACACCATGGCATTCGGTGCGCTATATTCACTGGCGCTCCATGGATATCGCGTTCCAGAAGATGTTGAAGTCATGGGGTTTGACGACATTGATGAGGGGCGTTATTCAATTCCACCCTTTTCTACGGTGAATGCCAGAACCGATCTGACCGCCAATATTGCGCTCGAGATGTTAACGAAAAAGACGACTGGCGACGGGCAGCACATTGACGTTCCATTCGAGATTATCGAACGCTAGCGCCCATCACCGGACGCATGACCGGACGCATGACGATTCACGAATCCAGAAAATTGGCACGGCCGCTTATAGAACGGTGATCCCCAAATGCTGGGCGAAGGTTTCGGTTAGTTCTACGGCTTGCGGCATCGTTAAGGTTGTCCCGCTCAGATAGTTGAGACCCGTTATGTGGTGCAGTTGTGCTCCGCGCAAGTCCACATCGGAAAGTGTGGCTCGATCAACGCGAAGTGACCGAATCTCGCAGTTGTCGAATCGCAAGCGCTCAAGGTGAGCCTGGCTTAGATCAAGCTCATCAATAACGCAGTCAATGAATTCCACATCCCGCATGCGCGCCGCGCGCAGATTGAGCCATCCAATCTTGCAGTCCACAAAGCGAACAGCTCGAAGGTTGGCATCAAAGACCTCGGTTGCTCCCAGACGTGAGTGGGAGATCTCAACCTCACGCCAGCTAGAACGGGGTGCCGCGAACTCCGGAGCGGTTAACCGCTCAACCCGACAGCTGACAAAGCGAGCGCTACTGAAATCGGTTGCGGCGGCGTCCACAATTGACAATTGACAGTCCAGAAATTGCGCACCAGAAAGGTCAGCCTCGGCAATGCTTGCATCGGCTATGCCCACGGCCTCGTAGGTGCCGTTGGAGGCAAGTTCGGCCGGATCAAGAGGCGTCAGATCCGGTAAATTTGATAGCGGAATGCGCGGGGGATTTGGCGCCATAGTCATCAATATTCCTTAACGTACGTGGAATGACGGTAAGCGGCGCGGAACCCAAGATTTTCATAGACGCTGACTGCGCCGGTCGGGCTGTTGGTATCCACGTTTAATTCTGCCCGTTCCAAACCTGCGGAACGGAAAGCCTGCATGGAGTGAGCTAGTAGCGCCGTGGCTATTCCCTTACCGCGCCAACTGCTACGCACTCCCATGAGGTGAATATAGGCAAAAGAGCCACCGCGTGCTTCCCACTTTTCCGGGCTAACGCGCGAAATCACCAGTCCGGTTACCTCCGGGGCCCCGGCCGGATTTTCTGCGACCGCGACAAAGGATAGGTCGGGGCGGTAATCTGCGCGCTGCTCTCGGTTGCGCCAACTTTCCGGGGTGTCCGGCGCGCTGCCCCAGTGGCTTTGAAAAGAATCGTTATAAGCCAAACGGGTTTCTTCACTCAAGTTTTCTGGTGTTGTTATGTAAATGTTGCTGGGCACCGCCGGATCGGGGATCTCGTCGCTTAAATCGCGTTGCATTTCAAGCCAGCAGCGTTTTTCGGCAAAGCCGTTCTTTTCCAGGAATGCTCTTGTCGCAGGCGCTGATTCGGGGGCAATTGTTCCGAGCCAGCCAGGTAAATCTTCCGACCGGTTTGCCAGCATTTGCCTGGCGCGGGCGTCTTGCCAGTCCAGCAAGGCGGTACCGATTCCTTGTCCGCGCCGCTGCGGATGCACCACGCCGCTTGCTTCCACCACGACGGCTAGTTTTTGCACCTCCGGCGGCGAGATTGCGGCATAAGCAACCGCCTGACCAGTGGGATCCAATGCAATCACGGTGTTGGTGTTTGGCTGGGAATCGGAGCCTAGGAAGGGCCCGTTTACATCGTCGGCCACGAGTATGCGGGCCGGTTCATCAAACTTGTTTGCAGCGTTTACCAGCTGCAGGATTTTTGGAATATCAACTTTGCTGGCCGCGCGCCAAGCCAGATCGCCCCCAACTGCGGGGAGTGGTGCTTGGCTAGGAGCGCTCACGCGGGCGCTTAACTTGCCGCTGTTGGAACTTCCATTGACGTTATCGACCACTAGGCGATCATAAGATTATTGAATTACCTGGCTCATAGGGGCGGGGTTCTAAGTACTGCCCTTATACATGCGCACATGCGGGATACCCGCCTCGTCAAGGGGCGCCCCGAATACTTCAAATCCGCATTTCTCATAAAGGCTTTTCGCGTACTTTTGCGCATGCAAAACAAAAGCAGCGCCCCTGTGCGCTTCCATTGCCGCCTGCAGGATGTGCTGGGCGAACCCTTTACGGCGTTGATCAGCGCGAACAACCATGCGCCCCACCGCCCAATCCGCGCGGGGAGCGCCGCGGGGCATTGGCTCATCAAGTGGGACAGTGACCAAGCGCAGATAGGCGACCAAAGACGAGTCGTCGTCCCTAATCCACCAGTGTTCAGTGGAAGGAGCGCGATCCGACTCATCGAAGTCTTGGGCGTCAACACGCTGCTCCAGCGCGTAGACGGCGTAGCGCAAACGGACGATTTCAAAGAACTGATCGGTCGTTAACTCCGACCACAGGGCGCGCTCGGTAAGCAGGCGGGAGGAAACGCTCATAAATGATCCTTTAGATAAAAATTGGGCCATCGCAGGATAGCTAATAGTCCCGCGATGGCCCTGGACCAGCAAGCGTCTATGCCGCGGTCCACCCCCGGTCGGAAGCAAGAACGGCGCCGTTGATGTTTATGGCTTCATCCGATGCCAAATACAGTGCCGTGTAGGCCGCACCGCTACTACCACTACTTGGTTTTCGAAGCGTTTCACGCTGGCCTCCAAAGACTTGTGATGTGCCATAAGGCAGCAGCGCGAGAAAAAAGTGGGGCGAGTCGACTGTCTCGGATCGACTCGCCCCCAGTGCTTAGAAACCAGCTTCTGGAGAGTGGGAAGCAGAGTTTCTAAGAGGCTTTTCTTTCTAGCGCCATTTAACCACAACTTTTGACCGGATGCGACCAAAAGTTGGCCAAGGTGGTGTTAGACGCATAGGACTAGGCCGCAACCGAGCGGCCAGATAGCATGCGATGAGGAAAATTCAGGTACAGCAATGTCGAGGCCGCAGTGAAAAGGTCAGTTAAATGAGAAAATCACGCCATCGGATTTGGCGCGCCACCGCGTTTGCGGCCTCAGTCGGTTTACTCGCTGGACTGGCAGGTTGTAGTGATAATGCGGGGAAGGGGGCGAGCAAAGTCACGGCCGGCGGGGTCACCACCGACGGAAACGTGGTTGTTGTCGATACGGACGTTTCAGAAGTGGAACTCGAAGTCGGCAACCGCTTGGTGATCGATTTAGGCTCATATAACCCATCGGTTGGGGACGATTTCGAAGTCGCCCAAGAACCAGATGCGAACATTTTGGCGAACTTCGCTTCCGAATCTAACTACCTGGGCGAAGAAGGTGAGGATGGTGCGCCCTCATCCCTTCAATACACAGCCGATGCCGTTGCTGCGGGAGAGACAGAAATAAAGATTGACTATTACTTCCGCCAAGAAAAGTCCGGCGAGCGCCCGGATACCCACCTGACGGTGCGGGTCGTCAATCCCTAAAGGTCGTCCTGCCGTAACAGCGGTTACATCTGGCTATCTGCGCAGGCGCCAGCTACTTAAACCGCAAACGGCGCCACATGCTTGCCAATGTGCCTAACAAGTACATCGGAATACATTTTTGGGTTGGCATCCAATACCGCCCGTAACCCATCGGCATAGGGGCGCGTGCCTGCCGCGTCCTGATAAGTCAGCACATCGCCATAACCCACGTGCAGAATCTGGCGCGTATCGAACTGGCTCACCAGCTCTGGAATGTTTTCATCCGCCACATCAGCGGGATCCGGCGTCGCCGAAAGGTCGGCAGATACCTGATATGAAGCGCGCGCTTGGCGGTAAGCTTCTCGGCTCACCTGGTACATCTGGCGCACCAGATCCGGATTATGAACGGCCGCCACGTCCAGCGCGCATAAATAACTGGTTCCGGACGTCTTTAAATGCACTTTGCCGCCGGTGGCTGCAACGGCCAATGGATAGATGCTGAACTTATCGGAACCGGAGTGCAACGAGATTTTGTATCCACCCAACTGCTCAGCGATCGCGGTGTGCCCGCGTAAGTTCGCCGCCAATTCATCGGGTGATCCCAAAAACTCGACGCCCTTTTCGAACCCATCGACGTAGCGGGGCGCCAGACTTACCCAGCGCAAACCGAGGCGCTGTAATTCGGCTGCCAAGTAGTAGTGCTCGACAAAACTGGTAATTAGATCCGTCTCATCAACTGCGACCTCAATCTCAACCTCCCGATCCGCGTTATCCAGCAGGTGGCGCGCCATTTCCATGGTCCGAACGATGGTTTTTCCGTATTTAACGGCGGCGCGGCGCAGATCATCTTCACTAATTCGAATTGACTGCCCACCCAGGTCCAGGCTCTTTCCGCCATAGCGTCGAATGAGTCCGCCAAGATCATCCTCCAGGGCCTGCCATGGCACGAGGTCGTCTATGTCACCGTGCACCGCATCGGGATCAACAACTTCATCGCCCGGATCGAGCGTGAACATGGTGAAGCCCGCTGCCAGGCCCCGATCCAACCCCTCCTCGGTCTTAATGTGGTCAGTATCAGCCCCGACAATTCCTTCCCAGCCGGCTTCGACGCACCCAAAGGTGGCGTCATCCAGCACGGACTGGATGTCCCGCCCCAGCCGATCCATTTCGCGGATGGATTGCTGTGCGAAAACCGGTGCGGCACCCGCACCGTGTTGCTGAAAAGCCCGCGCATGCCCGGCGGTAGCTAAGCCGAGACGGTCCCCGGTGCCGATAGACCGCTGCGCCCCTAAAAGGCTGGGCTGCAGATTAGAGAACTCCTTGCGCAGCGCGGACGCGTTCTGAACAGACAGGGGACCAACGAGCTGATAAGCGCCCCCATCCGAATTCGTTTCGCCACTAAAGCCCTCGAGATCCGACGCATTCGAAGCTGTGACGACTAGGCGGCGTCCTAAATCATGAATGATATCGGCGCGCAGGCGAGAATTGGTTAAAGCCATATTTAATCAGTGTTCTCCAAATTCAGTTCTGCGGAAGAATCGCCGTCCAAAAACAGGGTGGCGTTTGCTTGATTTCGCAAAATAGTGGCTGGAACCATTGGCGAGACTTCCTCAGTTAGGGTGCGCCGCACAATCTCGGCCTTTCGGGCCTCGGGGGTTACAACCAAAATCGTCTCCGGGGCCAAAAGCGCCGGAATCGTCATTGAAAGCGCGTGGGTCGGGGCCTCGTCAATGGAAGCGAAGTGCCCTTCCCCAACCTGCTGGCGGCGGGAGACCTCATCCATTTCGACCAGACGCATCAACTCGGGGGCCTCGAAGTCTGCCGGCGGGTCATTAAAAGCTAGGTGGCCGTTTTCGCCGATACCCATAACGCAAATCGCCGGTTTTAAGTCCTTTAAAAGCCGGGTATAGCGCTGAAGTTCTTCTTCATATGGCTCATGATCACCCCGCATTCCCTCCAGCTTTTTCAGCGGCACCCGGGCCACAATATTGTCAATCATCCACTTACGAAAGCTCGCAGGATGATCCGGGGACATGCCCAGGTACTCGTCCATATGCAACACCGTGATCCGGGACCAATCAATATCATCGCGCGCCACAGCGGCATTAATAAATGCCAGTTGAGAGTTGCCCGTGGCTAAAATAACGGCGATCTCATCTTGGCTCTTAAGCGCCTTATTAACCGCCTGGGCAAAATACGCCGCAGCCGCTTCACCGCTCTTTTCTTCCGTTTCACTAACGATAACTTCTAAATCGTCGTATTTGAGTTTTTTCATGATGCTCCTTTTTTATTATTCGAAGGCCTTTTTGGCGTGATCCATCTACCGCCTAATGCCACGGCGAG
>DAHVRJ010000101.1:0-15277 GCA_027322505.1 Demequinaceae bacterium
GCGGTCCGCGCCGCAGCTTGTGTCCGCCCGGTTGCCGCTTCTGCCTGCCCCACCGTCGCTTGTGTCCGCCGGGCGGCCGGTTCCAAGGCATATTCCGCGCCGAGCCCGGGGCGGAGCATCGCGAAATCGATAGCCGAATCGAAAATGATCTCGACCCCCTCCTGATTTTCGGCAGTAACTTCCGCCACCGTTCCCGCCGATTGAATGGCCCCAGAGGCCATCAAAATCACCTGATCCGCCAAAGCTTCCGCCTCATCGAGCAGGTGCGTGGTCAAAATTATCGCCGTGCCGCGCTCTTTCATTTCCTGAATAAAATTGTGGACGGCGACTCGCGCGTGAGGGTCCATCCCTGCGGTTGGTTCATCAAGAAAGAGAACTTCGGGGTCACCTATGAGAGCGCACGCAAGAGCCAGACGCTGTCGATTTCCGCCCGAGAGTCGGCGCACTGGCGTTCGCAGGTGCGCCCCAAGTTCGAGGCGATCAATCAGTTCAAACTCGCGCTTCCTACCCAGATCGCCGTACAGCCGCCCCACGTGCCGCAAGACCGAGCCAGCGGGCACTGCCATGGGCAGTCCGCCGTCCTGAAGCATCACTCCGATGCGGGAGCGCACGTCAGCCGGAGCGGTGCGCGGATCGTGCCCAAGAATTTTTATTGCTCCGCCATCGGGCTCACGCAGTCCCTCACAACACTCAATGGTCGTGGTTTTACCCGCTCCATTTGGCCCCAAAACAGCCGTAATTTCGCCAAACTGTGCCGAAAACGAGATGCCGCGAACCGCTCGGATTCGCCGGTAGGCCTTAACAAGATCGTGCACTTCCAGTGCTGCTGCGCTCACACGCTCCACCATAGTCATCCCGCTAGGTGAGGGGACCCTTGCTTGCCAAAGGAATGATTTATGCAACGATGGTGTTTCACAATGTGTGGGGCAGATCTGCCGTGCCCGTCAAAGCGAACGTTGGATGCGTCGAAGTGAGGTGTTTTGAGTTTGTCCGTTTCATCCGATCCCAAAACTTACTCCTCACCCGCCGATTCGCTTCCAACGCGTGAGCGGATTTTGCAACTCATAATTACCGACGGTCCCATCAGCGCAAACGAGGTTGCCAAGCAACTGAGTTTGACGGCAGCCGGGATACGTCGCCACCTAGGTGAACTGCAAACTCAAGGACACATAGTCCTTTATGAGCCGGCTGGCAAGGCGGCGGGGCCGGGACGACCCGCCCGCTATTTCGTTGCCACACCGGCTGGACAAAATACTTTGGCTAAGGGTTACGAAAAGATTGCGGTGGCTGCTTTGCAATACGTAAGGCAGCGCAATGGGCAAGATGCAATCGATGATTTCGCCGAAGCCGAGATGGACAAGTTGCGTTTAGATATCGAACCGGCGCTGGAAAGAGCCGGTGGCGATATGGAGCAGCGGGCCGAAATTTTGGCCCAGGAGCTGAGTCGTCGTGGCTATGCCGCAACAGTGCGCTCCGTTCCCGGAGCTCCGATTTTGCAACTATGTCAAGGGCACTGCCCCGTTCAGGACGTTGCCGCGCAATTTCCTGAAATTTGCGAGGCAGAAACCCGAGTAATAGCCCAGACCCTGGGGGTCCACGTGCAAAGGCTGGCAACCATTGCCAGTGGAGAGCACGTGTGCACCACCAGCATTCCGATAGTGGAGTCGGCGCAAACCGACTCACCGAACACCGCCGCAAAGAGCGGCCGGCCGGAAGGAAACTGATGACAAGTACCACGAACCAGCCGCAGCAGTTGACGCAGGAAGAGACCATTGAATCTCTCTCAGGCGGCTACTCCTACGGTTGGAGCGACCCCGATGTGGCGGGTGAAACCGCGGAACGTGGCTTGAGTGAAGCCGTCGTACGCAATATTTCATCTTTAAAGGACGAGCCGAAGTGGATGCTCGATATGCGTCTGCGCTCGCTGAAACTCTTTGACCGCAAGCCACTGCCGGAGTGGGGCTCCGACCTCACCGACATTGACTTTGACAACATCAAGTACTTCGTGCGGAGTACGGAACGTCAAGCCCAAACCTGGGAAGACCTGCCTGAGGACATCCGCAACACCTATGACCGTCTAGGTATCCCCGAGGCGGAGAAGCAACAGCTCGTTGCCGGTGTTGCTGCCCAATACGAATCCGAAGTGGTCTACCACCAGATTCGCGATGACCTGGAAGAACAGGGCGTCGTATTCCTCGATACCGATACGGCTTTGAAGGAACACCCCGAACTGTTCCAGGAGTACTTCGGCACGGTGATTCCCCCGGGCGACAATAAATTTGCCGCTCTCAATACGGCCGTGTGGTCGGGTGGTTCCTTCGTCTATGTACCGCCGGGCGTTCACGTAGAGATCCCGCTGCAGGCCTACTTCCGGATTAACACCGAAAACATGGGTCAATTCGAGCGGACACTAATCATTGCGGATGAGGGCTCTTCGGTGCACTACGTCGAAGGCTGCACCGCTCCGATTTACTCCTCGGACTCGCTGCACTCCGCCGTGGTCGAGATCATCGTGAAGAAGAACGCCAAGGTGCGTTACACCACGATTCAGAACTGGTCCAATAACGTCTACAACCTGGTCACCAAGCGCGCCGTTGCCCAAGAGGGCGCGACCATGGAATGGGTTGATGGCAACATCGGCTCGAAGGTCACCATGAAGTACCCGGCGATCTTCCTCATGGGTGAACACGCCATGGGCGAGACCCTCTCGGTCGCGTTCGCGGGCGAAAACCAGCACCAGGACGCGGGAGCCAAGATGGTTCACGGCGCGCCCAACACCTCCTCGACGATCCTTTCGAAGTCGGTTGCCCGCGGTGGTGGCCGTACTTCATACCGCGGTTTAGTTCAGGTGCTTGAAGGTGCGGAAAATTCCAAGTCCACCGTCTTGTGTGACGCGTTGCTCGTGGATCTGATTTCGCGCTCCGACACTTACCCGTATGTGGACGTGCGGGAAGACGACGTCGCGATGGGTCACGAAGCAACGGTTTCTAAGGTTTCTGAAGCCCAACTCTTCTACCTCATGTCACGCGGCATGACCGAAGAAGAGGCCATGGCCATGATTGTGCGCGGTTTCGTTGAGCCCATTGCGCGCGAACTGCCGATGGAATACGCCTTAGAACTCAACCGCCTGATTGAACTGCAGATGGAAGGAGCGGTCGGTTAATGACGACCCTGGAAGAAGGCCTGCGTACAGATCACTCGCAAGCCAAAAAGGACGGCGCCCACAGTCACGGAAACGAGGCGCCGCCAGAGTCCCGCGGATCGCGGCCGACCTCTTTTTCTGCCTCCGATTTCCCCGTCCCCACCGGCCGGGAAGAGGAGTGGCGTTTTAGTGCGCTGACTGCCCTCCAGCCGCTGTTTGCCGATAAACTCGGCGCAGCCGGCCTGGATGTCGAGGTCAGCGCGGCGGACGAAGTAACTGTCGAACAGGTCGACCGGGATGATGAGCGCCTGGGCACAGTCGGTGCCCCGGGCGACCGGCCCGCGGCCCTAGCTTGGGAGAACTTCGAAAAGGCCACGGTTGTAACCATCCCGAAAAACGCGGTTCTCGATCAGCCAACAACCGTCAAGCGCACCGGTAACGGGCAGGGCGCAACTGCCGCTCACATTCAAATTCGGGCCGGTGTCCACTCCGAATCCGTCGTGGTGCTGGACCATTCCGGTGACGCCCAACTGACAGAAAACGTGGAAATCATCCTTGAAGACGGAGCCCGTCTTACCGTCGTCACCGTCCAAGAGTGGGATGACGAGTCAGTTCATGCCTCGGCACACCGGGCTGTTCTTGGGCGCGATGCCTACCTGAAGCACGTTGTGGTGACCCTGGGCGGCAAGGCCGTTCGGATGGCACCCGAAGCGCGCTTCGATGGTCCGGGTAGTGAAGTGGAACTGTTTGGGGTGTACTTCACGGACGCCGATCAACACCAGGAACACCGGCTGTTTGTTGACCACGCGGTGCCCAATTGCCGCAGCGACGTTGCCTATAAGGGTGCGCTGCAGGGCGAAGGTGCACACGCGGTGTGGATCGGTGACGTACTGATTCGGGCTGCTGCTGAAGGCACGGACACCTATGAGCTAAACCGCAACCTGGTTCTAACTGACGGTGCTCGCGCCGATTCGGTGCCAAATCTCGAAATTGAAACGGGAGAAATCGAGGGCGCCGGCCACGCCAGTGCTACCGGCCGCTTTGATGACGAACAGGTTTTCTACCTCACCTCTCGGGGTATCCCGCTCGAAGAAGCTCGCCGCCTGGTGGTGCGCGGATTCTTCGTAGATGTGGTCAAGCGCATCGGCGTAGCCGAGATTGAAGAGCGCATCATGCTCGCCATCGAAAAGGAATTGGAGATCACTGCGGAGCTCGCAGCCAAATGAGCGCCCAGCACGTATGCGACGTGAGTGAACTGCCAGAAGTTGGCGCCCTGCGCTGTGTGGCAGTGAAGGTCGACGGATCAGAAATTGAAATTGCGGTGGTACGCACCGAAAGCGGTGATATCCACGCAGTTTCGGACATCTGCTCCCACGGCCAGGTCTCGCTTTCTGAAGGCGACGTCGTTGACAACACGATTGAGTGCTGGCTGCATGGTTCCACCTTCGATCTGGAAAGCGGCAAGGCCCTGGCCCTGCCCGCAACCCAACCCATTCCTGTTTACCCGTTAAGCGTCGTGGACGGCCGCGTCATGGTCGATATCGACGAAGACGAATCTGCCTAACGAACCGGCCGAAAAATCTCGGCGAATGAAAGAGAGTTACACATAAATGTCTACCCTGGAAATCCGGGATCTACACGTCAGCGTGGAAACCGAAAACGGTGCAAAGGAAATTCTGCGCGGTGTGGATCTGAAGATCAACAGCAACGAAACCCACGCGATCATGGGCCCCAACGGCTCGGGTAAGTCCACTCTTGCCTACGCGATCGCCGGCCACCCCAAGTACGAGGTCACCTCGGGATCCATCACCCTTGATGGTGAAGACGTCTTGGAAATGGAGGTCGACGAGCGCGCACGCGCCGGCCTGTTCCTGGCAATGCAGTACCCCGTTGAAGTCCCGGGCGTGTCCGTATCCAACTTCCTCCGCACGGCCAAGACCGCCATTGACGGGGAAGCACCCAAGCTGCGTCACTGGGTGAAGGACGTGCGCACCGCCATGGACACCTTGCGGATGGACCCGGTCTTCGCGGAGCGAAACGTCAACGAGGGTTTCTCCGGCGGTGAAAAGAAGCGCCACGAGATCCTCCAGATGAAACTGCTCCACCCGCGCTTTGCCGTCCTAGATGAAACTGATTCCGGTTTGGACGTCGACGCACTGCGCGTCGTTGCCGAGGGGGTCAATAACGTCAAGAACGAAACTGACGTGGGCATCATGCTCATCACGCACTACACCCGCATCTTGCAGTACATCAAGCCCGACCGCGTGCACGTATTTGTAAACGGTCAGGTAGCTGAACAGGGTGGTCCGGAGTTGGCGGATCGTCTCGAAGCCGAAGGCTACGACCGCTACATCAAAGCTACGGCATCGGCCTAAATAAATCAGGAGTTCAATACATCATGGTGACGTCCGCTGAACAACAACGCCTGCGCGCTGATTTTCCGGTGCTGCAACGCTTGGGACGCAGCGGACGTCCCGTGGTGTATTTAGATTCCGCCGCCACCGCGCAAAAACCCCAAGTGGTCATTGACGCGGAGGTTGATTTTTATGAAAAACGCAACGCAGCGGTGCATCGGGGCGCACATCAGCTAGCTGAAGAGGCCACCGACGCGTTTGAAGCTGCTCGCGTGGCTGTTGCAGAATTCGTCGGCGCCCAAAATGATGAAATCGTCTTTACCCGCAACGCGACCGAGGCGATCAACATGGTCGCCATCGCGATGGGCAACGCCTCGCTGGGACGCGGGGGAGCGGGGGCCGAAAAATACGCCCTGAAACCAGGCGATGAAATTGTCGTCACCGAGGCGGAACACCACGCGAATCTGGTGCCGTGGCAAGAACTGTGTGCTCGCACGGGAGCGGTCCTGAAATGGATCGGGATTGGCGATGACGGCCGGCTTCAAACTGAACAACTCGCGCAAGTGGTAACGGAGCGCACCCGCGTAATTGCATTTACGCACGCCTCGAATGTCCTTGGTGCGGTAACTGACGTGGCTCCGTTTGTTGCCGCGGCAAAAGCAGTCGGCGCCGTCACGGTGCTCGATGCCTGCCAAAGCACCGCGCACATTCCGGTAAATTTGGCTGATTTGGGTGTGGATTTCGCCGCATTCTCGGGGCATAAACTTTATGGCCCCACCGGAATCGGCGTCCTTTACGGACGGCGCGAGATGCTGACTGATTTACCGCCGGCTGTCTTTGGCGGCTCGATGGTCGAATTAGTGACCATGACCGAGGCGACGTTCATGCCCCCGCCCCAGCGCTTCGAAGCGGGCACTCCGGTTGTGGCCCAAGCTGTTGGCTTGCACGCCGCGGTTCAGTACCTAATGGATACGGGTATGGACGCCGTCGCTCGCCATGAGCAGGAACTAACCGATTACCTGTTGCCCCGTATCGCAGAAATACCGCACGTGCAGGTGATCGGGCCCGTTGATAGCGCCAACCGGCTCGCCGTGGTTTCTTTCGACCTGGCGCAGGTCCATCCCCATGACGTGGGTCAGGTGCTGGATAGCCAGGGGATCGCTGTGCGCGTGGGCCACCACTGTGCGCAGCCACTCCACCGCCGCTTCGGCTTGGCTGCCACGAGCCGGGTGAGCGCGGGTATTCACACCACTATTGAAGAATTAGACGAATTTCTTGCCGCACTGGCCCAGGTGCGCACCTTTTTTGGTTTGGGGGAGTAGATGGCTACGGGAATGGAGCAGCTGTACTCCGAAGTGATCTTGGATCACTCTCGCAATCCCCATGGGCGGGGCTTGGATGAGAACAGTGACGCGCAGTCGCATCAGATGAATCCGATGTGTGGCGATGAAATCACGCTGGGGGTGCGTTTAGCTCACACGCCACAGGGTCCGGTGATCGAGAATATTACCTGGCAAGGTCAGGGGTGTTCGATTTCCATGGCGGCCACTTCGGTGCTCGTCGAAGAACTCGTCGGGGCCACGGTGGAAACCGCCCGCCGAGCCCATAGCCGCTTTGTTGACCTTATGCACTCGCGTGGCGCACAGTTGGATTTAGAAACCGCGGAACAACTTGGGGACGCGGCAGCGTTTAGTGGAGTAGCGAAGTATCCAGCGCGCATTAAGTGCGCGCTGTTAGGTTGGATGGCACTGCACGACGCCCTATCTCGGGCGCAGAGTGCGCAGCAGGAGCCGCACAGAGCAGAAGATCAGGGAGTTGAGATTCATGAGTGAAAACACCGCTCAAGCGCAAGACACCGGCGCGGTTAACGCTGCTGATATTGAAGAGGCGCTGCGTGATGTTATTGACCCCGAACTGGGAATTAACGTTGTGGACCTCGGTTTGGTTTACGGCGTAGACATGGAGGCCGGGGAGGAAGCGATCATTGATATGACGTTGACTTCGGCTGCTTGCCCCCTGTCGGACGTCATCGAAGAGCAGATTTTCCAGGCGCTGGACGGTTTGGTCCGCCGCCACAAGGTCAACTGGGTATGGATGCCACCGTGGGGTCCGGAAAAAATTACCGAGGATGGCCGCGAACAGCTGCGCGCCCTCGGCTTTAACGTTTAACCCGCGCCTGGGCGTAACATCTAGCCCGCGCGGTCTGAACGTTTAGTCGCCGCTGTGGTCTAAACGTTTAGTCGAGCCCGCGCGCTGCAAGCGCCTCCGAGGTTCTGTGCGCATGTTTTACCGTGCGCAGCACCACCGGCACAATTAGGGCGCGGGCGTTGCGCTGCAACCCCCGCGCCATTGCCGCCTGTCGTGTTTGTTGAACTAGCAGCACAATTATGGGGATCGCGCGCAACATCACCGACACGGCCAGCGCAAAACGTTCACCACTAAACCCCGTGCGCCGAATTAGGGGCCAGCGACTTAGCGGATTAGCTAAGCGCTGGAGTACATCGAGCATCGCGTCCACCGGCGTCGTTGTCGTAACCAGCGTTGCGCCTAGAACGAGAGCAAATAGGGAACAACTCACGCTCACAGCGGTGGCAACATCGGTAAAGAAATAGTGGAATACCGCCAAACTCGCCGCGGCAACGGTAACGAAGATCATGGGTGTGGCAACGTAGCGCCATGGGACTTCCACCCAAATTGCAACGGCAACCAGGAGTGCTGCTCCCATCGCGGGCACATACATATTCCCCGCGGCAATCAGGCCCACACTTAACAGCACTAAACCCGTCAATTTGAAACCGGCCGGGGTGCGATGCAACCAAGACGATCCGGCGAAATACTGCGCAACCATCGTTATCCGACCGCCTCGCCCGCGGACGTGTGATCCGCGACGGCCATGGATTTGCGGTAGTAGTCAATCGCTGCGGCGGGATTAGAATCAAAGGCCAGTGCGCCGTCCTCAATCACCAGCACCCGGTCCGCTCGCGCGGCGAGGTCCAAATCATGGGTGGCGAAGATCAACTGTTGGGGCAGATTAAATAGCAAGTGCGCCATTTTTTGGCTGTGGCGCAAATCCAAAAGCGTGGTGGGTTCATCGCAGACGATGAGGTGGGGGGTCGTTGCTAAAATTCCGGCCAGTGCAAGGAGCTGTTTCTGTCCGCCAGAAAGTTGATGCACCGGGGTTTGTTCCTGGCCGGCTAGCCCGAAATCATGCAGGATTTTCTCCGCTCGCCCGGCGCGCTCGGAGCGCGGCACTCCACTTTTTCGCAAGGAAAGCGCCACGTCTTCAACTGCGGTGGGCATAACCAGTTGCGCCTCCGGATCGGTAAATACAAAACCGACCTGGCGGCGAATGGCTGCTGCCTCGCGCGCTGTGTCGCGACCACCGACGACTACCGTGCCAGCAGTTGGTAACACCAATCCATTGAGAAGGCGCAAAATAGTGGATTTTCCGGACCCATTTGGCCCGATAAAGGCGATCCGCGGCTCATCCAGGGCCAAAGTCATGGGCTGAAGAATTTCGCGCGGGCTGCCCTGCGCGTCGATGACTTGGACAGCGGCCTGGTTCAGCCGGGGATGCAAGTGCCGCATTTACTGGAGCGCGGGTTGAACTGGGCCGGGGTTGAGCGTGGGAAAAGCGCGGCGGACAGACAGCGCAATGACGGTTGCCGCAACACATTTGATGAGGTCGCCGGGCACGAACGTTAGATTAACTAAAAACGCTTCTGCGAAGCTGATTCCGGTGCGCCAAGCCATGACGGCGATACCCGCGGGGTAGACGCTGACAGCGCCAACGAAAACCGCGCCGAACATTCCCAGGGTGGGCGCAATTTTGCCGCGGCGCGGTACCCGCCGGGCCAGCGCCCCAATCACCAGTGCCGCCAGGGGGAAACTAAGCAAATATCCGGCGGAGGGGGCAGCCAATACACCCAGCCCGCCGGTAAATTGCGCGAAAATTGGTACTCCGGCCAATCCCACGACGATGTAGAGCCCCGTCGCCAGCGCGCCGCGCCGGGCGCCCAGCACGGCTCCGGCCAGCATCACACCCAGGGTTTGCAAAGTGATGGGAACAGCAATTCCGCCAATGGCGACCGCGGGTGAAACCGCCAAGGCGGCAATGAGTGCGGCAAACGTCGCAATGAGCGCCAGGCCGCTGCTTCCCGTGCGGGTCGACACCCGGGACGTCGCAGCCTTCGACAACGGCGTTGAGCTCGAAAATTCGTTGTGCCCTGCATCCATCATGGTTAGTTCTCCTTTAGCCTTGGGCGCCGCTAACTTCCCCCGCGCCTATCTGAACAGTGAGAGTACCCGGTGGCCGGGAATGCCGGCGCGGAGAGTACCCAGTGGCGGGGAGCGGCCGGCGCGGAGACTACCCAGTGGCGGGGAGCGGCCGGCGCGGCCCCTACAGTGTTTTGGTGATCTCGGCACATGATGTAGAACTTTCGGTGGGCGCGCGCCTGCTTGTGCATGATGCCAACTTTCGCGTCGGTCCCGGCGATCGAATTGGGTTAATCGGACGCAACGGTGCCGGAAAGACCACGCTTTTTAGGGCGTTGACCGGTGAGATTGAAATGGCCGGGGGCTCGCTCCAACGCCAGGGCACGCTGGGATATCTGCCCCAGGACCCCGCCACGGGAAATATGCACCAGCACGTGCGGGATCGGATTCTTTCCGCGCGGGAATTAGATGTCCTGGTGCGCAAAATGCGTGAAACCCAGGGAGCAATGGCTTCGGCTGTGGCCGAAACCCAGCAGCGTGCGATGCGGCGCTATCCCCGGCTTGAAGCGCAATTTTTGGCCCGTGGCGGGTGGACTGCCGAGAGTGAGGCCGCGCGCATAGCGGCAAACCTTGGTATCGGGGAAGAACTCCTGGAGCGAGAATTGCACACGCTCTCGGGTGGACAGCGCCGCCGCGTGGAGTTGGCGCGGATCCTATTTTCCGCCCCCGACGTCTTGCTCTTGGATGAGCCGACGAACCACTTAGACGCCGATTCCATTGGATGGTTGCGGGACTTTTTATCCTCCTATCAAGGCGGGTTTATTGTCATCAGTCACGACGTCGACCTGCTGCGAGCTTCCATCAATCAGGTTTTGCATTTGGATGCGAACCGCGCCGTTTTGGAGGTCTACTCCATGGGATGGGATCGATACGTCAAACAGCGCGAGCTCGATGAACGACGTCGCCGACGCGAACGCGCAAACGCCGAGAAAAAGGCCGCATCTTTGCAGAGCCAGGCGGAAAAGATGCGAGCGAAGGCGACCAAGGCGGTCGCTGCGCAAAACATGTTTCGCCGGGCAGAGAAAATGCTTGCTGAAACGGAAGGGGAGCGACGTGCAGAGCGCGTTGCAAACCTGCGATTTCCCGATCCCCACCCCTGCGGCCGCGTCCCCTTAACCGCCCACCAACTATCCAAGTCATACGGATCTACTGAGGTTTTTACCGGCGTGGATTTGGCTATCGATCGCGGAAGTCGCGTTGTGGTATTGGGCTTAAATGGTGCCGGTAAAACGACGCTTTTGCGTCTATTAAGCGGTATCGAAGATCCCGATACCGGTGCGGTTACGCCCGGTCACGGTTTAAAACTTGGGTATTACGCTCAAGAACACGAAACGCTCGATACTTCAGCCACCGTCTTAGAAAATATGCAGACCGTGGCGCAGTCCCTAACTGATACGGAGTGCCGCAACGTTTTGGGTTCTTTCCTTTTTAGTGGCGATGACGTCGCCAAGCCCGCTGGTGTGTTGTCGGGCGGGGAGAAAACGCGGTTGGCGCTGGCTATGTTGGTCGTCTCATCAGCGAACGTGCTGCTACTGGATGAGCCCACAAATAACCTGGACCCGGCCAGTCGCGAGGAAATTTTGGACGCCTTGCGCACCTATCAGGGCGCGGTAGTCTTAGTCACGCACGATGTGGGAGCAGTCACTGCTTTGGACCCCGAAAGGGTTATGTTGCTGCCCGATGGTGATGAAGATCACTGGTCAGAAGACTATGTGGATTTAATCCAGCTAGCCTAGCGGGACCTAAGTCCAGCGAACATGATCGAAGTGGGAGGAAGATGGGAGCACAAGCCAAATTGTGTGACCAAGGAGGCCCCCATGCCACAAAAACTCACTAAGGGAATCAGAATTTCAGGCGAGAAGCGCAGCGAGGTGGCCGCCAGCATTAAAGAGCGCTATCTCGCTGGGGAAACGATCCGCTCGATCGCAGCCGATGTGGGGCGCTCCTACGGGTTCGTACACGGCTTACTACGTGAACAAGAAGTACCGCTTCGGGCCCGAGGCGGCGATACGCGAAGCAAAAAAGCTACTGCTGCTGCTCCCAAGCAGCAATAAGCGCATCCTCTTCAGCTTCGGCGCTCGAGGGCCGCTTCTTGCGAGTTGAGGTTGGCCGGGCGCCCTCATGCTGGTTTTCACGACGGATCAGTAGAAAGAACGCCACGACAGCGCCGCCGGCAAAAAACCACCACTGCAACGCATAAGAAAAGTGTGAACCCAGGTCAGTATCCGGGGCGGGTAGGGGACTTATCTGATTGTCAGCAGGCGGGTTTTCTTCGCTTGCAACCAGATAGGTGCCGGTGACCAAATTCGGGTCGTTGGGTAGGAGTTGGGCGGGATTAAACGTAAAACCCTGCCCCGCGGGCGCTGATCGGCTATCGGCTGGTTCAGCCGGTCGCAGCCGGCCAATGAGCGATACTTCGCCGCCGGACTGCGCGGGAAAATCAATTGCGGCCGGGTCTTGAATTTCAACAAATCCGCGGTTTACCAAAACCGTGTGATCGTCGAAGACAAATGGCTGAGCAATGTGGAAGCCGTGCTTACCATCGACTGGGCGATTACGAATTTTCAGGATCGGCTCTTCAAACTGACCGGTAAGCTCAACGCTTCGCCACTCCAAATCACTGGGCAATTGCGCATCTGGTTGGGTCACGAGATCAGAAAAAGCCGCGGGCGGCTTGCCGTAATTAGCTGTGATCTGGTCGACCTGAGCTGAGCGGGCCTCGTGGCGGTGCCACTGCCAGCGCCCTAGAAAAATGCAGGAAATTACGACAATGACTGCGACGAGGCCCCCGGTGATGCGCCGTCGAACCGTAGGGGTCACGAATCGCCCGCCGGTAATTCGGTTACCGGAATAACGTCTTTCATGAAGTCGCGAGCGGCAAGGAAATCCGTGAGGTACTCGCGGTGTTGATCACAAGCGAGCCAAATCTTGCGCCGCTGGGGGGTGTGAAGTTTGGGATTGTTCCACCGCAGCGCCCAAATCGCATCGGAGCGGCAGCCGCGGGCGGAGCATTTAAACTGTTGAATCATCGTCGGAAGACTCTTCTGCTGGCAAAGCGGGCGGTGTGTTGGCAAGGGGTGGCAAAGATTCCGCGCGCCGTGTCTTACCCTCATTCGCAAGCATCACCGCGACATAGGGCAAAATGAGGCAGCCGATAAAAAACACCCACCGCAGCCAGCCACTAAAGATGAGCGCGAGCACGAATGAAACCGTGCGTACGGCCATTGAAATTGCATAGTTACGACTGCGCGCAGAAACATCCTCGGCTAGCGGCCGAGGTGCATCACTTATGCGGTGAACAGCCACAGTTTTAGGGTACTCCTTAGGCGCTGCGGTCTACCACTGCGCGGGCAAGTTGCTGCAATACCTCGGCTCCGGGTTCTTCCAGGCGCAATTTGGCCAGCGTTTCAAAAGCCGTGGTGGAAAGGGAGTCAATGAGTTCTTCTACTTCTGCCACCGCCCCGCACTCCGTCATGTCTTGACTGAGTTGGGCCACCTGGGCAGAGGTTAGATCGTCTTCTCCGACCTGTTCTAACAGTCGCTTGCGTACCGCGCCTTGGGCACGGGCGAGCGCAATGGTGAAGACAACGGTGCGCTTCCCCTCGCGCAGATCAGCTCCGGCGGGTTTGCCGAGAGTTTCCGGGTCGCCGGAGATGTCCAGCAGGTCATCTCGGAGCTGAAAAGCCTCGCCCAGCGGTAGGCCAAAAGCAGACATTTGCGCCACGTTCGCCTCAGTGGCGCCGGCCAGAGCTGCTCCGAGCATCAGCGGCTGCTCCACGGAGTAGCGCGCCGATTTTTGACGCACGACTTCGCGCGCACGAGCCAATTCTGCCTCCGGATCTTCGCCCCAGGGCACAGTTTGGGTCAAAACATCCAGATACTGGCCCAGCGTTACGTCCGTGCGCAGCGCATCGAAGACCGCGCGCGCCTGCGGGCGGGCAACTGCCGGGATATCTGTCAGCGCCGCTGCGAAGAGCTCTTCACTGCCAATCAGTAGCAGATCACCCAGCAAAATTGCGGCTGATACCCCGAACCCGCCTGCATCGCCCCGTCGCTGTTCAGCGCGGTGCTTGGCTTCAAAAGCCCGGTGGGCTGCCGGTGCGCCCCGGCGCGTGTCGGAATCATCCATCACGTCGTCGTGTACCAGCGCCGCTGCTTGAAACAGCTCGAGCGCTGCGCCAATAGTTACTACGGCCTGTGCGATGGGGCCGAAATTTTTGCCTCCGTGTGCCCGCCACGACCAGTAGCACAGGGCCGGGCGCATTCGTTTGCCACCGGCTAAGAGATCTCCGGCAGCCGATATCAAAACTTCCGCCTCCCGGTGGGCCGGCGCCAGGGCCCCATGTTTTTCGGCAAGCCAGTCAGCAATAACGACGTCGATGCGCGCACGCAGGTCCTCTAAATCCAACAAGGAAGTCTCGGATGCGGCCGAATTCGAAGCGGTGGTCACGCTCTTAAGCGTAAGTCGTAGTGATTTTTCGCACTAGGACGGGTGCAAAGGTGGTCACTTCGCCGCTCTTAAAGCAGTCGTTAGCGGGTTATTCACCGTCGGCCACCGCGGCGTCGATAGTGCCGCCGACCGTGATGATGCGGGCCGCGCCGTCATCCAAAATCCCAACCGTGAGCATCTGCTCGCCCTTGGCGAAGGTTGCCTGCGCCGCCATGCCCTCCACGGGTGCGTCGGCGCTGGCGCTAAAGCCGGCGGCTTCCAGCGCTTTTTCATAGGAACTGAAAATTTCGTCCGCGGACGCGGCCGAGCGGACGTTCAAACTCAGCGCGTATTTGTCATCATCCGTTGCCGAAAATGAACTCAGCAAGACCTCGTCCGCAGCGGCAATTGGAAACAGTTCAGTGGGAAAATCCTCCGCCAGTTCTCCGACCTCGATTTGCCCCTCACCTCCCGGTGGAGCGGGCACCGATTCAGTTGTCGCCGTGGTTGTTGACTGATTAGGGACGGCATCTCGCACCGGAGCGTCAGTGTTTGAGTCCGCAGTGCACGCCGGGCTGAGCAAAATAAGCGCGGCGATGCCGATTACGCCAACTTTGCGCAAGATTAGTCATCTCCCCGCGGTTTGCGATGAACGGTTCACTTGGTGGACAGCTCGTGTGAGTGAGATCTGCCATTTGCAGTTTAGGCGGAAACCTGTCATTTGTGTTTCCAGGTATCCACAAGCTGCTTCCTTCGATGGTTACCCACAGATTTCGCGCGCGGTTAGAGCTGAAACGTAAAACATCGTTCGAATAGAGCCATGACAACAATAATGCGAATTTCTGAACCCCAAGAACTGCTGGGCTACCTGCCCTACCACCTCGGTTTCCAGCCCGAGGAAAGCATCGTGGCGCTCTCCGTGCGCGGGCAGCGTCGCCGCGTCGGCTTGGTGATGCGAATCGACATCGCGGACTTTTTACATCCGGAAGGCCGCGATCTTTTGCGGTTGCACATGGAGGAGGACGGCGCCCAAGAAGTCCTTCTCGTGGCATATACCAACGCTTCATTTACCAGCGC
>DAHVRJ010000102.1:0-4319 GCA_027322505.1 Demequinaceae bacterium
TTGCGATCTGTAATCTTCAAGCAGCGCCTGCAGGTCGTTATAATCTAGGTAACCACTGGAGACCTGTCGGGCGAGGATGTCTCTCCCTTGCAGATTTCTATGTAAAACTAGGTACTTTGCGAGCTGCTTTTTCGGTACTAATGATCCATCATTGGCATACCAGCGGGTAGAGCCATAGCGAAAACTAGAGACTTCTCGCGTTCGCTTTCGCGGTATTTTCGCGGGGTTTCTTAGGAGGGCCGAGCCTTCAGCAGGACGCGTTGGACGCGACCGCGCTTTTGATACCCCCCCCCGCGACGAATCTGCGTCCGGGTCAAGCGCCCTTCAGCATAGAGTCTTTGCGAAATTCGCTGCTGAGTCTGAAAAATTGCGACCACACCGAGGACCAACAAACTCAGAATTGCAGCATCTCGAATTATTCGTTCATCAATGAGTGCGCCGATCGTCCCGGTGATTGCTAGCACCAGTGCAGCCGTGTAAACGACGCGCGAGTTTTTGGTCCAGCGCCTCAGCCGGGCAATAACCTTGCGTATAAGAATGCGCATGCAACAGCGTCCTTAGTATCTTTCATCTCGGGCCAGTTAGAAGTGCCTGAGACATGCGCGTATCTCCGTTTTGCGCAGCACATCAAAGCGGACCTTTCTTACGGGTAAACGGATAGCAAAAAGCTATCGGATCCGATAGTACCGGTGCGGGGTGACATTAAGGGTTAGGCAGGCTATTACTTACCTAAACGCCGCTCCCGTGCTGCGAAGGCCCGCAAAGCGCGTAAGAAATCTACGCGGCGGAAATCCGGCCAGAAGGCCTCACAAAAATAGAATTCCGAGTGCGCTGATTGCCACAGCAAGAAACCCGAAAGACGCTGTTCCCCCGAGGTGCGAATGACTAAATCCGGGTCGGGTTGGCCCTTGGTGTAAAGATGCTCAGAGATCGCATCGACATCGATACGATCGGCGATTTCTTCCACCGTAACTCCCGCTTTGGCCTGCTGAAGCAACAACGACTTGACCGCGTCGGCGATTTCGCGCCGCCCGCCGTACCCAATAGCAACGTTCACGTACATGCCATCGACGTCCTGGGTGGACTTAGCCAACTCCTCAAGGCGCTGGGCCATCGCAGCCGGAAGCACGTCGAGTGCGCCCAGAAGAGTTATACGCCACTTGCGCGTTTTGGCAAGGCGAGCGACGGCGTCCTCAATTATTGCTAAAAGCTCATCAAGTTCTTTTGCTTCGCGCTCGAGATTGTCGGTAGAGAGCATCCAGAGAGTGACGACCTCGACGTCGACCTCCTGGCACCAGTCCAGGAGTTCAAGGATTTTATCGGCCCCACGGCGATGGCCGGCAGCGGCGGAGGCGCCAAAGGTGCGAGCCCAGCGGCGGTTGCCATCCAAAATAACGCCGACGTGGCGGGGCAAATTACCCGCGGGGAGGTTGCGCGCGAGGCGGCGTTCATAAAGGCTGTACAGCACCGAGGGTAAGCGCATAAACACTCCGGAAACGATTTGTTAATAGCGGTTCCACAGTACTGCCCCGGGGGTGAAGTCCCGTGCAGCAACCCGGGCGGGTGTTGTGGACGCGTGCTGCGGGCAGTCTGGGCGCGGTTGTGGACGCGCGCTGCGGGCAATCCCGGCGGGCCGTTGTGGACAAGTGCGGGCCAAATAACTTACGCTTCCGTAACCTACGTTAGCGTAGGTTACGGAAGATGCGAAGAGGTTTCGAAAGCCGCCTCGCTGGAGTTCAACCGAGATGCACCAGATAAGGCAAGTAGGCACACATGGCTGAAAAACCCGAAAGCGAGACCATCAAGACGACGATCGAGACCGCCAGCGGCAAGGTGCGCAGCCGGTTCGAAGAGGTCGTTACGGCCGTCAAACCCAAACTGCGTGGCTGGATTCACCTGGGGATGTTCCCCGTCGCCGTGGTGCTGGGGATCATCCTTATTGCGCTGGCGCCCACGACTGCCGGCAAAGTGACGTCCGCAATTTTTGCGCTAACCTCTGCCCTGCTTTTTGGCTGCTCGGCTCTCTATCACCGGCGCACGTGGTCGCCGCGCGTGACGTTTTTCTTACGGCGGCTCGATCACTCGAATATTTTCCTGATCATCGCCGGCACCTACACCCCCATTGCATGGTCGCTGCTGGAACATGACACGGCGGTGCGGCTGCTGTGGATCGTGTGGGCGGGCGCGCTGACTGGGATTGGGCTACGCATGCTTTGGCTCAACGCCCCGCGCTGGCTATTCGTGCCGCTTTACGTCGCGCTTGGATGGGTGGCCGTTTGGTATCTGCCTACGTTTTGGCGGGTATCTGGGCCAGGTGTGGTGATCGCGCTGGCTATAGGTGGGTTGAGCTACACGGTGGGCGCGGTGATTTATGGCACCAAGTGGCCCAACCCCTCGCCGAAATGGTTCGGCTTCCATGAGGTGTTTCACGCGCTAACCGTCTTGGGATTTGTGGGAACGTACGTTGGCGCGAGTATTGCAGTGTATTCGGCTTCGGCTTAGTTTGTGCGCGGTGGACTGTTGCGCGAAAGTGGAGCGAAACGCACGCGTAGTCTGCTTTGCGCTCCAACGAGTGCGGAAAGTCCGCGACTTGGGCCTCTGCGGAGCAAAGTGCACGCTTGACGCGCTTGAAGCGCCACGCTGATCTCGCTGGACTTCGGCCACGACTCCTGACAGAGGGACTCAGCGTCAAGTTGGGCACCCCGACCCATTGATCTACAGTCTCCGATCACCATGGGGAACCCACAGTTGATCGGTGCTGCCCTAAACCATGCGCTTGGGGTAGCGACTATTAAGCGCATGGCCACCGCGATTCGCACTGCCATCGAGCAGAGCAAGAAGAAATTTCACGTACTGACGGTTGCAGAAACGCACGCGCTCGGGTTGAGCCGCGGGCAAGTTGCGCGCCTCGTCGAAGCTGGACATTGGCAGCGCTTATTTCGCGGAATTTATCTCACACACTCCGCATCACCAAGTTGGTTTTCGAAGGCTCATGCTGCACTTCTGTTAGGCGGCCCACGTGCCGTACTCACTCACGAGTCCGCATGGTTTCTTAATGGCTTGCAACCGAGGCCGCCCAGCATCATTACCGTGAATGTTCCGCCGGAATCGCGACTGAAACCGCGGCGCGGGATCCGGTTCGTGCGCAGCGTGCATAATTTCCAACCGGTTGGGAAGCTCCGACGAACTACGCCCGAGCAGACGCTTCTTGATTTACTTAGTTTGCAGCACGATCCGCGTGAAATAATCGGATTGATATCTCACGCCTTCCGCAATGGAGTCAAAGACGCTGCAGTTCTCGATCTGCTGCGGAAGCGTCATAGATTTCGCAACCGTAAACTCGTCGAGTCACTACTGGAAACCGTGGTCAGCGGCACCGAATCCCCCCTTGAATACCTCTTTGATGAGAACGTCGAAATTCCCCACGGGCTCCCGCGTTCCGAGAAGCAAAGCGTCCGAGTGATCAACGGAAAACGAATTCGCGTCGACCGCAGGATCAAACTTTTCCGGCTACTAATCGAACTAGATGGGAACCTCGGTCACCCCGGCGGCCCGACCGATCGTGACATGTGGCGCGATAATGCGAACCTGCTCAAACACGGTGATCAAACCTTGCGCTACCGCTGGCTTAATATCGTTTCTACGCCGTGCGAAACTGCCGCGCAGATTGCCACAGCTCTCGCCATTAACGGGTGGCGCGGCTCACCCACTAAATGCTCTCCAGACTGTCGAGTACTCGATTACCAACTGTGAGTCAATCGGTCGCAATGCGCTGCTGGAAGTGATTGTTTTCATCCCGGTTCGAGTGATGGGCCATGATGCGCCCTCAACATAGAGACAGGGAGGCGCCAAATGCGCGATGGAGCCAGCGAGGCGCCAAATGCGCGATATACGTGCTTAAGGCTCCACTGAAAGTGCCAGGAGCTACGAGAATGCGCAGGCCGGAGCGGGATGCGCGCTGGGCGTGCGATTCGCTCCACTGAGACCGGGGTTGCCGGAATTCACGTCCACTGAGATCGAAATTGAGGGGAATTCACGGCCCCGATAGCGCGCTCGGCTTCCGTACCCCAACCGGCACCCGCTACTACCCCTACGCCGGGTGATACGGCGACATCACGACTTCGACGCGCTGGAATTCCTTCAGGTCGGAATAGCCGGTCGTGGCCATCGCGCGGCGCAGCGCTCCCACCAGGTTCATCGTGCCGTCGGCGCGGTGGCCGGGGCCCGCCAAAATCTGCTCCAGCGGGCCAGAGGTTCCCACGTGCACGCGTTCCCCGCGCGGCAACTCGGGGTGGTGGGCCTCGGAACCCCAGTGCCAT
>DAHVRJ010000129.1:0-13095 GCA_027322505.1 Demequinaceae bacterium
CTACTAATCCAAAAGCGATCCAAAGAACGGTCCCAGCGCCAAAGCCGGTACGGGGGAGGGCGTCTGATTCGGCACCGGAGTCCTTATCCCCTGGTGGAGGCGTCGCGCCATGATCGGGACCTTCCGGGTCGGGGTCTGCAGGATCCGGGAGCTTCGGCTCTTCCGGGTCGGGAACGCCGGGGTCCGGGTCTTCGGGGTCCGGGTCGGGACCAGTCTCATCTAGTTCCTCGATTTCAACCGTGACGGATACACCCGACTCACCCTCATCTTCGTTTGCCGCATGGGCAGGCCTCTGCATGGCGAAAAGCGAAAACACTCCGGCTAGCAGCGACATGATGGCTATCAGCAACACAACCCGAAGTATCTGGCCTCCGGGCGCCATTCCCGTTGTTTTAAGTCGCATCTGGGGAGCTCGTTTCTTGGGCTTGCAGGGCCTCGGCGCGTCCTTGCGCTCGAGCCTGACTTATGAGGCGGGCGGTCCGCTCGTTTTTTCGCTTGCGGTCCGATGTGAAAGCCAGCGCGATTAGAGCCAGTCCCACTAGCGCAAGTATTTGGGGGATGGGCAGCGCCCATGCGCGATGCTGGCCGGTGGCATTTACCTCTTGGGGTTCTTCGCCAACCGTTGTTGCCGCCAATTGCGCTTCCCAGGCTTGGAGCCCAAGCGGCCACACATCGGCCAGGTTGGTTTTAAAAACGTGGGAGGTCCCCGGCAGAAGTTCGACCTCCTGCTGCTCTCCGCCAGAAATAAGCGGAGCTTCTTGATCGCCGAGATGAGCATTTCCGTCAACGACCAGCCCGACGTTTCCGGTGTTCCGCACAGTTAACTCGACGTCGGCCCGCCCGGGCTGAAGCGGATTCCAGTTCGTTTTGTTATCCACCGTGAACTCTTCTACTGCAAGGCCCGGCGCCAGTTCACCGGTTACGCGGGTCATAACGCGAAAACCCATGCGCCCTTCGACCCCAACACCCTCCGCGCCCGCGTCAGCCTCAACCATGCGGACCGTCGCGGCGACCCCTGCGGCGTGATCGCCCGGGGTCGCATTTTCGGGAACCGCCACGGTGAAGGGAACGACCGCGGTTTCATTTGCCGCCACCTCCACCGTTTCGGGGATCGAGATCCACCCTCCGGCGCCCTCCGGCTCCACGCTCGAGCCCTCCATATTGAAGTGACCCTTATCCGTGAAGTACCCATCAGCAGCTGCGAGCGCAAACGTTACGTCCGCGTTGCTGAAGTTCCGCACGGCTAAATATTCAGTCGCCTCTTGCCCCGGATCAAGCGTTTGCTCCACCCAGCGGCGCTCATCTGGGCCGTCGATTGTCGCGGGCTCGACGGCCCAGGTGATGCGCTCCTGCTTAGCGTCTGCGCTCACCGCACCAGCCGGCGCGGCAGCAGCACTAGCAGCCACTGCCCCACCCCAGCTGGGCGCGATCAGGATCGCTCCGGCCGCGATCGCGCCGGTCAGCGTCTTCTTGATGCCGGTGCGCGCGGCAGCTAAGCGTGGATGGTGCGCCATGCGATTACTCGAATAGCGACAGGGTCAAAGTAGAGGAGTAATTGCCCGGATCGACCGTGGCCTCGGTACGCAGCACCAGGTCGGCCGTGGCGGTCCACTGGCCTTCTTCCGCAACTTCTCCTGAATCAAAGGCCATGGTCAATAGTTCCTGGTCAACGAGCCCGGGCCCACCATCCACGGCGGAATCGACCTCATCGCCCTCAGAAATTAATCCCGAATCGCCACCATCAATGAGCTGCGGCGCCCAGCCCAGGTTGGAGGCCGAAATCGCGCCTTCACCCTCCCCGGCCTCGAAATCAGTGGCACTGCCAAGAACAGCCCACGCGGCGTCGTCCGGAATTTCTTCCGGATCACGGGTATCGGTGACCGTGACGGTTGGTAGTTCGCCCGTAAATTGACGCACTACTTCAGTGGAGTCTTCCTCCGTGAGGGAGACAGAACTCCCCTCGACCGTCATGGCCAGTACGCCCGGCTCCTCAACCTCGGCTATTTCTACATCAATGTCGATCTCGTCCGAAGCAACTTCTTCATCAGCTAGTGCTGCGGTAGAAATTCCGCCCAGAATGAGTGCACCCATTCCGGCAAGCGCAATGCGCGCGGGGCGGCGTGAAATCAAACTCATAACTACTCCTTCGTAAAACAAGATATTCGCAAGCAAAAAGTCACTGCGCGGGGGCGGGTCGCGGCCGAAACAACCGACCGCGACCCACTACTTTGCGTTACTGGCAGGAAAACGCGTCGTAGTCGTCGGAGAGGTCGATAGTTACTTCCTCCCCGTCAATCTCCGCGGTAATGGCTGCCTCGATCACGCCCGCGTCCACCTGCTCTTGACGCGTCGTAAATGAGTGGAAGCCATTCTTATTTGGAGCGATATCGCTGATCGTCTTTTGTGCGAACTCAGATTCCAAAGCGGCGTCAATCGACACATCTGAGTTGTTCACAATGCGAGCGGTGACGAACACCTTGCCAGCGGTGCATCGCGCATCGGCCTGCAGCCGTACATCGAGTTCGGGAACTTCCGGTTCTTCCTCGACCACGTTCAATGTCAACGTGGTTGCCGTCGTACCAGCTGGGCTGACATACCACGGAAGAACCAATTCGCCCACGATTTCGTAGGTGCCGACCTCTTCAACAACGGCCGGGTCGAAGTCCCATTCCACGCCAACGGCTTGGTTATCTCGCGAGCCGTCGTTGTAGGAGACTTCCACTCGTTCGGGCAAGTAGGGCTCCTGCCCGACGGTCACCGTCTGTTCGAACTCTTCGGCGCCTTGAATGGAAATTCCGCCCTCAGACAGCTCGGGGCGCACATAAACCTGGGCTTCGGCCTGCAAACCATAAGCGGAGTTGGTTCCGTACACCACGAAGGGCTCGACATTGGTTTCAGCCACCATGTCTTCGGTGATCTCTTGCCACTGGAATTCCACTGTGCCGCGCTCGCCGCTGGCATAAACCACGTCGAGTTCCGCGGGCAGTTCCGGTACCTCACCCGTTTGGGTGCGGATGATTACCGGGCTGGCAACCTCTTCCACAGTGTCGCCGTAGGCCCGCCAGCGCAGCACGCCCGTGGCATCTCCGCCGCCCTGCACGCCGCTAATTACCACGCGCAAGTGGCTTGCCTGAACTGGAGTGAACTCCAACGCGTTGTACGCGTCGCGCTCCAGGGCATCGGCGTATGACGATCCTTCGAGTAGTTCGACTTCATCCCACTCTTCGCCATCAACCGAGTATTCGATCTTCCAGGCATCGCCTGCAGGCATGCGGGTTCCGCCGCGGTCGTCGTACCAATAAATTTCGGTAGACGCGAGCAGAATTGGGGCATCCCAGCTGTATTCGATCCAAGCTGCCCTATCGGGCGAGGTGCCATTTTGCGATTGGCCCCATGTACCCCAGCCGTGCCCGCCTCCCGGCGCAGAACTGGGCGGAGTATCGGGCTCATTTACCTTATTGGGATCTTCCCACGAGGCGGAGCCGCTGGTGCGAATTTCAGCTGATGCGCCGAATTCGGCCGACATTTCCTTCTCTTCGAGATCGACAGTGATTTCCCGCTCCGTGCGTAGCTCACCATCGAAAGCCCAGAATTTCAGGACATATTCACCTGCAGCGGTACCGGTAATTGATGTTCTCAGGGCCGTTTCATCACCAAAAATCACCGAGGCGTCGTCCGGAGTTGATACGACTTCCCAGCCGTAGGTGAGTTCACCGTCTTCGGGCAGGCCGTCATCCGTAGCGGTTGCGACCAGCGTTGTGGACAAGTTGCCCGCCTTGGATGCATCTTCTGCCACCGTGACGGTAGGCGGATCATTCACCACTTCGGGCACGTCACGACCCGAATTGAACACCTGGATTTCAGAAATAGCGGTGTAGTGGTCGACAGCATTGGTGAAAGACACCCGAATCTTGTCGGTTGTAACCGTCTCAAATAGCGACTCGTTAAACTTCGCCGCGGGAATCTTCGGGGCCTTGAACTGATCCGGAATGGTCTGCCAGCCACCGTCACCATCTGGAATTTGAACGGTGTAGCGGGCCGGTTCCTTATAGCCACCCGATTGTCGGTCACTGACAAAATAGAGCTGCACATTGTCGAGTTCTTGCGCTTCACCCAGGTCGATCTCAACCCAGCCCTGCGCGTCTTCCGTACCGTAGTTACCCCAGTAGGGCTCATTTACGGTCACGCCATCAGTCAGCGCCTCTAGCGTCACCGGACGCTCGGTCTCATCGATGGCACCGGGCGTGTAGTTCATGCTGGTCGAGCTCCAGCCCGGAGTGTGGAATTCACGCCATGGGGTGGGACGGGCGCCTTCTTGGGTATATGAAGCGGTAGCGGCCTTGCCCAAAGCCAAGTTGGCACTTGTCTCATCCAGATCAATGCCGGCGGTCTTCAGGTAGGAAACCACCCGCTCGTCCTCAATCTGAGTATCAACCGCGCTCGCAAAGTCGCGGCCGGAATCGGCAGCGACCGTAACGTTGAGGTCATCATCAGACTCGACGATTTCATTGGCAACCGGGTCGTAAACGAAGCGGCCCAAATCATCGGCGCTTGCCACCTTTTCACCATCGATGAAGAGGCTGTAGCCCGCGCCCAGATCGTAGTGTGAACCATCTTCGTCCCACACGATGGTCACGTCACTGCCGTGGTAGCGCAGGTTATTGACCATGAAGTGGTCGTAATCCAAATCAATTGGCCACAGTTCGATCAACTCATCGGAGCGCGGCTGGATTCCACCCATATCTTCGATATAGATGTAATTCATGTTGCCGAGCATGATGTGGTTAGGGTTATTGCGCCGGTAGGACTTGGTTTCCTCGTCCCACCCTGAGTAGTACTCCGCCTGATTTGGCGCGCGCAGATCCCCATCGGGGTAAATGCTCCAAGCCATCCAATCCAGCAACCGGGCCGCATAGTCCTCGGTCACATACTGATGCTGGGGGTCATAGTGGCGCAGGGCGGAACGAACACCGCGATACTGCACCGTGAAGTTGATATTCGAGAAGTTATTCGAACCCCCGATACCAAATTTGCTGCGGTCGTACTGGTTGGCCGTGTAGAAGGGGAAGATCGGAAAGTTGTCGCCGTAGCGCATGAAGCGGAAGCCATCGACGTACTTTTCCCAGTCATCCTTCGGAATCAGGTTCTGCGCATAGATGTTGTACAGATTTGATTCCTTGACCGGCACAAAATCGGCCTCGTCTTCAGAAAGCGGGTTCTCGCTGCCATCAGAGCTGCGAGCAGCCGTGGCACCATGGGAGGTTTTCGCGAGGAACATCCGCATTTCCTCACTCCACATGTTGTCCAAAATCGCATTTTGGATGGCGTCAGCCTGGTCGGCCATTTCAGCCACCTTTTCGGCATCTACTCCCGCCATTTCGTACAGCTGGCGTGCCGCATCGAAATCGCCCCACACGTAAGCGGATTCCGGCCGCTCGATGGTGCGAGCACCGGGCGCGGAGGCGTTCTCCTTCGGGTAACCGAACGTAATGGCATCTGCGTCGTTACCCGGCATGTAGTTAGTGTCGTAGGCAATCAGATTGTCATCGTTGCCGTCATAGTGCTCGAGCTGGCCAACGCCATCCCACTCAAAGTAGTAACCGAAGCGCTCGGCAATTTCTTTGCCACCGCCGTGGACGTTATACGCCTCCAGGCCGGCAGTTCCCAGATACTGCGAGTAGTGGTTGTTCCAGCTCGTGTGGCCGGGGCTGTCCAGGAACGCGGAGGAACCCGACAGCTCGCCCACGTTCAGGATCTGCCCATATGGCAGATACGGCGTGCGCAGCCACTTGGTGTCTTGCAAATGCATCGGCTGCGTCAACACGATGGAGTTTTGGTAGAGGTTTACGCCCTCTTGGGTCGTGGGGTACTGGTAGACAAACCCGGGCTCATTCGCGTCCAGGGTATTATAGCGCTCCCCCCACCAGCGGTACAAAATCGCCTTTTCAACGGCCGGATCGGGCACATTGATGTATGGCACCTCATCGACCCAGGTTTCGTTGTATCTGGTGATCGCGGTGCTGAAGGCATCGGCGGGTGCCAGGTCGGCGTATTCGTAGAAGCTTTCCACCGAATCGGGCATCGTGTCACTGTGCAGGACTCCCACTACGGAAAGCGAGACCGACTCACCGGCCGGAATGCTCACCTCTCTGTCGAGATTTCCGCCACTGCGCTCAAAGCCATTGGCCTTTAACCGGATGGTCACATCAGACCAGGCGGTGTCATTTAGGCCGTTATTTGAGCCTGATGTGAGCGTTTTGAATCCCACGAGTTCATCCGCGTCATCCCCATCGGCTGTGGCTAGTGGGGAGGCCGCGCGCACGGTGAAGTCCGCTGCGGAGCTTCCCGAGTTTTCAAACGTAATAGTTGTGACTGCGACGTTGTCGAAGGTAATGAACTTCGCCATTTCGGCCTGGACGTCCAGGTCGCTAATCTCATAGGAAGCCTTGGCGTGACTGGGAGCGTTAAACCGCTTTTCGCCCACTTCACTAACTGAGTGATCTGGGATGGTGACGGTGTATAGATCGCCCAAGTTATTGGGGCCACCGGCATACGCCGTACCAGCAAATCCCATCGTGTCGAAATTCTTACTGGATGCTCCACGCATGTATAGGGTCCGGCCGCGCGTCTGCAAGACGCCGTTATTGGACGTTCCCTGAACGCCCAGCACCCGGTCGAGATAGTAGTCATCATCGCCGCGTGCCTGATCAGCCTCGAATATTTCGCGATACATATTTTCGGCCGTATACGAAACGCCGTGCGCGAGTTTTTCGGTGACCTCATCTACGTTCTGATAGGAGGGGTCTCCGATATCCATGCTGTCGGATTCACCATCGGTGTAGACGCCAATGTCGTCTTCATTGCCATCAACCACGGGAAACGCTGCTGCCCCACTCAGGGGACCCATCAGCGTTAATACAAGAGAGCCAGCTGCGCCGCCGGCCAGAATCGATCTAATTGATTTTTTGCGCATACGCCTTTTCCTGCTCGAAGATGCAGCATCAATGCCGCTTGAAAATCGCATACGCTTCGTACCGTATCTGTGGCTGAAATGCTTTTCAAGAGTTTTCGGTCTTTTCGGTACGTGAATTCATGAAGAGTACACTTTCAGCCTTTTAAGCCGAAAGATGATCCGAAACTTTTCAAATCTCTTCGAAATGTCGCTAATTATCGCTCTTGTAAAAGCTGATCAAAAAATGGCTATTCAGATACCTTGTGAAACCCCCGGGTAGAGTCGCGCTCAACGATTCTCGGGCTCACTTTTTCCACTCCGGGTGAGGGGCGCTCTTCGATGGCTGCAAACAGTCGAGCCGCCGCGCGGCGTCCCAGCGCCTCCAGATTCATATCGACACTCGTCAGGCGCGGCCGCGAGTGCGCCACAATCACTTCCCAATTATCGTGCCCGGTTACAGCCACATCCTCCGGAACGCGCCGCTCGTGTTCATGCAGCATGTCCAGTGCGCCGCGGGCAATCTGGTCAGAGCCACAGATCACGGCGTCCACCTCGGGATGCATGCTCAAAATCGCCTCAACGGCGCTGCGCCCCCACGCTTCATCCCACGTGCCATAAAAGGGCTCGTCATGAACTGGCTGCAGCCCCGCCTCTTGCATCGCGGCGATTGCACCGGCAACGCGCTCCCCAGCCGCGCCGTAAGTCTGATCTCCACTGATGATCGCAATGCGGCGCCGCCCCCGGGAAATCAGATGCTTGGCGACCAGGCCGCCAGCTTCAAAATTATCTGATACTTGCGACATATCCTCAGGATCATCAGAGGGGGCATAGGCATAAACGACCGGAACGGGCAGCCCGCCAAGCGAGGGGCGCACATCGGGGCGCGCTCCCACGATAATGAGGCCGTCCACGTTGCGGCCCAGGAGTGCCTGAACGTGATAGCGCTCGCGCAGATTGTCGCCGCGTGCATCACACAGCAAAACTGACAGTTCCCCAGTTCCGGCCTCGTCTTCGGCTCCCATCAAAATCGGAATCGAAAACCGCCCCTCTAAATCGTGCGTGACGAGCCCAATAGCCCCCGAACGCCCCCGCTGGAGCTGTTGGGCAAGCGCATTAGGGCGGAACGATAATTCTTCAGCAGCCTTAATTACGCGGTCGCGAGTTTCCGCGCGTACCTGTGTTCTGCCGTTGAGTGCCTTTGATGCGGTTGCAATGGAAACACCCGCTGCTTTTGCAACATCGGCAAGAGTGGGGCGTTTTTTACCCCAGTCACTCTTTTTGACCATCATTCCGCCCTTTCGCGTAGTCCTACCTCGGGCAATTACCCCGCAATTAAACGGTCGGGACCCAAATTCGCATCGTGCTCGGTCCTCGATTCGCCCAGGTGTAATACGGAATGTACGTTATTTCCGCTTCTTTGCGTTCCGTATTTCGCACACTCGAACCATATAAAGCATCCGAATTCGAAAATTCGGCGTGCCAGCCTGCTGCAATAAGTCTATTGCCATCGTTTTTAACGGGCTGCGTCGGATCAACCCGCAATACTTCGACATCGGCTTCATCGACTTGGTCAACAGATTCTGCACAATAAACCAGCGGGCCTTTTTCTAAAGCGACACAGCCGCGAATCGCATCAATTCGCTCATCTGGATAGGTCCAGCGCGCGGTGAGCGGCAGATCAAGTTCGATTACCGTGCCCGCGGGAGTGACGTCGTCCAAAATTAAGGACGGCGCCGCTACCGATCGACTTTCCCCGTTCACTCGGGCGGTGGCTCCCTGTGCCCAAGCCGGGATGCGGATGGTCAGTTCCCACGCGGTGGCGGGTGCGTCGAGCACTTCGATGCGGATGGCGCCATCGTGCGGGTAGTCGGTTGTCACGTGCAGGGTGACGGGGCTGCCATCGCCCAGTTCGGCGTTGATGGTTCCTGAAACGTATTGCAGGAGTTGGACCCCGCGCTGGCTTGAAGTGGCGATGTAGGTAGCCAATTGCGCGAAAGTGCGCGAGACGTTGGTGGGGCAGCATGAGACGTTAAACCAGGCGGCGCGGCCCGAATCGGAGGCGCGCAAACTGGCTACGTCATCAGGCATTTCTTTGCCCTTAACGCGCTTGTGAAGCGGGTTGGCGTAGAAGAATGCCTTACCGTCTTCAGCCGGACTAGCCGCAACGACGTTGTATAGCGTGCGCTCAATCACGTCGGCGTAGCTGATGTCACCACGCGTCAAAAGCAAGCGCCACGCGACCATGACTGACGCGATTCCGGCGCAAGTTTCGCAGTAGGCGCGATCGGGTGGCAGTTCGAAGTCCGAGCCGAATGCTTCGTCTTGATGATGGGAACCCATTCCGCCGGTGATATAGGTGCGGCGGGCGAGCGTGTTTTGATACTGGCGCTCGATGGCGTCGACGAGTTCACGGTCATCAAGTTCTACGCCGGCATCGACCGCTCCGGCGGCCAGATACAGTGCGCGAACGGCGTGTCCGCGCAGCACGGTTGCCTCCCGCACCGGAATATCGTCTTGGAAGTACGCGCGCCCGAATTCGAAGTCCTTAAGGGCGCCATGGCCGCGGCGGTCAATAAAGAGTAGGGCCTGATCGAGGTAGCGTTTTTCACCAGTGGCTCGGTAGAGCTCGGCCAGGGCGACCTCAATTTCCGGGTGGCCGCCCACGCTTTGAATCCCCTGTGGGCCGAACATGTCGCATACGTGGTCGGCGGCGCGCAGCGCAATTTTTACCAGCAGATCGTCGGAACCGTTCCCGGTGCGCAAGCGGGCAACTGCGGCCTGGATCAGGTGCCCGTAATTATAAAGTTCGTGCCCCATTTCGAGATTTACGTAGCGGGGACGCTGACCGGGGTTACCGAATTTGGTGTTGAGGTAGCCATCGGGTTGTTGGCATTTGGCGATCAGTTCAACTATTTCGTCATAGCGCGCTTCGAGCTCCGGGTTGGGTTGGCGCCCCAGCTCCCAAGTGATGGCTTCCAGCAGCTTGTAGACGTCGGAGTCTGAGAACTCGCGGCCGCGGCGCTCAGCGCTAAGGGTGCCGCGCAGTTGAGCGGAGAAGTTGTTAATCCAACCTTCTTTTTCTTCCCAATAAAGACAGTGCGGGATTATTGCGTCCCGGTTAAGTTCCTGCCGATGGGCCCAATACCCGCCCTCAATGGTGATTTCTTTTAAGCCCAGGGGCTGAAGTGCCGTCTCTTTGACGGGAGAAACGGGCGCAATCAGTCCGCTAGTAACTACTGAAGACATTCTTTTACTCATCCTTTAACAGCACCGGAGGTGAACCCTCTGATGTAATGCTTTTGGAACGACAGGAACAGGACAACAGCTGGAATCGCCAAAACAATTACCCCCGCGGTAGTGATTCCATAATCGATTACGCCCATTGTTTGCTGGCGCATATTCACCATCGCAAGCGGTAGTGGCGCGTTTTTTGGTCCCACGAGGAAGAGTGGAACCATAAAGTCGTTCCACGCGATCAAGAAGACGAACAGTCCCACAGTGATTAACGGCGCCCGTACGGACGGGAGCATCACTCGCCAAAAGGCTTTGAGTTGGCCGCAGCCATCTAGCAGCGCAGCTTCCTCCAGTTCTTGTGGAATCGCTTCGAACGCGTTGCGCATCATGAAGGTCGCAAAGGGAAGCTGGAAAAGTGCGAGCACCAAACCCACGCCCACGAGGCTGTCTTGCAAGCCGATCTTGTTCATCCAGACAGCCAGGGGGATTAACAGCGCCGCGTAGGGCACCATGAGGATCGCCAAGACAAGCAGGAATACGGTGTTCTTTCCGCGGAAATTAAAGCGGGCGAAGCCGTAGCCTCCTAAAGCGCCGGCAGCTAATGCGGTTCCGACTGCCACGAAGGAAACAACTACCGAGTTCCACAGGTAGGTGCCCAGGCCCTCGCCGTATCCCATGAGGGCCTCGTAGTTGCCCAAGCCAAACCCGTCGGCTTGGGAGGTGGCGGAATTGGGTGCCACTGAGCTGTAGAGAACCCAGAAGATCGGCAGTAAAAACGTCAGCGCGATCATTCCGGTCAGGAAATAATAGACGCCGCGCCCTGCGGTAAATGAAGTTTTCACCTGTACCCCCTAATCCGACTTCCGAGAGCCGCCCAGGGCTCGCAATTGGAATGCATTGATTACAACTAAAGCCACTAGGACCAGGACGGATAGTGCGGCCGCCATTCCTAGGTCGCGACGCGTCTCAAAGGCGTAGCGGTAAATCAAGAGAACGACCGTCATGGTCGAGTTATTTGGGCCGCCCTTTGTCAGGATGTAAAACTGGTCGAATGCCAGCAGCGACCCCGTAATCGACAGGATCATCGTCATGGCAATTGTCGGGCGCAGGAGCGGAATAGTAATGCGCCACAATTGCGAGATCTTAGATGCGCCATCGAGGCTGGCTGCCTCGTAGACATCACCGGGAATTGCTTGGAGCCCGACCATCGTCAAAATCATGTAATAGCCGGCAAAACGCCAAGCGATGAGGATCACGGTCGCCCACAGCGCCCCGTTCGGCGTACCGAGGATCGACTCGCGGGCATCCATAATGCCGAGTTTGTCCAAGATGCCATTTAGTGGACCGACTTGCGGGGAATAAAGCGCGTAAAAAAGCAGCGAGGCCGAGGCGATTCCCAAAGCAGAGGGCACCAAGATCGCAACGCGCAAGAAATTATTCCAGCGGCGGCTTTCTTGCACTAGCAGTGCGAGGAAGAAAGAGATCGGCATCAAAATCACGGTCGTAAGCAACGTGTATTTCAACGTGAACTTAACGGCGTCCGCGAGCATTGGATCAGAAAGTACTTTGTCAAAATTTTCGGTGCCGTTGGCCTGCTGGAACCCGCCCAGCAGGCTCCAGTCGGAAGCCGACATGAAAAGCACAAAGCCGATCGGAACCACGAAAAGCATTAGCACCAGCAGCAGGGTTGGGCTAATAAATGCCCAACCGCGCATTGCTTCGCGCCGCGTCCCGGCGGCACGTTTACGCCTATTTGGTGGCTTGCGCGCTTTCGCCGCAGCGTCAGTTCCGACTGCGGGGATTTGGGTCGTCATTACGTTTCCTGATCACGAGAGAGGTGCTGGTTGGGGCGGGAAGTTAAGGCACCCCAACCAGCGGGGAATGTGGTGACAGTTCGTGGCCATCACCACACTTCTTGCGGCTTACTGGCTCAGAATCTGGTTGATCGCCTCATTGTGCGTTTCAATCTGCGATTCATCGCCCCAGACGGCGTCTTGAATCAGCAGTTGCCAGTTGCTGCCTGCAGCGTTAAACGCTTCGTTGAAGTTGCGGGCGACGGGGGTGCGGCCATCGGCAACTGTCGCGTTTGCAATTTCCGTGCGGGGATCAGCATCTCCGTAACCATCAGCCAAAACGTTCAGGTTCGAAGCCGTGTCGTTGTTGTCGGCAAAGACTTCCTGCTGCGCCTCATCTGACATCAACCAGGAAATAAAGTCCCAGGCCTGGGCGACGTTTTCAGAGCTGGAGGAAATACCTATCGCGTCTCCGCCGAGGAACGTAGATCCATCACCGTCGACACCCGGAATGGCAGTGACGCCAACCTCGAAGTCGTTGTCTTCGAACATGCCGCTAACGGAGGTGTAGGGGTAGGGCATTACGCCGATGTTTCCGTCCTGGAAGGGAGCCGTCCAGGTAGCACCGGTCTCTTCACGGGACCCGGCTCCAAGACCGTCCTCCGTCTCCGCCAGTTCACGGTAGGCGCTGTAAACCTGCTTTGCGGTGTCGGTCGTGAGAGCGGCTTCGGTGCCCTCGGCATTGATTACTTCTTCGCCGCTGGCCCACATTGTTGGCAGCAGTTTGAACACCAGCGCGCCACCGGACTGGCCAGCCAGATAACTGCCGGCGACCCCGTCCTTATCGAGTTCGGCAACTGCTTTTGCCTGTTCGACAAATTCGTCCAGGCTTGTCGGGCCCGCTTCCGGGTCAAGACCGGCTTCCTCGTACAGATCCTTGTTCCAGACCATGACGGAAATGTCCGTCACGAACGGCAGTGTGTGCATTTCGCCGTCAATAGTGGTGCCCGCGTCGATGTGTCCCTGCTGCAGATCGTCTTTAACGTCCAGATTGTTGATCTGATCAGTCAGATCTGTAAAGATTCCCTGCTCGGTCCAGTACGGAATGCGGACGAC
>DAHVRJ010000131.1:0-32397 GCA_027322505.1 Demequinaceae bacterium
GATCGGATAGCGACAATACCAGCGCACCGCCCACAGGATCACATCACCCTGGAAATGGCGCCACTTGAAATCCGTCATCGTTCCGTCCGTCCAATCTCCGCCAAGCATGCTCAAGCTTCACGATTTTTGCAACAGAGCCGAACTCCGCAACAGCAACGTTACACATCGAATCTTGGACTGTAGCGACGCGCATCACTTCTCGGGCTCAGATCAGCACATGCGTCTCGGAGCGTGCCAGACCTGGCTCAACACGACTCCAACCCTTGCTGGCCTTGCGTACGCGATTGAAGAGTTCGAGCACCGCGTCTTTGTCGGACTCGAACCACCCGCGCTCGCAAGAATGCGGAAGAACCCGGAGCGGTTCATAGAGAGAATCCGGGTCGGTTCCGAACAGGAGGATCGCGATCTCTTCAGCCACGACCTCCCACTCAATCCCGGATTCGTTGCCGTCGTCGGGAACAAGGGTCAAGGCAAGTCCGCGCTCCTCGACTGCATCGCACTCGGCGGGAACTCGTCACGTAGTAGCGAGTTCGCCTTCCTGAGCCCCACTCGGTTCCTCAGTCCTCAGAACCAGAAGGTCGCGAGGGAGTATCACGCGGAACTCGTCTGGGCCACGGGCACGGCACGGCAGGCCAAACTGAATCAACCACACGACAACGCGACCCCGGTGCTGGTCGAGTACCTGCCCCAGATGTTCGTCGAGCGAGTGTGCAACCTTGACCAAGCGGCAGACGACGCAGACGAGTTCGAACGCGAGCTTCGTACAGTCCTCTTCACTCACATCCCGGAGGAGGAACGCGCTGGCGAGAAGACCTTCGACGCCCTCTTGACCCAGAAGACTCGAACCTCCCAAGACGACCTGACGAGGCTCCGAGCAGAGCTGCGGACTGCGGTACGTGGTTATGTCGGGATCGCCGCCTTCCGGGCAAGCAATCAAGCACCCGAAGTCCAGAGTCGTCTGGACCTCAAGCAGGCTGATATTGACGCGGCGAGGAAGGACCTCGAAACTGCCAAGGCCGCGCTCGCTGAGATGGACACTGCAAGCAAGGATGACGGGCACCTCGCTGGGCTGATGCAGCGCTCGGAGCAGATTGAGGCTTCGCGGTCTGAACTGGCGACCCGCCGAAGTGCCAACGAACAGCAACAGGCCAAGTCACGCCAGCGGCTCAGCGGAATGGAAGCGATCGCTCACCGGACAGAAGCGATTCAAGCCGACGTTGCCTCGCTGAACAGCGAGGCGGAGGCCCTTCTTGGCGGTGGAAGAGCCGAGAGCCCCTATCTCCAGCTGACTGTCGACGCTGGGAGATACCAGACTTGGCGCGCGACCGAGGAAGAGTCTCTCGCCGCCCTGAAGCGAGAGCGCGATCAGATCGATCAGGACCTCGAAGTGCAGGAACAGGCGAGGCGCGAGAACGCAGATGCGCTCGCCGCGGCCGACAGTGCACGTGAACGCGCCCGACAACGAGTCCTCCAGTCAGAGGAACGGGTTGCGGCGCTTATAGGCGACGAGGATGACGAGGAGTCTCATGCTGGACTCTCATCCTTGCTACGCCGTATCGGCGAAGCGCCGACGAAGATGTCTGAACTGCGTGACGAGATCATGCTGTGTTCACGCCGCGTCCACGAAGCACTGGAAGCGCAGTTGCGCGCGGTTGAGAGTCTGTACACTCCGGCGTCCACGTTCATCGCACAGTCCGATGTGGTCAAGAACGCAGGACTTGAGTTCAACGCCGAACTACGTATTCTCCCCGGATGGAGGAGTGTCGCAGCCGGCTTGGACGGGCGCAAGAACGGCGAGTTCTCCGACTGGCTTATCGACCTTCCACAGCGCGTTGAGGACACGAGCTGGGACCAGCTCGCGGCCCAACTCCATGAGGCATTCGAGCGTTTAGAGCACGAACGCGGAGAAGCAGGGGGCGAGTACCGGAACCCAGCAACCGCACTCCGCAGCAACACGACGATCGACGATTTCCTACTGAGCATGTTCGACTTGTCCTGGCTGGAGGTCCGCTTCGGCCTCACTGGTGACGGGCTACCGCTCTCCCAGCTGTCACCCGGACAGCGTGGTCTCGTGCTCGCGCTGTTCTACCTTGTCGTGGACCGGAGAACTACTCCGTTGTTGCTGGATCAACCTGAGGAGAACCTCGACAACGAGACCATCGCGTCCAAGCTCGTACCAGCAATTCATGAAGCCGCAGGACGCCGACAGACGATCGTCGTTACTCACAACGCCAACCTCGCCGTCGTCGGTGATGCCGACCAGATCGTGCACTGCCAAATGAACGATCGACGCTTCACGGTAAGCAGTGGAAGCATCGCCGAACTCGACGTGGCGAAGTTCGCGCTCAACATCCTCGAAGGAACCAAGCCAGCGTTCGACAATCGGCGACACAAATACGAAGCGTTCCCCGAGCTGTCCTGATCCCTAGGTCTCCATGGCTTGTGTGTCACCGATGAGATGCGCTCGGCCCGCCGTCCATAATGACACCAGCCTCGACCAACGCTGCGCGTACGGCCTTGCGGTCTACACCCATCCGACGAGCGATCGCCCTCATCGAGACTCCCGCTCGGGCGAGGCGCACAGCCTCGGCTCTCTCGTCGGGGCAGAGCCCTGGGCGGCGGCTCGGCACGTTGCGACGGCGGAGGTGGGAGAACACGGTGGAGCGGTGGATGCCATACCGTTCGGCTAGGGACTTCACACTCATCCCGGCCAGGTAGTCACCGACGAGCCGGTCCACCTCGGAGGCGGTGAGAAAAGTTTGAGCCGTCTCGATAGTCCTCACGACAGGCCCCCGATCATCCCTCGGAGCGCCACTCTGGGGCCGTCTGGACACCTGATAGACGCCTCGCAACAGGCGGTTGACCAGGGTTTTTGTCTTGGGGACAAAGTTGCCAAACGTGCTACTTAGGCACCCGATATGAGCGAGGTGTGAACCTTCGACTGGTGAATTAGTTGAAGGTTCACACCTCGCCTTGTTTTCGTGCGTCGCCCCCAGCTCTGCGGATTGCCTGCCCGACGAGAATGTCGGCGCGAGCGTTGGCCCCTCACACGCACTCTGATAAGCATTGCCGTGATCCGCCGCAGCACCGTGAATCGAGACAGCTTCAGTCGTTTCGCGGCCTCGAACCGCTTACGCATCGCTAAGTGTCCGCACGCTTAGACAGCAGAAAGCGAGTCAAAGCGCGTTCGAGGTTGGTGTGTTCTCGGTGGCGTGTTCGCGTTCTTTGCCGAGCCTGGTCATCAGACTGTCGGCTTCGCGGCTGAGAGTATCGAGGCAGAAGCGGATGGTGCGTCGATTCTGCGTACCTGTCTTCATGATGGCTGCAATGTGGCGCGTTGGTGCGTGTTCTCCGGTCAGCGGGATGCGCTGAACTGGATGGAGGTTATCTGCTCGTGAAAGGCGGGAGACTACGCAGACGCCGAAGCCGTTCGAAACCAATGCCATGGCGGTATCCCAGTCGCTGGCGTAGTGGCCAACTCGAGGTGCGAATCCGGCACTGGCACAGTTGGCCATCACCAGCCGGTGGTAGGTAGTTCCGGGACGCGCCACGATCCAGGTCTCTTCTGCCGCATCAGCCAGCGACGCCGCGGGGCGTTCACTCAGGTGATGTCCCTGCGGGACGATGAGATCGAGAGGGTCATCAATCAGGGAATGCTGGGTGAAGCGAGCGTCATCGCGTGAAGGCGTTTCAGAGGTGATCACGATGAGTCCGAGGTCGGCGTCACCAGAGAGCAGTAGGTCGTAGCACTCACTGGGGTCGGCTTCGACTGCCTGGGCCTCCAGATGTGGGAACTCCTTGCTAAGAGCTCGCATCGTAGGAGGTAGCAAGACACTTGCCGCAGTGGAGAACCCGCACAGAACGAATGAGCCAGCAACCGCTGACGCATAGACGTCAAGGTCAGTCAGTGCCTGCTCCCATTCAGCCGCCATCACATCAACATGTTTCAGCAGTGCAGTCGCTGCTGGTGTCAAGCGCACATATCGTCCACGCTGCTCCAACAACTCGACACCTAACTCGCGAGCGAGCTGTTTTACCTGATGGGAGACCGTTGAGGGCGAGTAATGCAGCGCCCGCGCAGCAGCAGTGACCGTGCCGTGACGGGCGATCATGCTGAGCATCGTGAGTCGGAGGTCGATCATTCGGTCCTGTCGAACGGTAGGGGCGCTGATCTTATGATAGTCAAGGATACCGATTGCGGTGCATCATGGATCTGTAGGCCGCTGCAAGCCCGCGAATCTCGGTATATAGGCGCGAGAAGACAACTATCGCCGCTGCCCATTTTCCTGTTTGATGTGAAGGAGGTTCCACTTCTCCATGCTCGCCAAGTTCCATGGCTCGCCCCACCAACTATGGGTCGGGGCGATCGTGCTGTTCACACTGTCTGCCGCTGTAAACCTCGCAAGCCCTTTGTACCCGCTGTATCAGCAGAGTTACGCGATGTCGGACTGGACGATGACAGCGCTCTACGCGGCCTACATTGCCAGTGCCCTGCCATCACTGCTGATCTTCGGCTCGGCAGCAGATGCCCTCGGTCGCAAACCCGTGCTGTTGACAGCCATCGGAGTTGTGGGGCTTGGCACATTGATGTTCACGTTGGACTCCGCGGGAATTCTCAGTTTGTTTGCCGGCCGGGTTTTGATGGGCATCGGACTGGGCTTAGGGACGGGGGCGGGAATTGCGTTAATGGTCGAAGCATCGCCCGTTCGCCGCCCCTGGCTCGGGTCCACTACCGCTACCTTTTCCTTCGTTCTGGGTGCCGGCGCGGGACCGATCATCGCTGGGGCGCTAGCCGAGATCACCAGCGGTGTGCTGACAGTGCCGTTCAGTGCGATGCTGGGGCTGCTGGCAGTCAGTGCCGCACCGGTGACTGTCCTACGCATGCGCAAGCCACTTACTCGCCAGCGCTGGCGACCCACGCGTCCGTCAGTGCCCAGCGGTATGCGGGTGAACTTCAACATTGCCGCAATCACCGGATTCCTCGGCTGGGCCGCGCTGGGACTCTTTCTAGCGCTACTGCCCTCGATGGCCGAATCCGCAATTCCCGACTCCAGCGCACTCACCGCAGGCCTGATCGTGGGGTCTGTGCTGGTGATTTCTGGGATCTGTCAGCTCATCGCACCGATATTAGAACCCCGAGCGGCGCAGACCATCGGCCTGAGCCTACTCGGGCTCGGCTCGGCGCTGCTGCTCAGTTCAAACCTCTCAGGCCTGGAGCCAGCAACTGCACTTACTCTGATGGCAATTGCAGCTATCACGACGGGAGCCGGGCACGGCCTCAGCTACTGGGGAGCCAATCGCGAAATCGACGTCCTGGCACCGACAGAACATCGTGCTGGAATCACCGCAGCCCTCTATCTAGCCTTCTACGCCGGTGCCGGGTTGCCAGCGATTGGCGTCGGCATCATCGCTATGGGAACACCCCTGACTGAAGCGATCTCGTTCATCACCGTGCTTCTACTGCTAGCAATCATCGTGTTCATCCCCATTCCCAGCCTCGTTCAGACAACTATCCGACGCCCACGCACGACGCAGGCCGATGTCTCGGCCATCAGCAGCGCGCCCGTTTCGAGCGACACATGGCCTGCAGGCAAAACAAGCAATCCGACCAACGACAAGCTCGGACACGCGGGGAATGCAGCAGATGAATTGCCATCGGGAGTCGACCAGGGCGCCCCTGATACCGACCTGCTGGACGACAGGGAGGGCTGTGATGAATGCTCCCATGCAAGAGCATCCGCGTTTTAGTGGTACCGCAACAAATGGCCCGCGCTCAGGGGCTCCATAAGAGTCGGCGCCTGGGCCCCTGGAAATGCCGCATCGCGCACCGCGCGAGAGACGGCAGTTGCGCACTCGCTGTCAGCAAGGTCGTTGACTGTTGTGGGACCTGGGTATAGCGCACAATCCCATCCGGGCCGGTTCGGCCGTCAAGTCCGAGAAATCCGAGAATCACGCCATTTTCGGATTCCAGTCGATCCGACTGCCAACAGTGCACAGTCGAATTCTTCACCTTCCGGCAATTCGGGGCGCACGGCAATATCGTGCGCACTTAGGCTCCCATTAGTCTCGAGCTGCACGCCGCGCTCTTGGAGCACATCGATATGCGAGCCACGAGAAATCACATGCGTCAAGGCTGTCACACCCCAATGGCATCTACAAGGAACAGGCAAACGAAGCAACGCTCCAAATTTGCTAAGCACTCCAACTTGAACTAGTTCCACTATTACAAGTAGCCTTTAGTTGTGCTCATCACCGTAGACCCTTCGCAGCCGCAGCCCCTGTTCGAACAGGTGGCCAGCTCAGTTCGGATCGCGATCCTTACCGGGCGCTTAAGCAGGGGCGATCGCCTACCCACCACGCGTGACCTCGCAGAATCACTCGAGGTCAATGTAAACACCGTGCTGCGCGCCTATCGCGACCTGGCAGCTGAAGGGTTAGTGGAACTGCGCCGCGGGCGAGGTGCCACCGTAACGGCCCGCGCCGAAGCCGATTTCGCGGCTTTACGTGCTCATCTCGCCGGTGCCCGCGCTGAAGCTGATCGCCTCGGCCTTTCCAATGCCACACTGACGGCTCTACTCATCTCAAAGGAAAAGTAATGAGTCATTCTGACTTTCCTGCCCCCGCCCGCACCGATACTTCAGGCCCGCGACCCGTTCCTCACCGGGCTCGGTCCATCGGGCTTGGAATCGGGCTGCCGCTCATAATTATCGCCGCCACGATTGCCCTCGTGTTTACGTGGTTACCCGATCTTCCGCAGACAGTTGCCTTGCACTGGGGCACCCAGGGTGTCGATCGAGTTGGGGCAGTCAACGAGCTTTTGATAAGCAGCGCGATTCTCATAGGTATCGCGGTGGTGGTCTTGTTCCCCATGGTGGTGTTACTGGGCCGCTCCGCGCTAACCCGCCGGATGTTCATAGGGCTTTCGGTTGGAATCATCAGCCTATTTTGCGGAATTTTACTGACCCAAGTGCTCACCCAGCGCGGTGTCAGTGACCCGTATGCTGCCAGCGATCCCGGCCTTGGCATTGCGCTATCGATGACTATCTCGCTGCTACTTGGAATCGCAGCGGCGCTCCTTGGCGGCGCCGACCCGACCCAGCCTGCCCGCGATCCCCTCCCGGAAGGAACTTCTCGCCTTGAACTTGCCGCCGGTGCCCGCGCAACCTGGATCGGCGAGGCTACGATGCGCCGACCGTGGCTGCTTATAGTTATCAGCCTTATTCCGGTAGTCATCGCTGCGGCGATCGGATTTGGAACCCGCCAATGGTGGCTGGTGTTGCCAATGGTGCTACTGGCTGCTTTGATCCTGGGATTCTTAAGTTTTGCGGTCAAGATTGACGCTTCGGGCCTTACCGCCCGCAACAACGTGGGTCTTCAGGCCTTGCGCATTCCCGCTGATGAGGTAGTCGCTGCCTCGGTGACCGATGTTGAACCGTTCGCCGAGTTCGGCGGGTGGGGACTACGTACCAACCTTGCGGGTACCACCGGTCTGGTTACTCGCAGTGGAGAAGCCATCCGCATCGAGCGGACGGGGAATCGCAATGTCGTGATTACCGTGGATGACGCAACCACGGCAGCGGCGTTGCTTAACACGGTGGCCGAGCGCGCCCGCTCCGAAACATGACAAGGCCCGGCTTGCCGTTGGGAGCATTAGGGCCGTGCCCGATCGGCTTAAAATCCGCTGTTTCATAAAGCCGGCGCGCTGGTGACATTACGTCTGTAGTCTGGAGCCAGACTGGTCCGTTTCCAATGCCTTCCAGCCAAGTCTGTAAGACGCGTCCCCCGATCCCAGTACCTCGAACTGCCGGATCACGAGCAAGCAAGAGCAAAGCGTACGTTCCGTCCAATAGCGCAAAGCGCTGCCCGAGACTGTCCTTCAGTGCGGCAGACCACGAGTCCGGCTGCTCGCTCCAGCGCCATGGATGGCCGTAAGCGAATGCTGTTAGTTCGGCGTCTTTATAAGCCGCTACGGCAGCCACCGCCTTGTTCTCCAGCGCTGCCGCATACAGATCTGCAAACAATGTTGCGACGGCTTCCGATTCATTAAGTGGCGGCTGGGAGGCAGCCGCGAAATAGAGGTCGCGAACCGCCGAGACCGTTGGCATTTCGTTCCGCGCTCCCGGCGGCAAAAATCGAATCACACTGCTCACAGTACGCGCGGGACACTCTCCGTACGAAGCGCGCTAAACCCTGGTCCCGGAACCACGCCCAGAGATGAAGCCCCAAACGGCCGTTATGGCAAAGAGAATTAGGCACACAATCCCCAGCCACATCAGCCCCTTGACCACAAAACCCAAGACAGAGAGTGCGGCCCAGACAATTAAGAGGAAAATCGCTAGTTTCAACATGTTCTTAAGCGTAGGGCTCCCCAGGTGGCCGCGCATTATTTAGCGCCGCAGAGAATTGCCCAGCACGAGGGCCGAAACCTTCACCAGTCCAGCTGGTCGCAACCCTCATGGTTTGTCGGCTCCACCTGGAGCGTCGCGTGCGCGATCGCGTGCCTGCTCACAAGTAGATCCCGGGCCTGATCGAGTACGCGGTGGGAATCGGCGCCGTCCGCAATCACCAAATGCGCGGTGGCGACGTCCATTCCCGAGGTGAGCGACCACACGTGCATGTCGTGAACGTCCACCACGTCCGGTAATTGGGATAAATCCGCTACGACCTGGGTGACGTCCACGTCTTCGGGAGCAGCCTGGCTTAGAACCCGTAGCGCGTCGCGCCCGATTCGGAAGGCGCGCGGCGCGATGAATGCGCCAATCAAGAACGCAATCAGCGTATCGACCCACACCGCGTCGGTGTAAATAATGATGATTCCGCCGATTAAAACGCCGACGGAGCCCACCGCGTCAACCAGCACCTCTTGATAAGCAGCGCGCACATTAATCGACTGGCTCGCGCCCTCGCGCAGCAAAAATACGCAAATCACATTCACGATCAGCCCCACCACGGCGACGATGATCATGGGGCCGGTGGCAATTTCAACGTCCGCACCGATTCGACGAATCGCCGCAAAGACTACGTAAATGCCGGTAATCGTCATTAGGGCTGCGACTGCCAGGGCCGCAAAAACTTCGGCGCGATAATAGCCGTAGGTGCGCTGCCCGGTGCGGTCCACGCGCTCCGCGAGCCGGGTCGCGCCCAGTGCCATCCCCAGCGCTGCCGCATCAGTAATCATGTGCACCGCATCGGATAAAAGCGCGAGCGACCCAGAAATCCAGGCGGCAACCAGCTCAACGAAGAGATAAGCAACGACAAGGATGAACGCGATGCGAAGGCGCGGGCGATGTCGGGCGGCGCCGCGTCCCGCCGCCAATCCGTGGTCATGAGCCATTAAGTTTCAAATCCTCATTCATCGCAGCTGGCGCATTTGAATTGCGGCGCACTGCTCGCTTTAGCGCCGCGTGCAGGTGGTGGGCATCTAGCGTCCCAATGGTGTTTCCCTCATTATCTGCCACGGGTACTACGCCATCGGCCGCGATGGTGATCGCGTTTAACCCCACATCCAGCGTCTGACCCACTTGCAAAGCGGCCTCACCCGGCGCGGCGATCTCACCTGGCGCTGCGGCCTCACCCGGCGCTTCAGCCCCCGCCACCGGCCCCAAATCGTCCGCCGTAATTTGCGTCAAACTCAGCAGGCGCACGGTGGCCGCCTCGCCAATGAATTCCCGCACAAACTCGGTCTCCGGCTGGGCCAGTAACGTTACGGGGTCGGCAAACTGCTCCAACTTCCCGCCTTGGGAAAACACCGCAACGCGATCGGCCAGCAGCACGGCCTCATCCAGGTCATGCGTCACAAAAAGTACGGTTGTGCGCACCTCTTGTTGAATGCGGCGAAATTCACTTTGTAGCCGGCGGCGGCCAATGGGATCAACCGCGCCGAAAGGCTCATCCATCAACAGCACTGGCGGATCAGCCGCGAGCGCTCGCGCCACGCCCACTCGCTGGCGCTGCCCACCGGAAAGTTCATGCGGGTAGCGCCGTGAATACTTTTCGGGCTCAAGCCCCACGAGCTGCAAGAGCTCGGCTACCCGCTCTTTGATGCGGCCCCGGTCCCAGCCCAGCAGCCGCGGGACCGTCGCTACATTTTGACCCACCGTCCGGTGCGGAAAGAGGCCCACGTGCTGAATCACATAACCAATTTGGCGCCGCAGCTGCACCGGGTCGCTAGCGGCGATGTCTTCACCGTCGATGAGGATCGCTCCCGATGTGGGAACAATCAGCCGATTCACCATGCGTAGTGACGTGGACTTCCCACAGCCCGAGGGTCCCACCAGGGTCACGAGTTCTTCCGCATTCACCTGCAAACTTAAATTTTCTACGGCAACGGTGCCGTCGGGGTAAATCTTGGAGGCATCCGCAAACTGCACGGATGCTGGGCCGGAATGCAACACATCATTTCCCACACCACGACCGTACCGGTAGCGTGGATTTTGTGCGCCTTGCTGTGGAGGGTTTCGCTGCCGCGAACGACGCTGCCCCAAACCCGTGGTTCTCGTGGAAATATCTGCAGGGCAACTGGAATGACATCACTACGGCGCTGACCCAGCACATCAACCTGACGTGGCAAGCGGTGGCAATCGCCTTTGTTTTGGCTTTACCGCTGGCGCTCCTAGCGCGGCGGTTTCCCAAACTCTCGGGTTGGATAATTGGCGCTTCCGGTGTGCTTTATACGATTCCTTCGCTGGCTCTTTTTGCTGTTCTGGCGCCGTTTACCGGGATTGGCGCGACCACGGTGCTCATAGGGCTGGTCGCGTACGCACTCCTGGTATTGGTGCGCAACACTCTCGTCGGGCTGCAGCAGGTTGACCCGGCAATCGTCGACGCTGCCCGCGGCATGGGGTACGGGGACTGGCAAATCCTCTTTCGGGTGGAGCTGCCCAACGCCCTGCCGACAATATTTGCTGGAATCCGCATGGCGACCGTCACCACTGTCGCGCTGACCACTGTTGGGGTGGTCGTGGGCTACGGCGGGCTGGGCCAGTTACTTTTCCGCGGATTTTGGGCTGACTATCGCGCCGAAGTCGTCACCGCGACCGTGTTGTGTTTGGCTTTAGCGTTCGCCTTCGACCTGGCCCTGTGGCTCATTGCCAAGGCGGTCACACCCTGGACGCGCCGCCGGGAAGGGGAGCTGGCGTGAATATTTTTTCCGACGCCTTCATCTGGCTTAACGATCCATTGAACTGGACGGGGTCTTCCGGGATCGTGCAATTAACCATCGATCACTTGTGGATGTCTGCGCTGGCCACGCTGGCCGCGATGGTGATCGCGATCCCACTGGGCGTCTACTTGGCCCGCTCCTCCCGGGGCGGCGGGCTGACCGTGATCGCCGCGAATACTTCCCGAGCTTTCCCGACGCTGGCGCTGCTAACAATCTTTGCCATCTCCCCCATCGGGTTCGGCAACCGCGCCACCGTGCTGGCCGTAGCTGCGTTCGCCATCCCACCCATCTTGACCAACGTCTACGTCGGGATGCGCGAGGTGGATGCCGACATTTTGGACGCCGCCCGCGGCACCGGCATGTCGCCAGCTCATGTTCTGGGATCGGTCCAGTTGCCGCTTGCCGTGCCGACGATCGCGGCTGGAGTGCGCACCGCAGCCGTGCAAGTAGTTGCAACCGTGCCCCTGGCCGCGCTGGTTGGCGGCGGCGGCCTCGGCGTGATTATCGTGACCGGAATGTCGAACCAAAACTACGGAAAAGCAATGGCCGGCGGGTTGCTAGTTGCCGCTTTATGCCTGGTTTTAGAAGGGCTTTTAGCACTTGGGCAGCGCTGGGTGACACCGAAATCATTAAGGACGGCGACCATCACCGCATAGCGCATATGTCCAGCTTCTGATGTGATTGGGGAATGAACTTTTCTGTGAAAAAACGTTCTGTCCTGCTTGCCGCCTCCGCAGTAGCGCTACTTGGTTTGGCCGCCTGTGGTGATCCGGGCTCTTCCGGCACCACGGCTCCGGAAGAAAATGGAGAGGTTTCAGGCAAGGCCTGTGAGCCGATCGCCGGAGATGATTTGATTTCTCTTGACGATGACCAGGGCCTACAAACTGTCGATAACATTATTGCGGCGGTTAATTCGGAGGCCGCCGATCCCGCGCTGATCGCCGCCGTCGATACCGTCGCCGAAGCACTCGATACCTCAACGCTCATTGAGCTCAACCGCGCAGTCGACGTGGAGCGCAACACTTCCAGCCAGGCAGCCGCCGCGTTCGTAGCAGAAAATGACCTCACTGCTCCCCAGCAGGCCGAAAACCCGGGATCAATTGTGGTCGGGGCGGCGAACTTCACGGAATCAGCCACCCTGGCGGAACTCTATGCCGCAGTGTTGGCCGATGCCGGCTTCAACGTCGAGGTGCGCACGATCGGTAACCGCGAGGTCTACTTGCCGGCCCTAGAGTCGGGCGAATTGACGGTCGTCCCCGAGTATGTGGGAACTTTGACCGAGTATTTGAATTTAGACCAAAACGGGTCGGATGCTGAAGCGCTGGCATCCTCAGATCTTGATGACACCATGGGTCACCTAACCGAACTGGCCGAAAACGCTGGCCTCACCGTGGGCGCTGCCTCTGAGGCCGCCGACCAAAACAGTTTTGCCGTTACGACTGAATTCGCCGCCGAGCACGACGTAAATAGTCTCAGTGACCTAGCCGAGGCCTGCGGCGGCGGGATAACTCTGGGAGCGCCACCCGAATGCCCAGAACGGGGCTTTTGCCAACCCGGGCTCGAAGAAATTTACGGCCTAACGATTGAGTTCACGTCGCTGGATGCGGGCGGGCCGCTGACTAAAGCGGCACTGCGCAACGGTGAAGTGGCCCTGGGCATGATCCTGTCCTCAGACCCGGATCTGGTTGCGGAGTAAACCTTTTTGGCTTACAGCCCCGCGGCTTCCAAGAACCGCAGCCACACCTCGCTCATCGTCGGATAAGCCGGAACCGCATGCCACAGCCGGGCCAGCGGCACCTCACCAATGATCGCAATGGTCGCCGCGTGCAGCATTTCAGCAACGTCTCCCCCAACAAAGGTCGCACCAATCAACACCTGTCTTTGGGCATCGACCACAAAACGAACCTGGCCCTGATAGTTGTGCCCGTGCAGCGCGGCACCGGCAATGGCTCCTAAATCCTGGTCAAAGACGCGGGTATCGATGCCTTGGTCTTCGGCGGCATCACGGGTCAACCCCACCTGCGCGACTTCGGGACGGGTGAAAATAACCTGCGGGGCACCCATCGCATCGGCCCGTAAATCTGCACCGGCGCCGCCTGCGCCTGCTACGCCCTTGGCCCGACTTACGATGAGGTCGCCAATTATGCGCGCCTGGTATTTGCCCTCGTGCGTAGTGTGCGCCCGAGATGAAGCATCGCCAACTACATAGAGCCAGTCCGTTCCCTGCGCGCGCAGATCTGCATCTAGTTGCAGGTGGCCCTGGTCATCCTTTTCGATGGTGACATCGCTGATTTCGGGCAAGTTGGGTTTGCGTCCGGTCGCCACCAGCACCTGATCGGCCACGATGGTTGACCCATCCGATAGCGCCGCTTTGGTGCGAATACCGGTTGGGGAGGTGGCGTCGTCCATAATCAAATCCGCCGGGTCGGCGCCCACTTGGCCACAAGAGGTGACCTCGCAGTTGAGGCGCACGTCCACGCCCATTTGCTCCAGTGAATCCGCGACCGCTTCGCCGGCGAAGGAGTCGATGCCGCTTAGAACATTGTCGCCGCGCACCACCAGATGGACCTGGGAGCCCAGATCGGCGAAAGCGGTGGCCATTTCGCACCCCACTACCCCGCCGCCGATAATGAGCAACTCTGCTGGGATTTCCTGCGCGGCGGTGGCCTCCGCGCTCGTCCACGGGTGGGATTCCAGCAGTCCATCGATGGGTGGAAGCACGGGCGAAGTTCCAGTACAAACGGCGATGGCGCTGCGAGCATGAACAGTTAAAATTTCGGGCTGGTCTGGGGCAAGCCCGACCTGCTTAAGGCCCAAGCGGACTTCAACTTCCCGCTCGCCAACGATCTGTGCGGTTCCGCGAATCAGATCGATCCCGGCTGTTGAGAGCCAATCGACCTGGCCGGAATCGTCCCAATTGGACACGAAACTGTCGCGGGAGGCCAGCGTCTTTTCCACATCAATGTGCTCGGGAACGCCTTCAACGCCGGGGACTGTTCGAGCCGATTCCAGTGCCGCCCCGGGGCGCAACAGCGCCTTGGAAGGCATACACGCCCAATACGAGCACGCCCCGCCCACAAGTTCTGATTCGAGCACCACGGCACTTAAGCCGCCTTGGACGGCGCGGTCGGCCAGGTTCTCTCCGATGGCACCTGCTCCGATAACCACGACGTCGTAGGTGTAGCTGGCGGTGTTTGCTGGCTGTGACATGTGCCCTCCCGTGCTGGTTTGGTCAACTTCATCGTTGACCACAAGTGGGCGTTATGCACGGCGAAAGGCCGGGACAGACGCTTGGAGCGGTGAAAATAAAATCGCCTCAGAGGGTGGAACTTAGTTTCTGAGGCGATCTGCGGTGCGCCATCTAGGACTCGAACCTAGAACACACTGGTTAAGAGCCAGTTGCTCTACCAATTGAGCTAATGGCGCGGGTGCGGGCAAAACACTAGCACTGAATTGCCGGCGGTAAAAACTGGGGGTCCTATAGGTACAGGCCGGTCCCATCGCCCGTGTCACCGAGCTCGGCGACGGCGTGCAGATCTCGTTCGCGCAGCAAAATATAGTCGATGCCGTTGAGCTCTACATCAGCTTGATTTTCCGGGTCGAATAGCGCCCGATCACCCTTTTTGACCTGCCGCACTAGTTGGCCAACCGCGACGACCGTGGCCCACAGTAAACGCTTGCCACTTTCGGCCGTGGCCGGGATCACAATGCCGGCGGCGGACCGGCGCTCGTTGCTCGAAATATCAGGTTTCAACAGCACGCGGTCATGCAGCATGCGGATGCCAGATACGGCCTCGGCCTTGGCTTTTTCGGTATCTACGGTATCCACACCCACCGAAGAACTCACTTCTTTCGCTTTAGGACGACGACTAGCACCACCGCGGCTACGGCAACCCCGGCTATAACTAAGGTTTTGGTCTTCAGTGAGCCGTCCGGCTCACGCACCATGTCGTTGGCTGATGTCTTGGCCTTTTCGGCGATCACCTTGGGACTAAGTTCGTGGTGCAGATCGTTCATGTTGGTGGCAACCCGGCGTTGATAATCGACGACACGGCTATAAAGCACGTCGGGATCAAGGTCGGTCGGGTCGGTTGTCTTTTCTGGATCAGCCACTTGGTGCACCTCACTATTGTCGCTGGTGGCACTCACTAATATTAGTTGTGTTACTACGCTAGTGGTAATGGCGAGCATGGGCCTGTTGGCCCGGCCCAATGGAAGGTCGGCATGCGACCACGGAAGTCCAATGGGCGGCTCGTCGAAGCCCCTGGGCGGCCAATGGAAGCTACCCTGAGCGACTAATTGAAGCGCGAGGAAGGAAGATATTTTATGGCTACGGAATCGAAATCCGGCCCTGCGACCCGACTTGAACCTGGTGATCTAGCACCGGACTTTTCGCTGCCAACCGCCGATGGCTCCACCCTGAGCCGCAGCGATCTGGCCGGCAGGAAGGCGATCATCTACTTCTATCCGCGCGCGAGTACTCCGGGCTGCACCAAACAGGCTTGTGATTTTCGTGATTCATTGGCGGCGCTGCAATCCGACGGGTATGCAGTGGTCGGAATTTCGCCTGATAGTCCTGAGAAATTGGCGAAATTTGCAGCGGCGGAAGATCTGACGTTTCCGCTGCTGGCCGATCCGGAGAAGGAAGCGCTGGCCGCATATGGCGCGTTTGGCGAAAAGAAACTCTATGGGAAATTAACGCGCGGAGTAATTCGCTCCACCGTGGTGTTAGATGAGACAGGCCACGTAACGCATGCCCTTTACAACGTCAAAGCCACTGGACACGTAGCCCGGCTGCGGAAAGAATTGGGCGTTGATTAAACTATTGCAGGCTCAACTGGATTTGTAGGCCTCATTTAACGGGTGTTATTTGGCGGGCGTCATTTGGCAGATGTTATTTGGCGGCCGGGCCTTTCAGTAAGCCCGCAAAACCGAAGCGCGAGTGGTGTAACTGGCAGCCACGCAGGATTTAGGTTCCTGTGCTCTTACGAGCGTGTGGGTTCGAATCCCACCTCGCGCACCACTTCAGAGCATGCACTGCTGGTGCCGGCCAGTGCTGCTGGTGCCGGCCAGTGCTCCTGGTGCACCCAGTGCTGCTGGTGCCGCCAAAGGTGCTGGTGCCGCCAGTAAATGATTGTGATGCTTTTTAACCGGACGGCGCGACTCCCACTACACCGTATCGATGAAAGCCCCAATTTCTGGCTAGCGTGAAGCGAAAGTGCCGAATAATGCGACTCTCGCCACACACAAACTATTGAGGCCGCAGAAAATGCCGGCGCAGAGCCCCGCGGCAAGGGCCATCGCATAGCTGGACGGCACAGGACGGCGCAGAGCCCGGCCGCAAAAGGGCTGCGCGTCGGGCATTGACCTCTGATCCAGCTTTCTTGGCGCACTAAATAGCTCTTGCGCCACATCCAGTAAATGGTGGTGATGCTTTTTAACCGGACAGCGCGACTCCCACTACACCGTATCGATGAAAGCCCCAATTTCTGGCTAGCGTGAAGCGAAAGTGCCGAATAATGCGACTCTCGCAACACACAAAGTATTGAGGCCGCAGAAACTGCCGGGGCAGAGCCGAAAGGTAAAGGGCGCAGAGCCCCGCGGCAAGGGGCATCGCATAGCTGGACGGCAAAGGACGGCGCGTGGAAAATAATCCACGCGCCGTCAAAGTTTATTGCCGAACACTTCAGGAACGGCTCATGAACGAGGCCAGCCCGTTAGGAGTGAGCCAAGTTAGCCCGCTAGCGATAAGCCAGGTCAGGCCGCTAGTAAGCCGAAGCTTCCGTGGCGAAATGTCCGTGAAGAATAAGGCCCACTAGGTGCCGGGGACTTCACTGGGTTCCGGCATCGCCGTCTTCGGCAGCGCGCTTTTGCTCCGCTACCGCGGCGTGCACTTCTTCCATATCAAGCTTCTTGACCTGCGTAATGACTTCTTCCAACGCTGAGGCCGGAAGCGCACCGGGCTGGGAGAAGACGAGAACGCCCTGGCGGAAGGCCATGGTCGTGGGAATGGAAGTAATTTGTGCCATAGCGGCGAGCTGCTGTTCGGCCTCAGTGTCGACCTTGCCGTGGACGACGTCGGAATGCTTTTCGCTTGAAGCCTCATAAATGGGAGCGAACTGGCGGCATGGTCCACACCAGTCCGCCCAGAAATCCACCAGCACAATCTCATTATTTTCAATGGTTTGCTGGAAGTTTTCAGCGGTTAATTCGGTCGTGCTCACGGTGTTCTCCTCCGCATTGGTCACAGTCGTTTCGTAAATACCCTACGGGGTATGAACAACATTTGCATTCCTAAAATTCCACGCGCTGCGCGATGACGGGTGCCAGCGCGCCAAACGCCTTGGCACGATGCGAGATGGCGTTCTTTTCTTTGGCGCTCAACTCCGCGGCCGAACGCGTTTCTCCATGGGGCAAAAATATCGGATCATAGCCAAATCCGCCGCTCCCCCGCGGTTCCGTGAGCAGGTTACCCTTCAAGACACCCTCAACCACGTGTTCCAATCCGTCCGGAGTCACAAGCGCGGCCGCGCACACGAACTGAGCGCCGCGATGTGCGGGCCCGATGTCGCCCAATTGTGCCAAGAGGAGCTCAGTGTTGGCGTTATCGTTCCCGTGCTGTCCGGACCAGCGAGCCGAGAAGATTCCGGGCGCCCCGCCCATGATGTCCACTGCCAGACCGGAATCGTCCGCAACTGCGGCAACCCCGGTCGCTTGAGCAACCGCGCGGGCCTTTAACAGCGCGTTATCAGCGAAAGTGACGCCGTCCTCAATGACATCGGGTAGGTCAAGTTCGGCTGCAGAAATGATGTCGTGCGACTCGAGCCCGGCCACGTGGCCAGCCACGATAGTTCGCAATTCTGCGAGTTTGCCCTGGTTATGCGTGGCGATAATGAGTTTGGCGCTCGACATTGGCTTAAGCTCGAATTCCGGGACGAACAATCTCGGTAACCCGATCGCCCAGCGCTTCACGCTGCAACTTGGTCAGGTCCACGATGCCGGCCAGAGCCAGGTCAATCATCTCGTCCAGTTCACGACGATTAAACGGCACGCCCTCAGCAGTTCCTTGCACTTCGACGAGGTCACCGCTGCCGGTGGCAACCACATTCATGTCGGTATCGGCCTTGGCGTCTTCCTCATAGGGCAGATCTAGCAGCGGGCGGCCGGCCAGGATTCCCGAACTTACAGCTGCCACGGTGTCCGAAAGCGGGAGGGAGCGTTTGGGAATATGGCCCTGGTCCTTCCCCCACAGCAGCGCGTCGGCGAGCGCGACGAATGCACCGGTGATAGCTGCGGTGCGAGTACCACCATCGGCCTGCAACACGTCGCAGTCCAAAACCACGGTGTTTTCGCCCAGGGCCGACAGGTCAACGACCGAGCGCAGCGCGCGACCAATAAGGCGTGAAATTTCGTGGGTGCGGCCGCCAATTTTTCCGCGGACGGATTCGCGGCTGGTGCGCTGGTCGGTGGCGCGCGGAAGCATCGCGTATTCGGCAGTGACCCAGCCCAGGCCCGAACCCTTGCGCCAGCGCGGTACGCCCTCGGTAAATGATGCTTGACACAGCACTTTGGTGTTACCGAAGGAAACTAAAACGCTGCCCTCCCCCACTTCGAGATAGTTGCGCTCAATTTTTACCTCGCGCATTTGGTTGGGATTGCGCCCATCGAAACGTGGTTCATCTGGTTTGGCAGCAGTGTTCATTAGTTCTAGCCTCGGTCTTCTGTTTCTTGGGGTTGAGCGGATGTGGGGTCTGAGGGGACGTGGGGTTGAGCGGACGGGGGGTCTGAACGCACCTCGGGTTTAGCACGTACTCGAGGTTCGAGCGTACTTGGGGTTCAGCGCGCAGTTGTGGATTTGGGGCTCGAATCGGATTTTTCTGGATCAGTCTATAAGCACAAAGTGGGATTTCAGAGGGTGAAAACGGCGCCAGGAATCGCTAGATCTATGGGTCCGTGATGGGTCCTTTTTGCTTCGGCGAGGATTTCTTGCGGGTCATTCCACGGCGGGATGTGCGTCAAAACCGTGCGGCCAACCCGGTTGCGGGCCGCGACCTCACCCGCGCGAGCGCCGGTGAGATGAATATCGCGCGGCTCATCGCGCGATTCGGTGAAACCCGCCTCAATTAGAAGCAGATCCGCTTCGGCTGCGAGTAGATCCAGTTCTGGGCAATCGTCGGTGTCACCGCTAAAGGTAAGCACTACTGAAGGCGCCAACCCCGGTTGTGAAGAAGGTCCACTAATGCGCATGCCATAGGCCTCTACCGGGTGATTGACTTGCTCCACCGTTACCGTAAACGGCCCAATTTCTACGGGCACGCCGGTTATCCAGGCGCGGTGTTCCAGAACTTCGGAGGGGTTGGGTTCTTCCCCCGCACCAGCCAGCTGCGCCATGAAAACTGCTCCACCTTGCGGTGCATAAATCGGAATGCTCAGCTGCACATCATAGGGATGATAGTGGCGCCACACCCGCAAACCGGCCAAGTCAACGCAGTGGTCCGGATCCAGATGCGAGATCAAGACCGCGTCCAGGTCGGTGGGGTTGATGTATTTTTGCAGCGCCCCAAAGGCCCCTGCCCCCAGATCCAGAAGAACCGACCAGGTCTTCCCGTTGCTGTCAGCAGCTTGCAGCAGATAACAAGAAGCGGGCGACTGCGGCCCGGCAAACGAACCGGAACAGCCCACAATTGTTAATTTCAAACTCGTTCCACCTCGCCCACTTCGGGGCCTAAAAATCGGTGCGCTAAATTCTCGAACTCGGCCGGGTCTCCGGTGGCTAAAAAGCGGTGCGCGGGCACAAACTGCAGGTCTTTTTGTAAAAGGCCGCGCTCGCGCAGGACCCGGTAGACGTCTTTAGCGGCTTCTTCCGCCGAGGAAACCAGCGTGACATGCGCGCCCATCACGTAGGAGATGACGCTACTGAGCAGTGGGTAGTGAGTACACCCCAAAACTAGGGTGTCAACCTTGGCGTCAATTAGCGGCTGCAAATACTGCTTCGTTACGGCCAAAACCTCCGGGCCTGCAGTCACTCCGGCCTCAACGAATTCCACAAACCGCGGGCACGCCTGGGTGGTTAAGGTGAGGTCGACTGCCGCGGTAAAGCTCTCTTCATAGGCGCCGGACTCAATGGTGGCCTTGGTGGCAATCAGTCCGATACGGCCGGTATTCGATACGCGCACCGCTCGACGCACCGCGGGCTGAATGACCTCCACCACCGGGATTCCCATGCCGTGCCAGTATCTTTCGCGCGCATCGCGCAGCGCCGCTGAAGAAGCGGTGTTACAGGCAATTACCAGCATTTTTACGCCCTGGTCGACCAGATCGTCCATGACCGCCAGCGCGTGTCGGCGCACGTGTTGCAAAGACTGCGACCCGTATGGGCTGTGCGCGGTATCGCCGACATAAATGACTGATTCGTTCGGCAGCTGGTCCATGACGGCGCGGGCCACGGTCAAGCCGCCCACGCCGGAGTCAAAAATGCCGATTGGTGCCTTAGTCACAACGCTTCAGCCTAATGGGCATCGCCAAGCATTTGTAAGCCGGAAATGAGTGATTCTTGCCACCACGCCAAAACGTCGCTGATCTGCAGGAGCCCGGCTCGCTGGTCGGGCTCTTCGCCCAGTTGGAATTGCAGGCGCAGTGATTCCAGATCATCACTTGTTTCAATTCCCAGCCGCTGGCCCACCACCAGTCGGATATCGGTAATTGCAGCCATAAATTCCTCCGCCTGCCCCGCATTAAGTCGCAGCAGCGGACCGTTTTCAGGCTGCAAATACACCCAAAACCGCACTAGCCGATCGCCCTTGCGCATGCGCAAACCAGTCTGGGTTAAACGCCGATATTCATCATCGATGGCCGGGTCTTCCGACACGGGTGGCAATAACCGCTCCACCGCCGGGTCGGCCGGCGGCCCCACCATCTCCGGCCCATCCGTATCGGCCATTTGAAGTGCGCGGGTGATCTCCTCCCACTGATCCTCCACGTCACTGCTCGGGCCAGATGCGTCATCAAATAGGCCGAGCTCGCCCGCCCGCTGGGCCACATCTATTCCGAGCAACTCGGCCACTTCGGAGGCGAGATGGGCGAGGACTTCCCGCTCGTCGTCCTCAATTATCGTTTCTAACTTGCCCGCTACCACCCGAAACGCATCCATCAGCCGTCCCCCGTTTTCTCGATCGTCGCCCACAGGCCATAGGCGTGCATGGCTTCGGCGTGGCGCTCCACCTCTTCGCGGTTCCCGTGCGCTACGGCCGATTTGCCGGCATTGTGCACCTCGAACATCAGTTTCGTGGCCTTTTCATGCGAGTAACCAAAGTGGCGCTGGAACACATACACCACGTAACTCATGAGGTTTACCGGATCGTCCCACACCACAACCGCCCAGGGACGATCCAGGCGCGTGTCGATTGCCACATCGACCGCTACATCGACATCGGGTTGATCTATGCGGGAAATTCCAGTCACCCCTCTACTGTAGGAGTGACGGCTGACATGGGCCGATTCCCACCACAGTCATAGGCTTAGAAGATGCTCACTTCCCTTTTAACGGACCGCTACGAGTTGACGATGCTCCAGGCGGGTTTGCGTTCGGGCGCCGCCCACCGCCGATCAGTTTTTGAAATATTCACCCGCCGCCTCGCGCCCGGGCGCCGCTACGGGGTCGTGGCCGGAACGGGCCGATTTTTAGAGTCACTAGCCGACTTTCGCTTCGAAGAAGAAGAGTTGAACTGGCTCGCCTCACATGAAATTGTCGACGCCCCGACGATCGACTGGCTCGCGAATTACCAGTTCACCGGCAATATTTGGGGCTACCAAGAGGGTGAAATTTTCTTCCCCGGCTCACCCGTGCTGGTTGTTGAGGGGACCTTTGCCGAAGCAGTGGTGCTCGAGACGCTGGCGCTATCAATTTTCAACCACGATTCGGCGATCGCATCCGCCGCCGCCCGCATGGTCAGCGCGGCGGGCGAGCGCCCGTGTTTAGAGATGGGATCGCGTCGCACGCATGAAATTTCGGCCATCGCGGCGGCGCGCGCAGCAGTAGTGGCGGGTTTTGCCGGCACATCAAATCTGGCGGCGGGCATGGAGTATGAAATTCCCACCATCGGAACCGCGGCGCACGCTTTTACGCTCGTCCACGACAGCGAAAAGGACGCATTTAGCGCGCAAATTGACTCACTGGGCGCGGGAACGACCCTGCTGGTGGACACGTACAACGTGGTCGAGGCCGTGCGCACCGCCATCGACGTCGCCGGCCCCAAACTCGGGTCGGTGCGCTTAGATTCGGGTGACCTGGTGGCTCAGGCCCACGAGGTGCGCGCCCTGCTCGATGACCTGGGCGCCCACGAGACCGAAATCGTGGTCACCTCCGACCTGGATGAACACGCGATCGCCGCGCTGGCGCAGGCTCCAGTGGACTCCTACGGCGTGGGAACCTCGCTGGTCACCGGCTCGTCAGCCCCGACCGCGGGAATGGTCTATAAAATCGTCGCGCGGGAAAACTCCGCCGGCAAAATTGAGCCGGTTGCCAAAGCCGGCAGCGGCGGAAAAGCTGGAATTGGGGGCCGCAAGCGGGCGGCCCGGTTACTTGATTCCCACGGCGTCGCGATCGAAGAGGCGATCTGGGCTGATCCCGAATACCGCTGGGAATCCCTGGCCTCCCCCGCCCTACCGTTACCCGATCACGCGCAGGGGCAGCGGGAACTACTTATACCGCTGATTTTGGACGGCGAACTGACCGATCGCTCCATGCTTGGCAGCGCTGGACTACAGCGGGCCAGTGCCCATCACGCAGAAACGAGGGCCGAACTGCCGCGCGCCGCCCTCCGGTTGCAGCGCGGTGATCCGGCCCTCGAAACCGTGAACCTAGCGGTTAGTTAAACACTTCGACCGGCTCGGCCCACCAGGGTAAAGATCAAGCCAACTACTAGGACAACTATTCCCAACCAGATTAGGAAGTTGCCCAAGCCAGCAAAACCAAGGATCGCTAAAACCACGCCAACAATAATCAGCGTCAGCCATAAAGCCACTGCAATCGACCTCCTGTGCGAGTTCGTAACTCGGTGCGGATGTGGCGTGCACCGCGATGACCTTGATCCTTACACCGGCAAGGGTGGCCCGCATCTTGGGGCCGCAGGGCGCGGGATTAATCGCGCCCCAAAAACCATTCGCGCAGGAGTTTGATGCGCCGGGCAATGTCGGTCGGGGCGGCCTCGGCCACGGGTTTGCCGCCCGTGCGCTGGCGCAGCGTGGTGTGAATCGTGGCATGCGGTTGCCCGGAGCGCCGGGCCCACGCCGCCACTAGCGTTGCCAGTTCTTTGCGCATCGCGCGCATATCGCGGTGGGTGAACTGGGCGGTTTCGTCAACCGGTGCGGGGACATCGCGGCCGCGCTTTTTTTGCGATCGCATTTGGCGCGCCTGGCGCTGGCGCAGCAGCGTGGTGACCTGGTTGGCGTCCAACAGGCCGGGGATCCCTAAGAATTCTTGCTCCTCTTTGGAACCAACCTCGGCGGCCGTGCCGAATTCTCCGCCCTCAAAAAGCACCCGATCAAATTCGGCTTGCGCATCGAGGGCCTCAAATTCGCTGAAGAGATCCGGCTCGGTAGCTCCCTGCTGGGCTTGGGCGATGAGCGCTTCTTCGGGCTGCCAGTCCCCGCCGGTAGGGCGGTCGGTGCGATCTAGAGCGTGATCGCGTTCAACCTCGAGCTCGGAGCCCAGTTTTAATAGCGGGCCAACTGAGGGAAGAAAAATTGAAGCGTTTTCCCCGCGGCGGCGGGCCCGCACGAAGCGCCCAACGGCCTGCGCAAAGTACAGCGGTGTTGCGGCGGAGGTGGCGTAGACCCCCACGGCCAGGCGGGGCACGTCCACCCCTTCCGAAACCATGCGCACCGCCACCAGCCACCGCTGGTTGCCGGAAGAAAACTCTTCAATGCGACTTGAAGCGCCCGCATCGTCCGACAGCACCACTACGGGCGCCTCACCGGATACCTCCTGTAACTGCTGGGCATATTGGCGCGCCACCGTTTGATCGGTGGCGATGACCAACCCGCCCGCATCGGGAATTGCTCGCCGGACCTGGGTCAGGCGGCTATCAGCGGCTCGTAAAACGGAAGGGATCCACTCACCGGCTGGATCGAGGGCGGTGCGCCAGGCCTGGGCGGTTAAGTCTTTAGTAAGGGGTTCGCCCAGTCGGGCGGCTACTTCATCACCGGCGTTCGTGCGCCACCGCATTTGACCGGAGTATGCCAAAAAAATTACGGGCCGCACCACGCCGTCGCGCAGCGCATCGCTGTATCCGTAGGTGTAGTCGGCGCTGGAGCGGCGCACACCATCGGCGCCAATGTCGTAGCGAACGAACGGGATTGCAGCTGTATCGGATCGAAATGGGGTGCCCGTAAGACTTAGGCGCCGCGTTGCCGAATCAAATGCTTCTAACATGGCATCGCCCCACGACAGTGCGTCACCGCCGTGGTGGACCTCGTCCAAGATCACCAGCGTGCGTTCTGCCTGGGTGCGAGCCCGGTGCAAGTACGGGTTGGCCGCCACCTGGGCGTAGGTAACGGCCACCCCGACGTATCCGGCCCCGTGCCGGCCCTGCGCGTTGCGAAATCGCGGGTCTAGGCGCATCCCAGCCCGGCCGGCCGCATCGGCCCACTGAGTTTTGAGGTGTTCAGTGGGGGTGACCACCGTGATGCGACGAATAGTGCCGCGCGCTAATAGCTCGGCCGCTACTGTCAGCGCGAAAGTGGTTTTACCCGCACCGGGTGTGGCGACGGCTAAAAAGTCACGCGGCTCCTGCGCGAGGTACTGTTCCACCGCAGCGGCCTGCCAGGCGCGCAGTTTTCGGGCAGTTCCCCACGGAGCACGCCCCGGAAAGGCGGGCGGAAGGTGTGAAAGGGCGGTGGGGGAAGCGTGGGTAGGACCCGGGGCAGAGCCGGTGGTGGGTTCTTCGAAACTCAACTACCGTCGGCGCCTGAGCCGCTCGGGTCGTTGTCTTGGGGCTCACGCAAGCCCTCATAAATTTCTTTACAAGTCGGGCAGACCGGAAACTTATTCGGATCACGCCCCGGAACCCAGACTTTGCCGCATAGGGCAATTACCGGCTCCCCGGACAGCGCCGAGGACATGATCTTTTCTTTGCGTACGTAGTGGGCGTAGCGCTCGTGGTCGCCCGGTTCAAGCTCTTCCCGCTGCTCGGTCTTTTCAATAACGGTCGTGCCCGTAGACGGGCCCGGACCCAATGGATCTTCTTCGGGAAAAGTTTCACTCATGGCAACCATCCTACGCTTTGCTTCCTACGATCTACAGCCGCGCCCGCGGGTAAATTTCAGGCCCCGGGGCGGTTGTGGTGCATGTGTGCGTAGTAGTCCCGTAGCCGCAGATTGGCGGCGGCTTCTTCATCAACAAACACGGTCGTGTGCTGATGATTTTGTAAGACAGTAGCTGGCCACAGCGCCGATATGGGTCCTTCGACCAGTTGGGCGACAGCTTCGGCCTTACTGGTGCCGGTGGCAATCAAAAGGATCTCGCGGGCCTCCATGATGGTGCCCAGCCCCTGCGTCACCACGTGCATCGGAACTTCTTCGAGGGAACCGAAAAACCGGGCATTATCGGCACGTGTTTGCTTGGTAAGCGTGGTGAGGCGGGTGCGCGAAGTCAGCGCCGAGGCCGGCTCGTTGAAGGCGATGTGACCATCGGTGCCAATTCCCAAAATTTGAATGTCTATACCTCCGGCGTCGCGCATCGCTTCTTCATATGCGGCGCAGGCGGCTGTCATGTCTTCAGCCGTGCCACTGGGAGTGTTTACTGCTTCCCGCGGTATATCCACTAGCGAGACGAATTCGCGCTCAATGACATTGCGGTAGGCCTCGGGGTGGTCTGCGGGAAGTCCGACATACTCATCGAGCAAAAACGCCTGGGTTTGTGCAAATGACAACCCCTCCTCGCGGTGGCGGCGCGCTAGTTCTTGATAGAGCGGTATCGGGCTGGAACCCGTTGCCAAACCCAGCACGGTATCGGGGCGCTGGCTGACGATATCGGTGATGCGGTCGGCGGCAGCCCGAGCGATATCGGCGGGGGTAGGAAGAACGACGACGTCCATTTTTTGCTCCTAGGAGTTCGTGGCGGCGATTTCGGCCCGCAGATGCAAATCGGCACTGGGGTGCACTTGTGCCTCGGTGCGGTGCGCGTTGGCGAGGGTGGGAACGGTGTCTGTCAGGCCACCTCCCAGCAGCGCCGCACCGATGGCGGCAGCGGCTGATCCGGGCGGTAGCAGTTCTATGCGCTGATCTAAGCGCAGCGATTCCAAAAGGCGTGATCCGCGCGCTTGAGCACGCAGCGCCTTTTGAACAACATCAAGTAGGGGTTTGCCCAGTTCGGCAACCCCGCCGCCCAAAACGATTACGTCCACATCCATGCTCAGGGCGGCCATGCGAATAGCGGCGGCAACGCCCACCGCGAATTCATCGCGGATTTTGATGGCTTCGGTATTGCCTTTGGCGGCTTCGGCAAAGAGAGCCGCCGGGGCGGGGCGGGAATTTGTTGTCGACCACTTTCGAGCAATTGCCGTGCCAGATACGACGGTCTCTAAGCAGCCACGCTGGCCGCAGGCACATTTTTCACCAAATGGGTCGACTGGGATGTGGCCGATCTCCCCGGCGGCGCCGTTGGCTCCGGAGCGGGGTTTGCCCTGTAAAACAAAACCAGCGGCCAGCCCGGTGCCAATTGCCAGATATGCCAGGTCGATCTTTCCCAGATCTAGCAGTGCAGTAGCGCCTAGGGCGCCCACGTTCAGATCATTTTCTACATAAACCTGCGCGGCAGGGAACTTCTTTTGAAGGGCAGCACGCATATCAAGACCTTCTTGTCCGATCCCTAAGTTTACTGCGTGTTGGACGGTTCCTGCTGCAGCATCAACTAGACCGGGGATGCCCAATCCAATCGATTTCAGGTTTGATGCAGCGGCGCCTGCAATCTCTAGGAGTTCTTCAATGGCACTTATAACGCTTTGCAGCAGCCCGGGCATCCCATGCCTTGTCGAGCGGCGCACGCGCGCCACAATTTGGGCCTTCTCATCGAGAAGTACCGCTGCAATTTTGGTGCCACCAATATCAAGTCCTACACGAAGACGAGCCCCGGTGCGGAGGGGAGCGCTCACGCAATCAGCCTTTCACTGCACCGGCAAGCGTGCCGGAGTTCACTGGAAAAGATAAAACACACAAAAGTAAATAATCCACGTGCAAGGCCGCCAGCGCTGTCACGACACACCTAACTGCCCAGAAAGTACAAGTACCGCAGCCCCCATGAGGACCGCGTCATCGCCAAGACTTGCCATGCGAATTTCCAAATGCTCACTAACGGCGGCCAGCGTGCGATCTTGAATCGTCTGCAAGGTGGAGTCCAATAGGGCCCCGTCAAAGAGTTGGGCCGGACCACTGACGCGAATTTCGCGCAGGTTCAAGGTGCTAACTACTGGAATCAGCGCGATTCCCAGGCGCTCGCCCGCTGACCGGAGTGCCGCTTCAGTCTCTTCGGGGCCCAGGCCCTCGGTATCGCGGCGCAGTGCCGGAACCCCGAAGATGGTTTCAATGCATCCGCGCCGGCCGCAATCACACAGTTGGGAATTTTCGGGGTCTTCTTGCACGATCATGTGGCCGATTTCACCGGCCGCAAATCGGTGACCCAACAGGAGCGCGCCATCAATGAGGATCCCGGCGCCGATACCCGTTCCGATGCGCAACAGCATCATTCCGGTCGAATCAGCATCGGCGAAAGTGTGCTCCCCCAGCGCCGCCGCGTTCGCATCGTTGTCCACGTGCACGGGCAAGCTCAGCCGCTCGGACAACATGTCGGCCAAGGGAACCTGACGCCAACGCAACTTCGGGGCCTCCAAAACCACGCCTGTTGGCGTAATGACACCGGGCGCCCCCACGCCCACGCCCAAAATCGTGCGATCTGAGCGCGCAACTAGTTCGTGGCACAGCTGGGCAATCGCCTCAACGGCCTCGGCGCCCCGGCGGCCCTTGAGCTTTTCGTCTTGGCGTTGATGAATAGTTCCAGCTAAATCCATTACAGCGCCGCGCACCAGAACATCATCGGTGACTTCAATGCAGATAATGTGAAAATCCTCTTGGCGCAGGCCCACCAGCGTGGCGGGTTTTCCCACCCGCGTCCCGGGCCGGGGCCCTAGGTCTTCAACTAGCCCTTCTGCTTCCAGATCGCTCACCAGGTCCGAGACCGTCACGCGGGTCAGGCCGGTGACCCGAGCCAAATCGGCCCGACTGCCCGGTCCGGAGCGGAAAAGCTGCTGCAGCACCAGGGAGCGGTTGTGAGCACGGGCATGCTCGGGGAGGACTTTTATGGACGGGCGCAGTGCGCGGCCGAGGCTTTGTGCTCGGTTCTCTTCGACGGAGAGGGCGCTGTTCATGTTAATTAGCAAACCATCCTTACTTATTTCGGTCAACTCTATGTGACCAATTCGTTACTGCGTTTGGGGCCACAACTACAGCCACTATCGTGCAGCGAGGCGAAGTTTGGGGCCCCTACCACCGCCACTATCGTGCAGCGAAGCGAATCTGATGCTGCAGGGTTGGTTGTAGGGAAGACCGAAAGCTAAGCAAAGACGCAAAGGGGCCCGAAGCAGTAACTGCCTTCGGACCCCTTTGTAGTGAAGAGAAAAACTATTTCACTACTTCACAGCGTTCTTCAGCGTGCTGCCAGCAGAGATCTTGACTCCGTAGCCAGCTGGGATCTGAATTTCTTCACCGGTGCGCGGGTTACGTCCGGTGCGCGCGGCACGCTCGGTGCGCTCTACCGCGAACAGGCCCGTGACACGCACGGACTCGCCCTTGGAGACGCTTTCAATCAGGACGTCTTGCAGCGCGGACAGCGCGGCATCGGCCTGGGTCTTGTTCAGTTCAGCACGCTCGGCAATCTGTGCAACGAGCTCAGTACGGTTGACGGACACGAAAGTTCCTCTCGTCAGGGTCTTAAAACACGCCATTTAGAACGTGCACTTGGCGAGAATACGGGCATTTGCACATTTTTTGGTACTTTTCGGGCGTTTCGGCTTCGGCGAGTCGAGTGTCAAAACGCATATTTGCCCGAAAATACGCCGCAAAAACGCGCAGTTTTCGCCGGACGTAAAACTGCGTTTGTGCAGGTCAGCGCACTGCAAAGAAGCCTTTGGCACCGCGTTCGGCGTTAACCATGACGTGGTCGACAAATGGATAGTCACCAATTTCCGGAAAAGTCAGTTCTACGAACCCTCCCTGGGCTGTGGAGAGCCCCAGAGCCTGGGACGCCCCCGTAGTTTCGCCAGCACGCAGGAGGTAGCGTCCCTCATGAAATACTGTGTCGAACTGTCCGCCGATGACGTGGAATGACGTACCCCGGTTGGGGCCAGCGGGCAATACCCACACCCGCACGCGATCTTCCACACCGATTTCAATGGGATCGTAGGTGTACTGGTTGGCGTAGCCGTTGAAGACCACCAGATCGGGCTCATCGGCTTGGATCTTTGCTAGGTCTCCAACATCTTCTTGCGCGCCCAGATACATTTCCGACTGCACCATGATGAATTCGTGATCGACTTCATCGAGATCTGGTGGGTCAATGACCACCGCGCCAAACATTCCGTTGGCAATGTGCAGGGACATCGGAGAGGTGGAGCAGTGATACATCCAAATACCCGAGTGTTCAGCGGTAAACGTGTATGTCAGGGTCTCGCCCGGCGCGATCGTGCGCATCGGTTCATTGGGGGCCAGCATTCCGGCGTGGAAATCCAGTGAGTGCCCCAGCGTGCCGGAATTTACCAGCGTGATCTCAAATATGTCACCGACCTTTCCGCGCAGGGTCGGGCCCGGCGCTGTATCGCCAAATTTCCACACTGTCTGCTTCACCCCCGGTGCTACCTCTTGAACTTCTTCCGTAACCTCCAGCGTCACTTCGTGGCGCACCGGTGATTTGCCCTGCTCGGCGGTCTCTTCTAGTGGCGGCAAAACGGGATCGAATCGTTCAAAGTCCGGCCCCGGTTCCGCTTGCAAATCTATATCTGCCGCTGCGGAATCATCAGGTGTCGCGCTGGCGCTATCGCCACCGGAGTGGGCGTCACCGGCCGGAGATTCGGCGTTTTCCGATGTCGCTCCCTGCGGCGCCCCATCGGCATTGGTCGCCAACTCGGCCCCATCGGCGCCGATTACGTTGACATCGAAGACCATTCCCATTTGTCGATGCCCCGCAACCGAACACCAGCCGTCAATTGAACGCCCCACCACCCCCACGTCGATGGTTTCCGCTTCCCCAGGCGCCACGCGGCCGGTGGTATCGCCGGTGTCAAGCACCAGGTCGTGCACGTCATCGTCGGTGTTTATGGCGGTGATGATGAGCTGATTACCTGCCGGGACATCCACGCTAGCTGGCCAAAAGCGCATATCGCGCATTTCCACCTCAATCTCGGTTACCTCGCCGGTTGCGGCGACCGAGTCGTCAGTGGCGCTGGTTCCCAAACCAACAGCCGCCGGATCGCCAGCCACTCCCACCGCTATGGCCAACACAATGGTTGCCACGCTGGCCGTCACTCCGCCCAGCGGTGATTTAACCGCTTGGGGCGCGCCGGACACCGCCTCGGGCACGCCGGACGCGCCGTCTTCCGCTTTCGCGCTGCCGCGCGCGACCCGCACGGCCCGCACGGCCCGGGGAAGGAAGAGCACTAGCCCCACGAACACCACCAGCGATACGACCACCCGCACCAGCGAGGGAACGGGCAGCAGACACACCACCAGACCGATGTTGACCAGGACTACGCGCGCGGGCCCGGCGCCGTCCAAAATCGCGGTTGTTCGCCGGGTTGTTTTCGGCCCTCCCCCTAAGACCACGGGCAACAGGTAACTAAGTGCCCCGAGCAAGACTTGAGCCCCGAAGCCCACCACGAACGGGGCAGCGAGCCCGCTGAGGTTGTCGGCGATTTCACCCCAGCTGGCGCTTCGGAGGCTAAATACGGCGAAAGCCACCACGCAAATCGCGAGCCAGATACCGCTGGCGGCAAGCGAAAGTGTGGCGAAGCTGCCCGGGCGTTTGCGCCACCCGGTTCGGATACCGGGCATGTAAATTAGCGCCATTCCGGCCACGTATACGGCCGCTCCCACCGGCACAATCCACGGCAGTGCAAAGGCGGCGGCCACTTGAATTAGTACCAAACCCGCAAGCAGCGTTGGCAGAGCCCGGCGGGCCTGTTTTTCAGCGCTTTCGTGCAGTTGGGTGCGCAGGGCGGTGGGCCAGAGGGTGACGAGGGTTCCTAAAACGGTCAGGCCCACCCATCCCAAAAGGTTGAGGGTCACGTGCGAGACGTAGACGCGGGCATGGTCGGCTGCCGATAGTCCGCCGCGCGCCAGCCACACGCCCAGAGATACGCCGATGGGCAAGATGATGGTTGCCGCAAGGTAGTAGCGAACCAGGTGGGAAAAGCGCGCGGGAAGGGAGCGGCGTTTGCGCCCCCAAATGGCCAGGGCGTGCCAGATGGCGTTGGCGCCGACGAGCACTCCGCCACCCAGCACCATGGGCCACAGATCAGTGACCATTCCCGCGATAACCAACAGCGCGCCGGCCGTGTGGATTGCCAGTCGGGTGCCTTCACCGCGGCGGCCCTTTAGGTTTGGGCTGCGCAGCAGCGTTTGGGCGAAATGCTGGGACCAGATCAAAATTGCGGTGCTCACTGCCCCTAAGAGGACCAGGTGGACCATGAGCCAGCGATCCTCCGGGATGAACCGGTGCACAATCACGGCAATAGCGGCGGCAACAAGCCAAAAACCGACGATCGCATTAGCGCGGATATGCCAGTCAGAGCGCTTCATTTACTTTCCTTCGCTAACGGGATGGCGCCGGGCAGGGTGCCGGCGGGCGGGGTGCCGGCGGGCGGGGTGCCGCCCGAACTGGCAGCACTCGGGATTCCACCCGGCTTCGCTCTCGAAGCAGTGGCGCTGCTGAAGACCGCGCAGCCGATAAACAGGAGCACCGCGGCGATGTTGAGCGCCCCGCCCCATGAAACTGCCCATGCAATATCGCGCGCATCGCCCACCAGCACACGCAAGATCAGCGAGGCGTGCAAGAGCGCGGCCGGCACCCATAACACCGCGCGATACGGCAGCGGTTTGCGAATGACCGCGGGCAAAATAATTGCTGCATGCGCAAAAATCATGGACATCACAAAACCCAAAAAGACCGAGTGCAGCGTCGCGTCATAGAT
>DAHVRJ010000158.1:0-11147 GCA_027322505.1 Demequinaceae bacterium
TCGGTAGTACAAACGGCACGGTAATAAGGGCCCGCACCACGCCCCGCCCTGGGAATGTCCGCCGATATAGCACATAAGCGCCGGGCAGGCCGAGCAAAATCGCTCCGGCCGTCGCCCCGAGCGCCAGCAGCAAAGTCTGGCCGATAACTCGTTGCGTGCGCGAGTCAGTAAGGACCTCACCGAAGACGCCGAGGTCCCAGCCGCCGTCCGTAATCAGCCCCAAAGCGACCATGCGCGCCAGCGGCCAAATGAAGAAGACGCCCAGGAAGCTCAGCGGGATTACCGCCGCCGCAATGATTGGCAGGGCCGTCCAGATGCGCCCCGTTTTGGCCCCACTACCAGCGCCACTACCAGCGCCACTTCCGGCGCGAGTGCCGCCCAGGAGCCGGCTGCGCCCGGGGCGAGCGAAACCGCGCCGAACTGTGCCGGATTCGGGCTGCGGGTCCCGGTCGGGGGGAGCGGGGCGCATCTGGGTGCTCATCGTGATTACCCGATTACGACTTCCGTCCAGGTCTTAATCCACTCTTCGCGGTTTTCTTCGATGCTTTGCTCGGAGACTTCCAGGGGTTCTTCCGCCACGGCAGCGAATTTTTCCCAATCCTCGGGAAGGTCGGCGTCGGAGCGCACCGGATACATGTACATTTCGCCCGGGATTGCCTCTTGGAAGTCGGTCGATAAGAAGAATTCGATGACCTCAGCGGCTGCCTCGGGGTGCTCGGTGCCGGTCAAAATTCCGGCGTACTCAACCTGCCGGAAGCAGGTCTCCAGCATTGACCCAGTGGGTGCCTCATCGGCGCCTTCGGGCACCTCAGACGGCGGCGAAGACGCGTAGGAAACCACCAGCGGGCGTGGTCCCTCGCCAGAGGATCCGGAGAATTCGACCGAGTAGGCGTCGGTCCAGGAGTTGGAAACCTTCACGCCATTATCGGCCAGTGCTTGCCAGTAGTCTTGCCAGCCATCTTCACCAAAGGCGCCGATCGTGGCGAAGAGGAAGGCGAGCCCGGGTGAGGAGTTCGCCGGGTTTTGTACCACGAGCAGATCCCGGTATTCCTCTTGTGTGAGATCCTCAAGGGTTTCGGGTTCGGCAATTCCCTCATCGGCGAACCACTCGTGATCGATGTTGATGCACACGTCCCCGAAGTCGATGGGGACCAGTTGGTCGCTCCCGGCGCCGGTGATGGCGTATTTGTCGCGATCTTCGGCAATGACGTCGGAGTCGAACTCATCGAAAATATCGGCGTCAATCACGCGCGAAGCAAAGGTGTTATCAATTCCGAATACCACGTCTCCCAGGGGTGATCCCTCGGTGAGGACGAGCTGATTTGCCAGCGTTCCCGCATCTTCCTGCACCAGGACTTCGACGGTGATGCCCGTCTCCTCGGTGAAAGCGTCCATCACTTCTTCGTCCATGCTGAACGAGTCGTGAGCCACAACTGTGATCGTGACCGGTTCTGCCCCGCCGGTAGCGCCAGCGGTGCCTTCGTCGGAATTGGAGTCCGGCGAATCGGATCCCACCACGGAGCAGCTGGCTAAAACCAGTGCGGTGAGACTTCCTGCTGCGACCGTGACCAGTCGCGAACGTGAAAATTGCGTCACAAGACCTCCTATTAGTTAGGAGGGGTTCCAGCCGGCACCGTTTTTGGCGGCGACTGGTGAGAGAAATCTCGACTTCCTCCGCCGGCACAAACCGGATCAGGTTCGAGGGTCTGCGGTTATCCACACTCTCAGCGCATGTTTGCGCTCCCCTGTCGTTACGTGGCCCACGGTACACCAAGGTGCTTTTGGACGGCGTCTCGAACCGAATCTTAGGTGCGCTCTGCTGGTTCGGGGTTCAGTTGGGGATTAGGGGTTGCGCGGCTGACCGGAGTATTGCGGGTGCGCCGCTGGAGGCGTTGCTGGGTGGGCGCCGCTGCGGCTCTTGATGGGTGTGCGCCGTTAGGATCGAAGAACTACGCTGATGGGAACTTGCGAATTTAGGGAGTGACTATGGGTTGGAAAATTACGAGCGCAATTGCCGGTGTCGCCGCGGGGTTTGTGGCCAAACAGGTCATCAAGCGCAGCTGGGAAAAGGCCACCGGAGAAGAAGCGCCCGATTCCGCCGATGACCCGCGTCTGACTTGGGGGCAGGCCCTAGCTTTCGCAGCGATCTCCGGCGTGGTGATGGAGGTCATTCGCACCAGTGCCGCGCGCGGCGCAGCCCAGTTCTATGCCAACAAGACGGGCGCCGGCCCCTTCGGCGCTGATCATCCTGAACTCGAAGAAGCGTAATTCCGCCGTGTAGGCAGCAAGTAAGCCGTTGGAGCTAATCTGTGCCCGCGGGACGCTGGTGTTCTTCCAGTTCGGCTTCCGCCAGATCGATATCGCGGGTGAGTTCATCAACCACGAATTCGCTCTTTGGCACCAGTCCCGTCCGGTAGGACGCGCGACCAATCATGTGCGCTGCAACGGGCGCGGTCAACATCTGCCCCACTGCAACGAGAAGTAATACCCACGTTGCAGTTCCTTGCCGCAAGATCAGCGCGATACCCACCAGCACTAGGAAAAGCCCTAAGACCTGCGGTTTTGTTGCGGCGTGCATGCGCGCAAAAATATCGGGGAAGCGCAGCACACCGATGGCGGCAAAGAATGCCAGGAGCGCGCCGGCGGCAAAGCAAATGGCTCCAAGAATGTCAGCGACGAGTTCCCAATCTACGTTCACGACTGTTCCTCCTCATCTGATTTCTGCTCTAAATCCGGTGCCGCTGATTTGCGAACCTGGGGCTTAAACAGCTCAGGGCGCGCGGCAGCTAGCTTGGCCGTTGGTGGGCGCGGGGGCGTGGTCTTTTGCTCATAAGAAGCAAAGCGAGCCACGACAACGGATCCGACGAAACCCACGAGTGTCAGGACAACGAGTACGGGCAAGGTGGTGGCGTGGCGGTGGTAGACAGCTTCCAGCCCAATCGCGCCTACGAGGGTGGTAATCAGCAGATCAACGCCGATCATCCGGTCCAGTGTTTTCGGTCCGACGATGATGCGAATCAGCGCCATGATCGCTGCCGCGAAGAGGAAAATCGAACAACCCAGAACTATCCAGCCGTTCACTGCTTCTCCTCCCTAGTCTCTGTCTTGATGCGCCAGCGCAGCCGGCCGCGCGGGGCTAATCCGGCGGCTGCTATTTCCGCATCGGAACCAAATGCCCGCAAAACACGCTCTTCCAGTTCATATACGCCCCGGCGAGCCTCCTCAACGCCCGATTCCTCCACCGGGTCAAAGATGTGTACGTATAGCGTCGCGGTTTCGCGGTTGGCGTCCACGATCAAACTGCCCGGTACGAGCGTTTGAAAATCCGACACGATGGTCATGTAGAGGTCCGAATTCGATCGCATCGGTACGGCGATGACACCACCACGGGGCAACCGCCGACGCGTGGCGGCGATATAAGAGATTTCGACTGACGCCACCAGCAAGTCCCAGGCGAAGCGCCCAAAAAGCACAATCAGGCCAACTAGATGAAACCGGCCTTTGAACGCCACGGGCGGCAACGGGAGGGCAACGGTGATAAGCGTGGAAGCAATAGCGCCGGCCAAAATATTGCCCCACGTCACTTCGCCCCACAACATCAGCCACACCAAAGTCAGCCACAGGACTAACCAGGGCTGGAAGCGCACGCGACGCCGTTGCGGATGCAGGCTCATGGGCCTCCCTCCGCGATTTCCGGGATTATTTCTTCATAGTCGGGCAACACTGTCTCAAGGTATGGGGTGCGGGCGGTCAAATCGGTCGCTGCCCGCGAGGTGTAGCCATACAGCGGCCCGGCGATGAACGTGATTCCAACCATGGCAACAACGAGACCCGCGGTAGGCCAAACCATGCCGCGCGGAAGACGAACGGGCACATCACCGGCGGGTACCGCTTGCCAAAAGGCCTTATTCCACGCTTTCGAAACGGCATAAAGTGTTAGCAGGCTGGTCACGACGGAGCCGGCAACGAGGGTCCAAGCCAGGGGTGTTCCCGTTTCAATACCGGCCTGTAGGAGGCCGACTTTGCCTAAGAATCCGGACATGGGCGGGATTCCAGCCAGATTCATCGCGGAAATGAAGAACATTAAGGCCAGGAACGGGGCCAGCCGGGCAAGTCCGCCTAAACGCTCCAGCGAGGTCGTCCCTCCGTGCCGCTCAACCAGTCCCACTACTAGGAACAGCACCGTTTGGACGGTGATGTGGTGTGCGACGTAGAACACTGCGCCGGACAGGCCCGACTCGGTGGCTAGGCCGATACCAAACAGCATGAAACCGATGTGGCTGACAAGGGTAAAGGAAAGCAGCCGTTTTAAGTCACTTTGCGCCAGCGCGCCCAAAATTCCCACCAGCATCGTGGCCAGCGCCGCCACCAAAAGGAGCGATCGCAACTGCTCGCCGGGAAACAGTAGCGTTTCCGTGCGCAAGATCGCGTACACCCCGACCTTGGTCAAGATTCCGGCGAACACGGCCGTAACGGGCGCCGGCGCCGTCGGATACGAGTCTGGAAGCCAAGCAGATAGGGGGAATACAGCGGCTTTGATGCCAAAAGCAAGCAGTAGGAGCAGTTCGCAGGCAATGGCTAACCCGGAATCAATCTCCGCTAATCGCAAACTGAGCTGGGCGAGATTAACAGTTCCGGTCGCGGCATAAATCAGACCAATGGCCACTAAGAACAGAGTGGAAGAGACCATCGCAACCACGACATAGACCGTGCCGGCGCGAATACGTGAGCGAGATCCGCCCAGCGTTAAGAGCACGAATGAAGCGGCAAGCAAGATTTCAAAACCAACAAAGAGGTTGAACAGGTCTCCGGCCAGGAACGTGTTGGAAACTCCAGCGGCCATCACCAGATAGGTGGGGTGGTAAATCGATACGGGAACTTCTTCATCCCCGTCGGCATATCCCTGGCCCAGGGAGTAAAGCAGCACACATAAAAACACCGCGGAGGCGACCGTCAACATCAAGGCGGCAAGGCGGTCGGCGACCAGGGGAATCCCAATGGGCGCGACCCAGCCCCCCAGGTCGACCATGATCGGCCCGCTGTCGACGAGAAGCAACAAGCCGATACTGACTAACAGCACGGCGCTGAGCACGATCATGGAGATAAAGCGCTGCAGGCGCGGGTAGCGGTATAGGACCAGCGTTATGCCCGCTCCGACCAGCGGAATGATGACCGGTAAGGGGATGAGGCCTGACCACTGGGCCGGTTCTAAACCGATCACAGTCGCCCCTCCTCATCATTGGCTCGATCGTGCAGGCTGCGCTGTTCACGGTCCGCTTTTTGGGCAGCGGTTTCGTGTTTGGCTAGACCGACTAGTTCCGGAGCATCGGGGTCAGGCACGTCACCGGGGCCAACGTCAATGTCGTCACCGCGGCGCGCTGCGAGGCGGGCAACGCGGCGGTCTTCGACATCGTCTTGGACCTCATCGTGGCGTTCCAACTGCCAGGAGCGAAACGCCATTGCCAGGAGAAAAGCCGTCAGGCCCAAAGTGATAACGATGGCGGTCAAGATCATGGCCTGCGGCAGCGGATCACTCATTTCGGCTTCATCGGTTACGCCGACAAGCGGCGGGCCGCCGGCAGCGCCGCCGGCCATGAGTATCAGCAAATTGGCACCGTTGCCCATCAACACGGTGCCGAGCAGGACGCGGGTGAGGGAGCGTTCCAAAACCAGGTAGACGCCGGTAGCGAGGAGAACGCCGACGACTACCGCGAGAGTGACGTTGCCGCTCATTAGTTTCCTCCTGCTGGGGGTAGGTCAACGGGCGTGGTGCCTTCTTGTTCCCCTAAGCGGTCAATTTCAGCTCCAAGAGAGCGCAAGATGTCGAGAACAACTCCAATGACTACGAGATAAACGCCGATATCAAAGAAGAGGGACGTGGCAAGGTGAATTTCGCCAAAGACCGGCAACGTGAACGAGAAGAGTGTGGAGCGCAAGGCCTGCTGACCCAGCGCAATGCCGGTTAAACCAACTCCGGCGGATAGGAATAATCCGGCACCGAGTAAAACGCCGGGATTAACTGGCGCTGCCTCGCCCAATTCATATCGACCCCCGGCGAGGTAGCGGATGATTAGGGCCAATCCGGCCACCAGGCCACCAGCAAAGCCACCGCCGGGATTGTTATGGCCTGAAAATAGTAAGAAGACCGAGAAAATAACGACCGTGTGGAAGATCAGCCGGGTGGCGACTTCGAAAATTACCGAGCGGCGCTGCGGGGCCATCGTCGAGGCGGCAACGATCCAGTCGCGGAACTTCGAGGTGTCTTTGCGCAGTAGATGGCTGGGTTCAAACCCGCCGGCCCATACTTTAACGTCGCCGGCGCGCTTAGAACGCAGCACTTCACCAGACCGACGGCGCAAGAAAATCAGGGAGGCTACTCCGGTGGCCGCGGCCAGCAACACCGATATCTCGCCCATCGTGTCCCAGGCTCGGATGTCCACCAGCGTGACGTTGACGACATTGTCGCCGTACCCATAGTCAACCGCGCCCTGGGCGAAATCGGCTGATTGCGGCGCATGGATTCGGCCCAGCGGCGCAGCGAGCGCAAGGATTGTGACAACGGCGCCCATCCCCACTCCAACGGCCAATCGGATCCACCTGCTGGTCGCCAGCGGCCGGTTTGAGAAGTAGGGGCTAAGCCGGCGCAGGACCAGGACAAACACCACAAGCGTGACGGTCTCCACCAGCACCTGGGTCAAGGCGAGGTCGGGGGCGCCGTGCAATACGAACAACACCGCAGACCCGTAGCCGGTTACACCAACAAGCAACACCGCTTTAATGCGGTGGCGAGCGCGAGCAGCTGCGATTGCGCCGGCAATTACGAGGGCCCCGACAATGAATTGGGCCGGGGAGTCCCAGCGATACGTCTGGTCGGGGAACAGGTCGTAGCGAATTATCGTCACCCCGCCCATCGCTATGAGAACAAGCAGAATTGTGCCGATGTTGACTGGCAAGGAACCGCGCTGCGTTGCGCCAGTTATAAAGCCGGCGAAGCGATCAAGGCGGCGCATATTGCGGCGATAGACCAGTTCGGCGTCGACGAAGTCGGGAAAGCGGCCTTGAATACGTTCAACAACCGGTCCGGCCGCCACCAGAACAACACCCAAGACGATGATTGCCGAACTGATAAGGAGCGCGGGACCAAAACCGTGCCACAGCGCCAGCGGCTCAGTTGTGCCATGCTGGAACTGGCCAGAGAAACTTTCGGCTGGCGCCGATATGCCGCGTAAGAAGAAGCTGTAGGCCAGCGTTCCCGCGGCCAAGATGAAGACCGGCACGGCGGTGAAACGACTGGGAGCTTTAACCGGGGTGGGCGCGAGCTCTAGGGAATCTGCCTCCCCGGAGGCCGGCTCACTTTTCAGCACTCCAAAACTGCCCCACCAAAAACGGGCGGCATAGGCAACTGTGAGTACTGAACCAAGGCTGACTGAGATGATTAAGACCCAGGCAGCCAGCGCGCTAAAGGGGGCGGTTCCGGAACCATTGATGATGCTCAAGAAACCTTCGAGGGCGGATTCTTTTGCGATAAAGCCCAATAGCGGGGGGAGGCCGGCCATGGAGGCCGCGGCAATGGCGGCGGCAGTTGCGATTGCCGGAAGTTGGCGTCCCACGCCCGAGAGTTTGCGGATATCGCGGGTGCCCGTGGCGTGCTCAATAATCCCAACAATGAGAAACAGGGCTGATTTGAAGAGCGCGTGCGCTAGGAGGAGACCAAGGCCAGCCAGCGCCAGTGTGCGTGTTCCTGCGCCCACAAGCAGCGTAATAAGGCCCAGTTGACTGACGGTTCCGTAGGCGAGGAGCACCTTAATATCGGTTTGTCGCAGGGCGCGCCAGCCCCCAACAAGGAGGGTGATGGCTCCCAAACCTAAAACCAGAATTTGCCAAGACAACAGGTGGGAAAACCCGGGGGCCAAGCGGGCCACCAGGTAAACGCCCGCCTTGACCATGGCAGCGGCATGCAGGTAGGCGCTGACGGGCGTGGGGGCGGCCATCGCTGAGGGCAACCAAAAGTGGAGCGGCACGAAAGCCGATTTACTCAGCGCTCCGAACAGCACCAGAATCACGGCAACTGTGACCGCAGTGCCCGACATTTGCGGAGCTTGCGCGATGATTTTAGACAGTCGCGTTGTGCCGGTTTGATGGCTGAGCATCAGTAAGCCAACGAGCATCGCCAGGCCGCCGGCGGTGGTGACAATGATGGCCTGCATCGCCGCGCGCCGAGATTCCTTAGATTCAGCCAAATGGCCGATTAGTAGGTAGGAACAAATCGTGGTCAGTTCCCAAAAGACGTAAAGAACGAGCACATCATCGGCCGTTACGAGTCCGATCATGGACCCGGCGAACGCGCTTAACACGGACGCAAAACGGCCCAAGCCGGGTTCGGTATCGCGGAAATAGCCGGCACAGTAAATCATGACGAGCGCGCCAATTCCGCTTACTATCAGCAGCAGTACCCAGCTAAGGGCGTCGGCGCGCAAGGTTAGTCCAATGTTCAGGTCAGGGATCCACTGGAAATGTTCTACGTGCCCTGGACCATCAATCATTTTCCCCCGCTGCGTTGCGGCCCAGATTGCTGCGGCTGCTGGGACCAGTGCTAATCCTAAGAAGGCACGGCGTCCAAACCGGTGCACCAAGCTCGGGGCAAGAAAAGCCAGGGCCACGTGCGCGGCAAGGATCCCAGTTATGATGATGCGTCTCCCGTCAGGTGTCGGCGGGCCAGGTCACGCGCATCACGTTCCGCGATGGCGGCGATAACCGAGTATAAAATATCATCGCCGCCCTGCCCTCCTTGAAGGGTGCGGCAGGCTTCCGGTCAAAACTAAGGTGCTATGCGCGCTGTAGTTCAGGCCAACTCTCGCGGATCGACCAGGAACCGGTCGTCGTCCATAATTTGCCCGCCAATTGCCTCAAAGAGCCCGTAAACGGTGCGCGCTACTAGGTCAAAAGCGCGACGGCGCGCGATTTTTGTCGTTACGGGAGGGTCTTCGAGTTCGAGTTCTTCTATTTCCAGTGGCGTCCACTGCACCTGATAACTGATGGGGGTTTGGCCTTTCCAGACGGGCTGGAGCGCCGGTGGGATGTCTTCTGCGGGGCCAATGAGCACGTCGATGCGCCCGTCGGATTCCAGGTCAGATCCCAGCCCGTACTGATCGCTGATTTCCGGATTTTGCGCCGGGGCCGGCGCGTTAGGCGCGGCGTTTTCGGTGAATTCGGTGACCGGCGCAATGTCAGCTTGTTCGGGGGCGCGCTGATGAAATTGCACGTGCGGCAAAGTGGCCGATACGACCTTGTGAGCGGCGGCTGGGTCAAGCCACACCGGAGAAAGGATTGTCAGATCGACGCTGCTTTCGATGTCGGGACGCAAAATCGTATCCGACGGCGCAATGCGCAACGTGCCGCTCAAGCGCCGAGCGACAGCAACTGCCCAGTTCAGAACCCGCCCCTCGTCGCGGATGGGCAGGCCCGCGGGGCAGGCGCGTGCGATTCCGGTGCGCTCGGGCAGCCCCATAAACGGGGGTTCACCGCGCTCGCGGGGAGTTTGGAGTGAAAAGAGGACCGGCGTTTCGGCCGGGATTTTGAGTGATTTGCGGACGGCGGCGTCGGTTACGGGGCCAAAAATGCGCGAGTGGCGCGACAGTTTCAGCCCGTCGGCGCCTATGCGCGGGGCGTTGAAGCGCATTTGCGCCAAAATCAACAGCAGCTCTAATGATGCGCCCTCCGGCAGGGCGAGCACGTGATGGGCCGCCCAATCTGCAACAGCGCGCGGCTGGGCCATCAGTAACTAAATCTCGGTGCGTTGGAAATTCAAGTGCGAGAGAGAAGCGGTCGGTCCGCGCTGGCCTTGATACCGCGATCCGTACTTTTCCGACCCGTAGCCCTCTTCGGAGGGGGAGGCGAGCTGGAAGAAGCACAGTTGTCCGATTTTCATGCCCGGCCACAGCTTCATCGGCAGGGTGGACACATTTGATAACTCGAGAGTGACATGACCGGAAAAGCCGGGATCTACGAAGCCCGCGGTCGAGTGCGTGAGTAGTCCTAGGCGTCCCAGGCTGGATTTGCCTTCGAGGCGCGCGGCAATGTCATCGGGCAAAGTGACAAGTTCCAGTGTGGAAGCCAGTACGAATTCGCCCGGATGCAAGATAAACGCCTCATCCCCCTGAGTCTCGAGGAGTCGCGTGAGCTCTGGTTGATCCATCGAGGGGTCGATGTAGGGATAGCGATGATTATCAAAAAGGCGGAAATACCTGTCTAAGCGCACGTCAATGCTGGCTGGCTGCACCATTGCGGCGTCGTAGGGGTCTAGAGAAATTCGGCCCGCGTCAATCTCCGCGCGAATATCACCATCTGAAAGCAACACGGGGCAAGGCTAGCGCATTTGGAAGCGTGATCGCACGAAGCCACGTGGCGCGCGATACATGCTTGAACGTGGCGATCTGCCTGCGCAAGAGAAGGCCTGGGGCACAAAAATACCCCCGGCCGCGGCGCTATTGCCGGTGTGCCGGGGGTATTTTCGGAAGCTCGCCTGCGGCTAAGACTTTGCGAGATAGTTCCCGTTTGCGTCTGTGCTCCACTTGGGATCGTCCGAGGCCAAGTACAAGATTCCCTCGATGACGCCCCACAGTCCACCAATACCGCAGGTGACGACCGTGACAACGATCTGCCAAATGCCAATGTTGGTGAATCCTAGATAGAAGCGGTGTACACCCCAGGCACCCAAGAAAAGGCCAAGGAGCCCTGCGACCATCTTGGTTTTCGGGCTCGGGGGTGGCGGGCCACCCGGGTAGCCGCCGTGCGGCGGATACGGGGGCTGACCACCGGGCGGAGGCGGCTGTCCACCAGGGGGCGGGGGTTGACCACCAGGCGGAGGCGGCTGTCCACCAGGCGGCGGAGGCTGGTGCCCGCCCGGAGGCGGCGGCATCTGCTGACTCATATGTGTTCCTTCATGGTTGTGATTTTCGGCGTGGCGCCGATCGAGGGTATGCTAGCAACCGCTGACCTTTGGTGAAAGGTTATTTGCGGGTGTAGTTCAATGGCAGAACCTCAGCTTCCCAAGCTGATGGTGCGGGTTCGATTCCCGTCACCCGCTCAAAGGATCGACGGCCCCGATCGGCACCAGCCGACGGGGCCGTCGGTGTATCGAGGCCGTC
>DAHVRJ010000160.1:0-3347 GCA_027322505.1 Demequinaceae bacterium
CAAACGCTTGCGTGGTTGCAACTTCCTGCTTCCCCGAACCGCGCTTTAAGATCTCGAAGCTCTTGTCCTTGGGGGCGGGCAAAGTCTTTGCCTTTGTCCGACGCTGCGGCGTGTATCCACCGAGTTTCGTGCGGCGATCAAGCATGTACTTGATCTCTTCGCTTTCGGGACCCGGGTTGTAGTAAGGCGGCAGATAAGGATCGCGGTCCAACTCGGCGTCCGAAATCGGAATACGCAACGAATCACGAAGCGCACGCAGATCATCGGCGCGGATCGTCTTCATCTGGTGCGTTGACATCCGACCAGCGAACGTCGGGCCTAAGCCGTAGCCCTTAATCGTCTTGGCCAAGATGACCGTTGGCTGCCCGGTGTGATGGGTAGCCGCGTGGTAGGCAGCAAAGACCTTGCGGTAATCGTGGCCGCCGCGCTTCATGGCCCAAATATCATCATCCGTCATCTTTTCGACGAGCTTGAGCGTGCGCGGATCGCGTCCGAAGAAGTTTTCGCGGATGTACTGGCCAGATTCGGCGCGGTAGGTCTGATAGTCACCATCGGGCGTGCGGTTCATCAAGTTGACCAGCGAGTGGTCCTTGTCAGCGGCCAGCAGCGAGTCCCACTCCCGGCCCCAAATCGTCTTAATGACATTCCAGCCCGAGCCACGGAAACCGGCTTCTAATTCCTGAATAATCTTGCCGTTCCCGCGCACTGGACCATCAAGGCGCTGCAGGTTGCAGTTGATGACGAAAGTCAGGTTGTCCAAACCAGCGGCCGCCGCCAGATGCAGGAATCCGCGTGATTCCGGCTCATCCATTTCACCGTCACCCAAGAACGCCCAGTCACGCTGCTGCGAGGTGTCGCGAATACCGCGGTCGTGTAGGTACTTGTTGAACCATGCCTGGTAGATCGCGTTCATGGGCCCAATGCCCATCGAAACGGTGGGGAATTCCCAAAAATCACCCATCAAGCGCGGGTGGGGGTATGAGGGAATACCGCCGCCGGGGTTCGTTAACTCCTGACGGAAGCCGTCCATCTGCTGTTCGGACAGGCGGCCCTCTAAGAAGGCGCGGGAATAAAACCCGGGGGAGGAGTGGCCCTGATAAAAGACCTGGTCGCCACCACCGGGGTGGTCCTTGCCGCGGAAGAAGTGGTTTTGCCCTACCTCATATAGCGTCGCGGCCGAGGCGTAGGACGATAGGTGCCCACCCACAGCAATGCCGGGGCGTTGGGCCCGGTGGACCATAACGGCGGCGTTCCAGCGGATCCACCTGCGGTAGGTGCGCTCGACTTCTTCATCACCTGGGAACCACGGTTCGTCTTCAGCGGCGATGGTGTTGACGTAATCGGAAGTGATGGGGGTTTGCACCCGCACCTGCTGCTCACGCGCGTGCTGCAGCATTTTGGTGAGCAAGTAACGGGCTCGAGGTCCGCCCCGCTCTTCAATGACGCCGTCCAATGACTCGAGCCATTCGGCGGTTTCTTCTTGGTCGATGTCGGGTACCTGGCTCACCAGACCGTCGAGAATCGGACCTGACTCATTATGTGAAGTCACTAAAGAACCTCATCTCCTCACAGCGCCGATGTATCGGCGGGGGTTTGCTGCGTGCGGACTCCCGCGCGGGTAGACACGACGGGCGAACACGTTATTAATTCCTATTGTCCTCCCCACAGGGGTCTAATGTCACGCGGGGTAGCGGCAAAACTACGTGATCTCCATGACATTTTAAGGAGAATTTCGTTACTTGCCCTTTACTTCGCGCCTGCCGCAGCAAAGACAACAGGTGAGCAACATTATGGACAGTGGCTTGCCAATGTTGCTTGGGTGCGGTGGGCTAGGACATAAAGGTCTACTACTAGTACGATCTGAGTCGACATTCCATAACGAGAGAGGGACGAGAAAAAGGTGGCAGCGACCGCCGGCCAGCAGGCCGCAGGGAGCATGTTCGGTTTTAAGGCCGGACAGATAATTCAAGAGCTCGGTTACGACGAGGATGTCGACTTTGACATCCGCGATGAAATCGAAGCGGTTACCGGAACAGAACTCGAGGACGAGTACTTCCAAGAAGTCGCCGATGCGGCGATTCTATGGTGGCGCGACGATGATGGTGATCTAACAGACGCGCTAGTTGACTCCCTTACGATGCTCGATGATGGCGGGGATGTTTGGATCCTCACTCCGAAACCGGGCCGCGATGGGCACGTCGATACGCACGACATCACCGACGCCGCCCGGACCGCGGGAATGAATCCCACTACGACGCTCAGTGCGGGCGAGGACTGGTCGGCATTGCGACTGGCCCAGCGCCGCGCTTAAGGAATAACGAAAAGACTTTAATGACAATTTTGGACGGCGCCCCTCCCGCTTTGGGGGCACCGGCGCCTGAGTTTGTACTGCCCAATGTGCATGGCACTCCGATTGCTTCGGGTGACTTGAAGGGTAAACCCGCGCTAATCGTGTTTTACCCATTTGCGTTCACCGGCATCTGCAGCAATGAGCTGTACGCCCTGCGCGACGACTTATCTGATTTTAATAACGCTGGAGTGCGGGTATTGGCTGTTTCTTGCGATCCCGTGCCCTCATTAAAAGCGTGGGATGAAGCCGAGGATTTCGGCTTTGACCTGCTGTCAGATTTTTGGCCACACGGCGAAGCGGCGCAGGCATTCGGTGTTTTTGATGCGAAAGCCGGACGTGCGCAGCGGGGAACTTTCCTGCTCGATGCTAAGGGAATTGTGCGCTGGTCGGTGATCAACGAGCCCGGTCAGGCCCGCGATCTATCTGCATATAAAGAGGCAATTGCTCAGTTGTGAGATTGAGCGGCGTGCGAACTGTTTGAGGCCGAATGAGGCGCAGCAGCGCTGACACGAGCGGTGCGTGAGCGTTTGTACATAGCGGCGCCCCAACTAGCAGTTGCCAAGCATGTCGTAATAGTCTTATCCGCGGCGCTTTCGAAAAACTCAAGAAGGAGTTTGTGCTGAAGTGCCGTCTCAGGGCCTGTAGCTCAGTTGGTTAGAGCACCTGGTTTACACCCAGGGGGTCGGGGGTTCGAGTCCCTCCGGGCCCACCAGAAGGTCGTTGTTCAAACCGGCGACATTACCGGTTTGAGACCTCGATTCAGCGGCCCGCCCCTCGTGGCGGGCCGCTATCGTCTGCACACCAGGGTCGAAGAAGGCGTTGAACGGTTCCCCCGGTTCACCGATGATGGTGCCTTCCTCGCTGAGGTAGAGCTTGTCGAAGAATGCCTGGTTGGCGATGCGCCGCAGTGAGTCATCGATGCTCATGTACAGCTTGTAGCAGTCTCTGCCCAGTGCGAGGCAGTCGTCCAGGTGGGCGCTTGCCAGTTCGTACTCCA
>DAHVRJ010000161.1:0-4608 GCA_027322505.1 Demequinaceae bacterium
TAGATGTTACAAAAAGTGGCGGGTGAGGGATTTGAACCCACGAAGTCGATGACGGCTGATTTACAGTCAGCTCCCTTTGGCCACTCGGGCAACCCGCCTGGTGCAGATGGAACAATAGCAACACTTTCATCCGCGCTGAAACACGGGGACCCTTCGGAGTGAAATCAGGTATGGTGGCGCTGAATTTTCCGCAAGCTAAGCTTCGAGTTTAGGTTTGCCCACAACTAAGCATTCGAACTTCAGCATGATCCGCGAGTTCAGATTTGCGCCATCATCCGCAAGTTCAGCATTGATCTTCAGCATGATCCGCAAGATCAGTATCGAGCTCTAACCGCGAACTACGAGTTTCACCCACAAACAATGAGCTAGTCCTGGCAAAGGAGAACACGGTGGCAGATTCCTCATTTGACGTCGTCAGCAAGGTCGACCGCCAAGAGGTGGATAACGCGTTAAATCAAGCGAGCAAGGAAATCGCGCAGCGCTATGACTTCAAGAACGTGGGCGCAAGCCTCGAATGGAGCGGCAAAGCGATTGTCATGACCGCCAATAGTGAAGAGCGCGTCAAGGCCGTCTTGGACGTCTTTCAATCGCGACTTATCAAGCGCGGTGTCTCACTTAAAGCCCTGGATGTAGGCGAGCCGCAGGCATCCGGCAAAGAGTACAAACTAGCCGCAACGCTAAAAGAGGGCCTTTCGAGCGAGACTGCGAAAAAACTGACCAAGCAAATCCGGGACGAGGGCCCCAAGGGCGTTAAAGCTTCAATCCAGGGCGATGAATTGCGCGTTTCCAGCAAATCGCGCGACTCCCTACAAGAAGTAATTGCGCTGCTAAAAAAGGCGGACGTCGACGCGGCCCTGCAGTTCGTCAACTACCGCTAAGACACCTCACGCCCGCCCGCCATGGACTCCAGCCGCTCGATGCGGTCAGCCATCGGCGGGTGGGTGGCAAATAGTTTCTGCATGCCGCCGGCGCGAAACGGATTGGCAATCATTAAGTGCGAGACGTTGCGCAAATCATTGCTCTCGCGCAGCGGAGCCTGCCGCACGCCCGCCTCCAATTTGCGCAGCGCACTGGCAAGCGCCAGCGGGTCGCCGGTCAATTCAGAGCCATGCTGATCTGCGGCGTACTCACGGTTGCGAGAGATAGCTAACTGGATCAACACCGCCGCTAGGGGCGCCAATAAAAAGGTGGCCAATAAGCCCAACGGGTTGGCATTTCGATCCCGGCCGCCGCCAAAAATCATCACGAAATTTGCAAGCGATGTGATGACACCCGCGAGCGCCGCCGCGATTGACGACGTCAAAATGTCACGGTTGTAGACGTGCATCAATTCGTGGCCCAACACAGCGCGCAATTCCCGCTCATTGAGCAAGTCCAATATGCCCTGGGTACAGCACACCGCGGCATTGCGGGGATTACGCCCCGTTGCGAACGCGTTGGGCGCGGGGGTCGGCGAAACATAAAGCCGAGGCATGGGGCTGCGCGCAGCCGTCGAAAGCTCACGCACAATGCGGTACATCTGCGGCTGCTGAACCTCGCTCACCGGCTGAGCGCGCATAGACCGCAGCGCAATCTTGTCCGAGTTCCAAAACGTCACCGCAGTACCCACAAGTCCAAAGGCGACGAAAAACCACAGGTACGCGCCGCCGTCCACAAGCGCGTTTATTCCCAATAAAACAGCCCAAAGCAGGCCGAAGAGGAATGCGGTTTTGAGACCGTTTGTGAAGCGCGAAGCGGGCACGAATGTTGCCTTTCTGGGCGTGATCTAGCGGTTGTGGCTATTTAGATAACGCTTTGGCACCCTCGCCAAGTTCCCAGTGTGACCCGATAGACAAAAGCCCGGCCGATCGCCGATGCGACCAGGCCGGGCTAGTCCTATAGCCAGCGCCGCTGGGCTAGCTGTTAGCGGCTGCCTTGGCCAGCTCTTTGGCTAGCGCGATGGCGGTGAGCTCCTCGCGGGGTACAACCTTGATCCGCTCGCGTCCGTCGGCCTCACCCAGGGCGACTTCGTGGGCCTCGATGCGTTTCCAGCCTTCCCACGTGGTGTAGGGAACGCCGCGGGCTTCCAGGCGCTCGAACACCGCTTCGGGGGCCGCGTCGGGAGCCCGGCGCAGGCCATCAGCGGCCTCTTCGGTATCAGCGATGATGTTGCCAATCGTCTCGCGCGCATCGGACTTGGTTGAACCAATGAGCCCCACGGGGCCGCGCTTAATCCAGCCGGTTGTATAAACCCGGGGTAGCGGCGCGCCGTCTTGGGTAACTACCCGGCCGGCAACGTTGGGAATGACTCCGGCGACCTCGTCAAATGGCACATCGGCTAGTGGGGATCCGAAATAGCCCACAGCGCGGTAGACGGCCTGGACATCCCAATCGTGGTACTCGCCCGTGCCGGAAACGGTGCCATCGCCGTTTAGTTGCGTGCGTTCGGTGCGCAGGCCTGTCACCTTGCCGTCCCCTAGCACTTCGGCGGGACGGTGGAGGAAGTGCAGGTGAACGCGGCGCGAGGCGGTGTGGTCTTCGGGTTCCTTTAGGGTCCAGTCCGTAAGGGTCTTAACGACCTGTTTGGTCTGGTTGGTGGAACGGATTGCCGCTTCGGAGCCCTCGTCGAAATCAAAGTCTTCGGGGTAGACAATTACGTCCACGTCGGGCACCTGGCCCAACTCGCGCAGCTCCAGCGGCGAGAACTTCACCTGGGCGGGGCCGCGGCGAGCGAATATGTGCACATCCGTTACCGGGTTAGCCTTCAGCCCCTCGTACACATTTGCGGGAATGTCGGTGGACTTTAGGTCTTCGGGGTGCTTAGAAAGCATGCGCGCGACATCTAGGGCGACGTTTCCGGCGCCAATGACTGCGACTTCGCGGGCGGCGAGCGGCCAGGTGCGCCCCACATCCGGGTGACCGTCGTACCAGTTGACGAAGTCGGCCGCACCAAAAGATTCGGGCAGATCAATGCCCGGAATGTCGAGATCGGCGTCGCGAATGCATCCCGTTGAGAAAATCACGACGTCATACAGTTCATGCAGGTCAGCAAGGTTGAGATCGGTACCGTAGTTCACATTCCCGATAAAGCGCGCCGCGCCGCGGTCCAGCACCTTGTGCAGGGCGACCATGATTTGCTTAATGCGCGGGTGATCGGGGGCTACGCCATAGCGCACCAGGCCATAGGGTCCCGGTAGGCGCTCTAGGAGGTCGACACTGACGTCGAACTCAGATTGGGAAAGGATGTCGGCGGCATAGATTCCAGCCGGCCCGGCACCAACGATTCCAACTCGAAGTGGACGAGCCACAGGATCTCCTGGGGTTGGGGTCATCGAACAGCCCGTTTAGGGCCGTGGACAGTCTACGCCGATGTTAGGCAAACCTCACCTGCCGGTCACATATTGATCACTTATTTGTGAGTAAAATCACGAGCTCAGCTGTTTTGATGTGTTTCGGCTGAGCTTTTTGGCTGTGCTTTTGGCGGGCCGTAGGCCGCTTACAGTGGCAAAACCGTTATGACGACGTTGCCGATTTGGATTTTCGCGCCCGGGCTCAGGCGCACTTGTTGTTCGGGTAGACACACTATTTGTTGTCCGTCAGCCAATATAACAACCGATCCGTTGGTCGAGGTGCGGTCGGCCATCCATAATCCGCGCGCATCCACCCCAATAATTATGTGCGTCTTCGATACCGACCGCTCTGGATCTTGCACACTGAGCAGCGTCACCGCGCGCTCGCCCGGCCGGGGAGCCGGATTTCGACCCACGAGTGTGGTGCCGCGAATATCCTGGACTTGCCCATCAGAAACGCGAATACGCCCCTGGACCGGATCGGGTGCGCTGGGCCGATACGCGCGCCGGGATCGGCCGGGTTGGACGAGCCGGGTCATCTCTACTTCGTCATCAATTTGGGACGGCGCCTGGCCCGCGGGTGGGGGCGGCACCTGACCCGGGAGTGCGGACGGCGACTGGCCAGCGGGTGGGGGCGGCACCTGACCCGTGGGTGCAGATGGCGACTGACCCGTGGGCTGGGTGAACGATCCCGGTGGGGATGTTGGTGCGGGCGGTGCCGGGTCGGACGTGGGGGTAGGGTCAGCCGCGGGAAGCGGGTCGGCGGGGGTGGGGTCGGCGGCGGGGGTGTGGCGATCGAGCCAGGACGGCAGTGGCGCGGGAGGCGCACTAACGGGCGGGGGCGCATCGAGGCTGCGGGCCAGCGGTGAATTGATCGGCTGCCTCGCATCAGGATTAAGCCAACTGGGCGCTTCGGGCGGCGCACTAGCCGGCGGGGTGGAATACGCGCTTGCCTGCGAATCAGGGCGCCCGTCGGCATGGGACGTGCCAGAGGGAGTAACTCCGTAACCCGGCGCGTGATCAGCCGGGCCATAAGGCGCAGAGCCGTACGCCGCCGGGGTATAAGGCGCCGAGCCGTAAGGTGCAGAACCTCCGCCTTGGGCGGTTGCCGCGTGGAGGCGAGCCACCGCTGGATCAATATTTGCCGGAATAATCCGCGCTCGCGCCGCGCGATCGTGGATTCCTTGATGCTGCGATGTGTCGGAAAGAATCACGAGAACATGAACAATAAAACCGATTCCGGGCACGGCCGCAATTACGTTAAATATCGCACCGCGCA
>DAHVRJ010000038.1:0-1658 GCA_027322505.1 Demequinaceae bacterium
AGGAGGGCCAAGGATGCAACCGCGAGGATATGCGCTGGTCACGGGCGCTAGCTCCGGAATTGGCGAAGAATTCGCGCGGCAACTGGCCGCGCGCGGATGGTCCCTGATTCTGGTCGCGCGTTCTCAGGATCGATTGGAGGCGCTGCGGAGCGATCTGATGTTCGCGCACATGGGCATCGATGTTCTGGCCGTCGCGTTGGACTTAAGCCTGCCGGGCGCGCCCGCGGAGTTATTTCAAAGGACGCAGGCCGCCAATCTGGATGTGAGTCTTCTCATCAATAACGCGGGATTTGGGGCCTTTGGGGAATTCGCCTCGATCGACCGCCAGCGCCAGCGCCAAATGATCGATCTGAATATCGCCGCGCTGGTGGAGTTGGCGCATCTGTACCTGCAGCCTATGTCGGCGCGCAAACGCGGCGGGGTGATCAACATTGCCTCCGTTGCCGGATTCATGCCGCTTCCATATTGTGCGATCTACGCCGCGACCAAGGCATTCGTGCTCAGCTTCTCGCTGGCGCTGTATGAGGAAGCCCGCCAGCACGGTGTGCAGGTGACGGCCGTCAACCCCGGGTCTACGGAAACGAACTTTTTTCGGGTCGCGGGCAAGAATCCCTTCAGCAGCCCGTCGCGCATGCAAACGGCGCCCCAGGTGGTTGCCGTGTCCTTGCGGGCGTTCGATCGCCACAGGCCCTCCGTCATCATCGGGGCATCGAACCGTGCGCTTGTCCGGGCACTCGCACTGGTCCCGCGGAAATGGATTACATCGGTGGTTGGCAAAACGATGCGCCGGGCAAAGATGTCGACATCCTAAAACGCATCCCGTTTCTACGATGCCTGCTTCGTGTCGACCGGAGGTACGATAGAGCCGATTTCAGGGGGGCTTTCGTAATATACAGCGCGAGAAACTCAATGAAAACAAAGGGTTATGGGGAATCTTAGTGGTACTCCCCGGTTACTTTTTCACGCTTGACGGGGGCATCTTTTTCGTAGAAAACAACATCAGACAATACAGACAGGTATATGTCTAGAGAGACGCTCTGTGATTCTAGTCGTCGATGATAATCCGATACAGGCGCTCACTCGCAAAGCCATCCTCAATCATGCTGGACTTGAGGCGCAGACAGCCTATACCGCCGAAGCTGCATTTGATGCCTTGGATCGCGATGTAGACCACGCGATTACGCTCGTGATTACGGACCACATCATGCCCGGCGAATCGGGCTGCCATTTTGTCCGGCGTTTGTGGGATCGCAGGGCCGCTCTCTCCGTCATGGTGCTCAGCGGCTTGGAGGAGGCGGAAGCCGAGTACGAAGGTTTGAATATTACCTTCCGCTCGAAGCCGATTTTGCCCACCGAACTGGTGGCGCTGGCCACCCGGTTGAGCCACACGGTTCCGGCCAGCCAATAGCCTAACGCAATCTCCGCTCCCTTCGGTTTCTATCACCGTTCTTCCCCGCCAAATCAAATTCCACCCTATGCGGCCACTGTCATTGCTGTCACCTGTGCGCTCTGCGACAATCCACCTAGAGGTCTTGAAGTAAGGAACTTGTGGTAAATGTGTCAAGTTTTAAGCCGCCAGTTTTGCCTTGTCGGCCCAGACTTTGATTTCCAGTTCAAGTTTATCGAAACAGCGTCGGAGAGCTGCGTTGGGAGTGGGA
>DAHVRJ010000049.1:0-19195 GCA_027322505.1 Demequinaceae bacterium
CCTGTCAGGCAGGAGCCCTCAATGGCTATCGCAACACCTGAAATTTACGCGGAGATGATAGACCGCGCCAAAGCGGGGCGCTTCGCCTATCCGGCGGTCAACGTCTCGTCCTCGCAGACCCTCATTGCTGCCCTGCGCGGCTTTGCCGAGGCTGAAAGTGACGGCATCATCCAGGTCTCGGTGGGCGGCGCGGAATACTTCTCCGGCTCGACCGTTAAAGATCGCGTAGCTGGATCCCTGGCATTCGCTGCATTTGCCCACGAGGTAGCCAAGAACTACCCCGTCAACATTGCGCTGCACACGGACCACTGCGCCCGCGAGAACCTCGACTCTTGGGTCCGCCCACTGCTCGATATTGAAGCTGAGCAGGTCAAAAACGGGCAAAATCCCACGTTCCAGTCCCACATGTGGGACGGCTCGGCAGAAACTGTTCCGGACAACCTGCGCATTGCTGAAGAACTTCTCGAAAAGTCCAATGCGGCCCGCACGCTCCTCGAAATTGAGGTCGGCGTAGTCGGTGGCGAAGAAGACGGCGTCGAGAACGAAATCAACGAAAAGCTCTACACCACGGTTGAAGATGGTCTTGCCATCGTGCGCGCCATCGGATCGGGTGAAAAGGGCCGCTACCTCACCGCGCTCACCTTCGGAAACGTGCACGGCGTTTACAAGCCTGGTCACGTCCAACTGCGCCCCGAGCTCCTGGGTGAAATTCAGGAGGCCGTCGGTAAGGAAGTTGGCAAGGAAAAGCCATTCGACCTGGTATTCCACGGTGGCTCTGGCTCCTCGGCTGAAGAAATCGCAACCGCGGTGGACCACGGTGTCATCAAGATGAACATCGACACCGACACGCAGTACGCCTTCACCCGCCCGATTGCGGACCACGTCATGAAGAACTATGACGGAGTCCTCAAGATCGATGGCGGCATTGGCAATAAGAAGGTCTACGACCCGCGTTCCTGGGGCCGGGCGGCGGAAGCCGGCATGGCCGAGCGCATCGTCGAAGCTTGCCAGCAACTGCGCTCCGCTGGTCAAAAGATGTAACAAACCCAGGGTTGCGGCAAGGCCTTAGCTTTGCCGGACACCGGTTCGTTCTCTTGGCGGCGCTCATCTCAGCGCTCACGTGGTTACCACGTGGGTCGGGGTGGGCGCCGCTTTTCTTTGCGCGGGTCTGAAAACCCGGCCGAAACTTACCGAAAGCTGGAAATTTAGCGGCGTCTGCGCTTTCGGCGAAAACCGAATGAAAGGCGGCTTTCCAAGATCGAAGCGAAAGTAGTGAAACCGCTTCTTGGTAGCGCTAACAACGCGTGCTAACCTAACAGTGATCTGCGGATCATCGCCTCTATCAAGGCAGTGTCCTTTGACTGAAGTCCGGCTCGAAGAGGAGTGGCGCCCGTGCAGCACATGTCTCTAAGTAACTCGTACCTAGAGCGTAAAAGCTAGAAGTGCCATGTTCGGAATATCTGGTCAAGAGTTCATCTTTTGGTTGATCCTCGCGGCGATCATCGTTGGTCCGGCGCGCTTGCCCGGATACGTGCGTACCGTGCGGGAAAAAGTTCGCCATTTTAAACGCGCGTGGCAATTAACTTCACAAAACGTTGATTCCGAAATGCGCGGAGCTTTATCTGACATCGGAGTAGAAGATTTCAGTCCGCAAAAGTTATTGGGTTTTGAAGACGATGATTTAGAAGAAAACCCTTTTACCCCCGTTCCTCCCCCCATTGCTGCCACTGAAAGGACAGATAGCGAAACCACATAAAGCTTCCGCTAATACTTCGGTCAGCTGATAGTTATTGCTAGAAGCTCAAAGGATTAGCGATGAAATTGGCAATTAATAAAAACTAATTGCCAAGGTAAATATAAGGCGCCCCCTCGCCCGCACAACCGTCCAAAGTAAATGCAGGCGAAGGGACTAGTGACATTGTATCGCAGATGCGCTGTCACGAATAAGAAAGAAGTGATCTTAGTTGAGTAAAATCACTCGTAATACGGAAGAGCCTCGTGATGCGTCACGCAGGAAATTCCTTTCAGGTGCTGCGCTAGCCGGAATCACACTGGGAGCAGCGCGGGTATTTTCTGGTTCCACCCCCGCAAGTGCCGCAAATGGCGGCAGGGCTGCCACGGCGGCCCAAACTGCAAGCACTAGCCCGGCTATTGGCAAAACTCAGTCCCTCAAAACGGTCCTGCGTAATCAACCAACGCTTCCCGTGCAAGATGCATGGGAATTCCACCCGTTCTCGCTATCTGAGATTGGCATGGGTGAGGGCGTTTATATGCGCGGTCATTCCCACGCGCTCGCGCTGGCCCGCGCCTATCCGGTCGACCGGATTCTGGCGGTCTTTCGCCGCAATGCCGGCCTGGACGTCGGCAGTGCCACCCCGCCGGGCGGCTGGGAAGAGTACGGTCCGGCCCCCGATGAGCAGCGCTGGGGACCGGCGGAATACAAACTGGGCCAAAACGAACGCGGCGCAGGCGGTCTGCTGCGCGGCCACTACGGCGGTCACTTCCTCAGCAAGCTGGCGATGGCGTATGCCACCACCGGCGAGGAAGAGTTGAAAGAAAAAGTCGACGCGATCGTCGCCGGTCTCGAAGAATGCCGCGAGGCCCTGGCAGCGCAAACATTCGAGGGTCAGCCGCGCTATTCCCATCCCGGTTTCTTATCGGCTTATGGTGAGTGGCAATTTTCTGCCCTCGAAGAATACGCACCATATGGCGAAATTTGGGCGCCGTATTACACGCTGCACAAGATCGTTGACGGCCTGCTTAATGCATATAAATACACCGGCAATAATCTCGCGCTTGAATTAGCCGAAGGGATTGGCCGCTGGGTACATGGCCGCCTTTCGAAGCTTTCGAAAGATCGCCTCGAAAAGATGTGGAGCATTTACATCGGTGGCGAATCGGGCGGTATGAACGACGTGCTCGTAGAGCTGTACTGGTTATCCGAAGCCAATGACCGCGCTGATTTCCTCGAAGCCGCGCAGTTACTGGACCTAAACTCCCTTGTTGATGCCAGCGCCGTGGGCGAAGACACCATCACCGATAAGCACGCCAATCAGCACATCCCCACCTTTGTCGGCTACGCCAAGTTGTATGCGGCCACGGGTGAGGAGCGCTACCTGCGGGCAGTTGAAAACTTCTTCGACATGATCGTGCCCGGGCGCATGTATCCCCACGGCGGAACCGGTGAAGGGGAAATGTGGGGCCCGCCAAATACCGTGGCCGGTCACATTGGTAACCGCAACGCGGAATCTTGCGCCGCCTACAACATGGTCAAGGTTGCCTGGCAACTGTTCTTAATTACGGGTAAGCAAAAGTACTCCGAATACTGCGAACGCACCGTGCTCAACCACATCCTGGGTGGCCGGCGGAACCGCGAATCAACCTCCGGTCCCGAAAACCTCTACATGTTCCCGGTGCACGCCGGCGCGCGCAAGGAATACGGCGACGGCAATATCGGAACCTGCTGCGGCGGCACCGGTTTAGAAAGCCCCATGAAATATCTCGAGACGGCATATGCGCGCAGCGCCGATGGCGAAGAACTCTTCGTCAACATGTACGCCGGCTCGACGCTCACGTGGAGCGATAAAGGCTTGAAGCTGGTGCAAACAACCGAGTACCCCCGCGATGGAGAGATCAAGTTCACGTTCTCCGAGGCACCCAGCCAGGCGCTGGCGATCAAGCTGCGCATTCCCAACTGGGTCGAGGGCGACGTCCAAATCTCCATCAATGGCGACGTGGAGGACGTCAAGGCCGAAGCCGGCTCCTATGCCTCTATTACGCGCCAATGGCGTTCGGGTGATGAGATCAAACTGGTTTTGCCCATGAAATTCCGGGTGGAAAAGCCAGTTGATTCAACTAGTTTGCAATCGCTCCACTTTGGCCCAACGGTCTACTCGCTCGTGCACTCCGGAACTCGGTTCCCGCGTTTGAGCCTGTACGGCTTAATGGATCTAAACGGAGATATTGAAGGTTCCGTGAAGTGGGATGACCACCAATTTGTGATCGGATCCCAAGAGTTTGATCCGCTCTATTCCGGAAATGACATTCAATACTCCATGTATTTCGAGCGGGATGAGCGCAACGTGGTTTTTGCGGGCCGTGATTCTGGCGTGGCAAACCCAACGAAGAACAACGGCACCTCGCTGCTTGATGAGGTGTGGGAAGCGGCTCCATTTGCGAACCGGAACGAGTTCTTAGATCGGGTGCGTTCGGTTTCCCAGGCGTATGTCGCTCAGGGTCTGCTCTCAGCGCGCAATCGACAGCGCATTCTCCTGTCGGCCTCTCAGGCTCGCCTGGAGGGAGGCAACTAATCATGATTGTTAAAAGGAATTCAATGAGAAAGAATTTGCGCCGAGGTTTTGCGGCTTTAAGCGCCGGCGCTTTATTAACGGCTGGCTCAACGGCGATGGTTTACGCTGATGATCCCGAGGATCCAGAAAGCCCGGAGATCGTTAATGTGGCCATTGACTCCGATGAGGAGCGGGCTCCGGAGGTATCCGTTAGCTATGTTCCCGGCTGGAACAGCGCCACCGCATTAAATGACGGTAAAACCACCGACGCCGAGGGCCACGGCGATGTGTGGGGCACGTACGGCGATGTCCAAGAAACCCACTGGGCGGAATACACCTGGCCCGACCCGGTAACGGTCTCCGCCGCCAACGTCTGGTTCTGGAACGATGAACCGGATCCGGGTAACGTCCGCCCGCCGGAGTCGTGGTCGCTGGAATACTTCGATGAAGAGGCTGACGAGTACGTTGCGATCGATGCCGAATACCCGGTGGAGGGTGATTCCGGGCAAATCCGCGGCCCCAATGAAGTGACTTTTGATGAGGTCACCACGACCAAGATGCGGATGCTCGTCGACGCCCAGCCCATGGCCGCCGACCCCGACGATGAGGACTCCGAAGAAGATTCCTGGTATGCGGTCGCCGCAACTGAGTGGGAAGTCATCGGCTACTACCACGGGGAGGGCGCGCAAGAGCCGGAACCGGAAGACCCAAATGCTCCGCTGGACTGGGAAGATGTCTCCCGCCGCACACTCGCGGGTGAAGCGCCGGATCTGCCCGAGCAAATGTGGGTCATATCCGAAAACGGACCACTTGCGTACTACGACGTAATTTGGGACGACGACGGCATCGCTTGGGATGAAACCGTCACCGTCACCGGCGCTATCGCAGATTTCGATCTCGAGGTCGAAGCGACCGTGTACGTCGTTGATGGGCTGGATGCCGGGATCGATTACCTGGAGTATTCATCCACCATCACCACGCCCGGAATTGCCCCAGAATGCCCCGCAACCGTTACTGCGGCGTTCGAAGATGGTTCATCCAGCAGTGACTTGCCGGTGGAGTGGGAAGAGTTGGACCCGGCTGACTATGCTGAGGCCGAGCAGTTCGGCGACATTCTGGGCGCCGTAGAAAACGCTCCGGAAGAAGCAATCTGCACCTACTTCGTGGTCGACCCCGAAGAAGGAGATGACCTGCCGCCCGTGGTGAACATCGAGATCGATGACTCCCCGGCGGGCACCGGCTGGTACTTGGAGTCTCCCTCCTTCACGCTGGAAGCAGAAGCGCTTTCTGGCGATTTGGAAACCGTCGAGTACTCCCTCGACGGTGGCTCTACCTGGACTGAATACACCGATGAAACCGAGGTAACTGAGGAGGGCGAGCTCGTCATAACGGCGCGCGCCACCGACGATGAGGGACGCGAAGGCGATGCCGAGCGGACCATCAACGTAGATACCCGGGCCCCCGAGACCACGGTTGATTACGACATCAACGCGGAAGCTGGTTCGGCGCGTTTCACACTAGAGACAATCGACCCAGAACCGGGCTCGGGCCTGCGCCGCGTGCTGTTCTCTTATGGGACCTCGGAAGACCCGACGAACCTGGGTGAAAACGAGATGTGGGCAACCTATGAGGACCCGTTCTCGGTTTCGCTGCGTGATGTTCCCGTGTTCGTGCACGTCCACTCCCAGGACTACGCGGGCCATCAGGAAGAAACGCAGACGTTTGAACTGCCATCACTTGATGAGGTCGAAGATCCAGGCGACGGAGACGACCAAGATGGCGATGGTGATGACGGCTCTGGCGAGGACGGGGACGATCAGGACGGCAGCGGTGATGATGGTTCCGGTGAAGACGGGGACGATCAGGACGGTAGCGGTGATGACGGCTCCGATGATGACGGCTCTGATCAGGATGGCCAAGACGGCTCCGATGATGACGGCGCCGGCTCGGGCGGATCTGACGATCCCGGAGCCGAAGTTCCCGGTGATGATTTGCCACGTACTGGAGCAACGACCGTGCCGCTTGCAATAGCCGCGCTGGTGCTCCTTGCTCTCGGCTTTGGCGCCTATCGCGTCAGCCAAGCTCGTAACTAGAGGTTCCTTTAATAGGAACTTCACTTAGGGGTTCGGGCGGGCCGCTGCCTGCCCGAACCCTCCCCAGATAGTTGGAGGAAGATCATGCTTCAAAATTTGCGGCCCATCGAGATAATTTTGCTAATCGCAATTGTCTTGCTGCTATTTGGTGCGAAGAAGCTGCCGGATGCCGCCCGAGGAATCGGTCAATCACTGAAGATTTTCCGCAAGGAACTGCGCAGTGAAGAAGACCCGGCCCCGGCCCCGAAAATGGCTGAACAACCAGTCCCAGCGCAGGCGGGAGGCGAGAGTGTTCCCGCTGCTTCGGCAACGCAGGATGCTGAAGAGTGAGCGATAAAAAGACCAAAGATAAACCACGGCTGGCGCTCCCCGCCGGGGTGCAAACGCACCTAAAAGAGTTGCGCCGCCGTGGTCTTCTTGGCTTGCTGGGGATCGCGGTTGGAATGGTGTTTGGCTGGATCATTTATGAGCCGCTTTTTCAAATACTGCAAGAACCCATGGTCAATCTGGCAAGTGAAAACGATCGCTTGGCCGCCCTGAACTTCGCGGGGGTGGGGGCTGCTTTCAGTACGAAAATCAAAATCTCTGCCTTTGTGGGTCTCGCTGTGAGTTTCCCCTGGTGGATGTACCAGCTGGTCGCTTTTGTGTGGACCGGCTTATTGCGGCGCGAAAAGCGCATCATGGTTACCTTGGCACTGAGCGCGCTGCCACTGTTTTTTGGGGGAATTGCGCTGGCGTGGATTTTTGTCCCGGTGTCGATTGAGGTCTTAGCCGGATTCGCCCCGGACTACACCGCAACCATGATCAACGCTGAAGTGTATTTCGATTTTGTTCTTAAGATGCTGCTTTCCTTTGGCGCGGCCTTTTTGCTGCCGCTGGCCATTGTGGGGTTGACGGGCATGGGGATTGTGTCTTCCCGCACGTGGCTAAAGGGTTGGCGCTGGGCAATTTTGCTCAGTTTCTTATTTGCCGCCATGGCCTCGCCCAGCGGCGATATTTTGACCATGACGGGATTAGGTTTGCCCATCGTGGGGCTGTATTTCGGCGCGATCGGCGTGGGATACGCCTGGGAGTTGCGCAAAATGCGCGCCTATGAAAAAGCTTTAAGTCAGGCCTGATGCGGGCTAAACGTTAGTTCTGAAGTCGCCCACACCACCGCATGACGGGCCGAAACTGCCGCGTAAGTGATCACCGGTTCGGGATTTACAAAGCATAAAGGTCATGATGGGGCCATGACCAAGAATCTTCTTGCCGGCCCTGATCCGACTTTTTTGCCATACGATCACCCAGACATGACGGCGGTTGATGCCTTAGCAGCCGGGCAAGCCCCGGAGGAAATTGCCCAAAGCCTCCCGGCGTCGTCCTTAATTTGGGCTGTTCTTGCCGAGCGAGCCCTGCAGGAGGGTGACGCGGTGACGGCCTATGCCTTCGCCCGCACCGGTTACCACCGCGGCCTGGATGCGCTGCGCCGCGCAGGATGGCGCGGACACGGACCGATTCCGGTGGATCACGAACCGAATCAGGGCTTCTTGCGCGCGCTGCTGGGTTTGGCCGAAGCAGCCGATGCGATCAGTGAAACGGAGGAGGCCCAGCGGTGCCATCAGTTCCTGACTGACTCCGTGAGTCCCGCCACATCCGAAGACGTCAGCGCGCTCCGGTAACCTTAAAGCCATGCCAGCAGTCGTGCTTATCGGAGCCCAGTGGGGGGACGAGGGTAAAGGCAAAGCAACCGATGCCCTCGGTGCCCACATCGATTACGTTGTGAAGTTCAACGGCGGTAACAACGCCGGCCACACGGTGGTTATTGGGGACGAAAAATACGCCCTGCACCTGCTGCCGTCCGGGATTTTAACGCCGGATGTAACGCCGGTGATTTCCAATGGCGTCGTGGTTGACCCCCAGGTGCTCTTCCAAGAACTAGAAGGCCTGGAGGCGCGCGGTGTCGATACCTCCAATCTGGTCGTCAGCTCCAATGCGCACGTAATTGCCAGCTATCACCGCACGGTCGATAAGGTCACCGAGCGGTTTTTAGGCAAGCGCAAAATTGGCACAACTGGGCGCGGTATTGGCCCGGCATATGCGGACAAAATCAACCGGATCGGTCTGCGCATTCAAGATCTTTTTGACGAAAATATTTTGCGCCAGAAAATTGAGGGTGCGCTAGATCAGAAGAATCACCTACTGGTGAAGGTCTTTAATCGGCGGGCGATAACGGTCGATGAGGTAGTCGACGATCTACTCAGCTATGCCGATCGCATTAAGCCCTTTGTCGCCGACACCTCGCTGCTGCTCAATCAAGCCCTCGACGCCAATAAAACGGTGCTCTTTGAGGGCGGGCAGGCCACCATGCTCGATATTGACCACGGCACCTACCCGTTTGTGACGTCTTCAAATGCCACCTCGGGTGGGGCGTGTACCGGGTCTGGTGTCGCTCCAAACCGCATCGACACCGTGATCGCGGTCGTCAAGGCATACACCACCCGCGTTGGTTCGGGGCCGTTCCCCACGGAATTATTCGATGCGGATGGCGAACGCCTGCAAAATGAGGGTGGGGAGTTCGGGGTCACCACGGGCCGGGCGCGGCGCTGTGGGTGGCATGACGCGCTAATCACTCGCTACACCCAGCGCATCAACGGGGTCACGGATTTTGTTTTAACCAAGCTCGATATTTTAGGCGGCTTCGACAAGATCCCGGTGGCCGTGGCCTATGACGTCGACGGCACCCGCTATGACGAACTGCCGGATTCGCAAACGGCCTTTCACCACGCCAAGCCGATATACGAATACTTCGACGGCTGGGATGAAGACATCTCGAACGTGCGGGAATTTGCAGACCTTCCGCAAGCGGCACAAAATTACGTGCGCGCGATAGAGGAGTTTGCCGGCGCTCGGATTTCGGCTGTGGGGGTTGGGCCCAGCCGCGCGCAGTTGATCGTGCGCCACGACATTATGGCTTAGATCCGGAGCTGTTGTTTAACCGCCGCTGGAGCTGTGGTTTAACCGCCGCCGGCAGTCGGTCTTAGCGCGTCGGCGCATGTTTTTGCCCCCGTTTTAACCTCCGTACATGATCAAGAGGGTGAAATCGAGGGTGAAAAACCGCCCGACTTATGGCTTTTTTCGCCAAAACCCGCTTAGGTCATGCTTGGACCCCTTTTTATTAGGGATTCTTCCTGCCCTTTTCTCAAGACTTGACCCGCCCCGGAAACCCCGGGGCCGGAGTTCGTGGAGGCAAAAGCATGTCGGAAACCCAGCGCGACACCCTCGCACTGCGTAAACACAATAGGCGCATACGACAGCAGCGCCGTCGAAAAATTTGGGCGTCCATTTCGACGCTCGCTTTGGCGATCCCAGTGATCGCTGCTTTCGTTGCACCTACGGCGGCTAATGCGGCACCGAACCCCCAAATCGTTGTGGATGATGTGACGCTCGAAAACATTGACGGCCTTCCCACCACGGTCGGTGACACATTGAGTGTGTCGGGCGCCTGGGATGCCACTCACGCGAACCCGCAAAAAGATGACACCTTTGTAATCGGTTTGCCAAGCGAATTGGGCTTCACAGAACCGGTGCCATTCGAGCTCACCGGAGACGGAAAGGTCTGGGCAAACTGCTTAACCGACCCGGCAACCGAAGAAGCGACTTGCACGCTGACGGAGGCGGTTGAAGAGCATCCCGAGCTTGTAAAAGGAACATTTGAGTTTAAAGTCGAAGCGATTGAGGTAACGACCAAGGATCAGGTTGAGTTCGATCTGAACGGACAACCGGTTCTCGTTGACTTACCCGGCGATGGCGGGATCGGCGACGGCGTGGTCCTTCCCACTGAGATCACTAAATCCGGCCAACTCAACGGCAATAAATGGTCAATGACCTGGACCGTCGAAATTCCGGGAGCGGGACTAGCGGACCGTGATGATGTTGAAATCTTCGATTCTTTAAGCGATAACCACAAACTCTGTGAAGACCCCCAACTCCAGGTACACAAGGTCCGCGGGGAGAACAGCGAGGACGTTACCGGCATAGCGGATATCTCGACGAATGCTGGGGACGATCACGATTTCTCAATAATTTTGGATCCAGGCGACGAAGGTTTCGATCCCAACGTCACGTACCGCCTGACGTACGAAACGTGCACTCTGGATGGTCAAATCGACGATATAGAGACGGTGTACACCAACGAGGCCATCGTCGACGGCGAGAGCACCGGAGAAATTGGCGTTGAACAAGACTGGACGCCCGGCGGTAAAGTTACCAAAGGCGGATGGGTCCGCGGAGGTGAAGATCGTAATCGCGTCATTGACTGGACTGTAACGATTACGGGCGACCATCTTGCTGGAAGAAGTGCGTTTACATTAACCGAGGAACTCACCGGACCACATGAGCTATGCGTCGCTGACGGTGACGACTTTGAGATTCGTGTGCAAGAGCGTTACGGCCCCAGCGAAGCTCTGGTGCAAAATTTGGGCCCGGACAAGCTGAATTACGATGTGACGATCGACTCGAATACCGAGTTCACAGTAGATTTCAACACTGTTGGCGATTTTGCATTCGAAGAATCCGAAAAATATCTGTATCGAATCCAATACCGTACTTGCGCAACTACTGATGGTCTGCCCGGCGGGGGAACAGTATTTGACAACAAAGTCACGGTCGAAGGAGAGGTAGCGGAAGGCGAAGCCGTAACGCCAGGACGCGGCGAAGGCAAGAGCGGGAAAATCAACACCTCTTTTGTGGAACTGGATGGCGAGGAGTACTTTCCCCAAACCACTATGGAGTGGTTCGTTCGAATTCCGGGCGAGAAGGTCGCCGATCTTGAAAGCGATTTAACGCTTACTGACACTCTCAGTGATACGCATCAAGTCTGCGGCGCCGGTGATGATCTGAAATCCCGTCTGGGCCTAACAGTTGCGGCTGAAGATCAAATCTCCAATGGCGGACTCCAGAAGGTGTTCCTCACCGAATCGACATCGGTGGAACTGGACGGCAATGAACTTACTTTTGTAATACCGGAACCCGAACTACCGCAGCCTGATGGCACAAAGGCGACGGGATTCAGTCACGAATACCAATATCTGCTCAGTTACAGCACGTGCACTGAAAGCGGCGGCATGGATGCCCCGGACACCAAATATGGTAACCAGATTGTGGGCTCCGGATTCAGCTGGAAATCCGAAATTACCCAGCGAAACAGTGGCAGCGGCACCGGTCAGGGCGTAAGCCGCGGTTCGATTGCGATCCAAAAATTAATGGATGAAGAATCTGCCGGCGCTGATTTCGTTGCAGACGACACCCTGTTCGAGGTTGAAGTCAAAGAGTTCGCGCCGAATGCAGATGAAGCAATTGACACCTACAAGTTGCAAGTTCCCTTAAATGGCGATCCGGTAAGCGGTTTCAATCCCCGGGGTAACGGGTGGAGCGTTGAGCTTTCCGAGCTGGCGTTCCCGGATGTTCCAGGCGTTACTTTTGGTGATCCAAGATTCGTCGTCGACGGTGAAGATGTAACTGGCGAGGACGGTAAAGCGCGCGTTGACTTGACCCCCGGCGAAAACATTCAAGTCGCGTTAACAAACTCGGCTGAACTCGGTTCCCTCGAGGTAGAAAAAGTAATCGAGGGCGATGCAGCTGATCTAATTGACGCAGACGACGAATTCTCGATCACGGCCGAAATCGATGTGAGTGCGCTTGGCGACGACTTCCCGCAGCAGGAGGACCGCGAATTCACAATCTCGGCAGGTAAGTCCCACGTGCTGGAGGACCTTCCAATAGGTGCAGAAGTTTCATTCTCTGAAACTCTTCCCGAAGATGACGACACGTTCACTTGGAGTGATGCCGTCATAAGCCCCGAAACGGTTGAGGTAGAAGCAGAACACGCCTCGACGCCGGGTGTCATCACGGTGACCAACCAGGTTGACCGCACTGTAGGTACCTTCACTCTCAGCAAGACGGTTACTGGCGAACAGGCCGACAACCCAGCTGTCCCGGATGAAATTAAGGTCCACGCCTCTTGGGATGAAGAAGGTACTGAGGGCGAAAAGACCTTGACCCTGCCCACTGATGGCACAAACGTCGATCTGGGTGAAAATCTGCTCGTCGGTACCGAGGTGCTTTTGACCGAAGAACCCCTGGAAGATGGATCCTCCATCGCCTGGGGAGCGCCAGCGTGGTCCGGAACCGGTGTTGACGTTGAAGGCGATTCAGCCCTGGTCACGATCGGTCGGGATGGCGAAGCGCACGTTACTTTGGAAAATCATGCGGCAACATCAACCGCCGGTATCAGCATTTTGAAAGGCATCGCCGGTGAAGCCTCTGACGAGGTTGAATCTGACGCCAGCTTCCCGGTAACCGCTAGCTGGGTTGATAAAGATGGAGAAACTAAGTCCAAGAATCTTCTCATCAACTCGCAAGAACCAACTGAACTAGGCGAGCAACTGCCTGCCGGTACTGAAGTGACAATCACCGAGGGTGATCGCCCCGAGATCGACACGGTTATTTGGGATTCGATCACAATCAGTGGAACCGATGTTGAAGATAACGGGGACGGGAGTGCCACAGTTATCGTCTCTGATCAACAAGACGACTTCACGCTGGTTTCGATCACAAATGAGGCCACATGGGCTCCAGGGACCTTCTCAATTTCGAAGGAAGTTGCAGGCGTCCTGATCGACCATCCGGATGTTCCAGATTCCGTGCAGGTTACGGCCGCATGGCTAGATGAAGAAGGGGCGGAACAATCCAGAGAACTGACTGTTCCCACCGATGGAAATCCAGTGGAGCTTGGTGAAGACCTACCGCACGAAACTGTGGTCACCCTGAGCGAAACAGCGCTGGAAGACGCAGTGAGCTTCACATGGAATGATCCCACCTGGGCGGGAGATCGCGTCCAAGAAACTGATGACAATTCCGCCCTCGTCACGATCGGAGCGGCCGATACCGCCGAGATTGTTCTTACCAATGAGGCAAGCCCAGCATTGGGCAGCATCGTCCTGACCAAGGACTTGATCGGGTCTGGAGCCGCGAAAGTGCCCAGTGGTACCGCGTTCCCAGTTACCGCTACATGGACAGACCTCCTAGGTGAGGAACACCAACAAACAGTCGATCTCATCAACGGCAAGCCCGTTAAAATTGACGACGTTCCTCTAGGTGTCACCGTGCAACTAACGGAAGGCGAGACTGATCTGCCATCGGATGTGCGCTGGGAGGGCGCACAGTGGGCGACCGGAGATTCGGGCGTCGAGCTGATCACGGAAAGTGACAGCGCGCAAGCAACGGCCACACTCACGGAGGTTGAAGGCGATATTTCGCTGACCAACACCGTTGATGAGGACACATCGCTCTTGCCGCGCACCGGAGCTGAGCTCCTAACGGCGATTGGTATCGGACTGCTCCTCGTCCTTACCGGACTGGGGCTCTATCGGATACGTCGCACCCGCGCGTAACGGTAGCTAGCCAATAAAGCCCAAGCGCGGGCGCTGAACTTCGGTGCGAAGACACCGGCCGCAGCGCCCGCGCGCTAGGCTAAAGTACGTGAAGATTCTTCTCGTTGGTGCCGGTGCGCGCGAACACGCGCTGGCTGCTTCGCTCAACGTGGATCCCGCAGTTTCGCAACTGCACGCCGCGCCGGGCAATCCCGGAATCGGCCAGCTGGCCACCCGGCACGGCGTCGACCCCAACAACCCCGAGGCCATCGCCGACCTCGCCGCAAGCTTGAGCGTCGACCTAGTCGTGATCGGACCCGAGGCGCCGTTAGTGGCCGGGGTGAGTGACGCCGTCCAAAATCGAAATATTCCCGTTTTTGGGCCGTCGAAGGCAGCCGCCGCGCTGGAGGGTTCCAAAGCGTTTGCCAAAGAGATTATGGCCGCGGCTAACGTTCCCACCGGCGATTCGCGCGTATGCCGCACGGTGGAAGAAGTGGCTGCCGCCCTGGATGAATTCGGTGCTCCGCACGTGGTGAAAGACGACGGGCTCGCCGCCGGTAAAGGTGTCATTGTGACTCCCGACCGGGCCGAAGCGCTCGCCCACGCAGCGGAATGCTTGCGCAAACCTGGCGCACAAATCGTGGTCGAGGAATTCTTAGATGGCCCCGAAGTTTCGCTGTTTTGTATTACGGACGGCGTCACGGTAGTTCCGCTCGAACCAGCCCAGGATTTCAAACGTGCTTTTGATAACGATGCCGGGCCGAACACCGGCGGAATGGGTGCGTATTCGCCGCTTCCTTGGGCCCCGGCTGATTTAACCCAGCAGGTGGTGGCGCAGGTGGCGCAGCCCACCGTTGATGAGATGCGCCGGCGGGGGACTCCATTTGTCGGGGTCGTGTATTGCGGGCTTGCGCTGACTTCGAAGGGACCGCGCGTCATTGAGTTCAATGCGCGGTTTGGCGACCCGGAGACGCAGGTGGTTTTGGCGCGATTGCGCACGCCGTTGGCTGGGCTGTTACATGCCGCGGCTACGGGGAATTTGGCGGCGCTGCCCGCATTGGAGTGGCATGACAAGTGTGCCGTGAATGTGGTGATTGCCTCCGAGGGTTACCCGGCCACGGCCAGTGATCGGCGCGAAATTACGGGTCTGGACTCGGTGGCTGCGCAGCTGGCGGAGTCGGTGCAGGTGTTCCATGCGGCCACTTGCGACCGAGGCGTAGACGGATCGAGCGAGCCGCGGGTCGTGGTGGCGGCGGGTGGATCGGAAAATTCGCTGCCGGCTCTTGTGTGCAATGGCGGGCGGGTGTTGTCCGTCGTAGGAACTGGCGGAACAATCGCCGCGGCGCGCGATGCCGCCTACGCCGGCGTGAAGCTCATTGAGTTAGACGGCTCGCATCATCGCAGCGATATCGCGGCAGGGGTGTAAGTAGTGGCGGCGGCCGTACAGATTCCGGGTTGGAAGCACGTTTACTCGGGGAAAGTCCGCGATCTTTATGTGCCGGCGGAGCATGGGGGCGGGCGTTCTGCTCAAGATGGTGCTCTGGCTGATCAAGCCGATGCGCGGACCGAGCGCGCTGATGCGCGGCCCGATCAAGTTCTAGTTGTCGCCTCTGATCGAATTTCCGCCTACGATTTTGTGTTGCCAACACAAATCCCGGGCAAGGGCCAGGTACTGACCGCCCTGAGTATGTGGTGGTTCGACCAGCTTGAGGCGATTGTTCCAAACCACGTTTTGAGCCTGGACGTCCCCGAAGTTGTGGCCGGGCGAGCCATGATTTGCCGCAATCTCGATATGTTTCCCGTGGAATGTGTGGCGCGGGGCTACCTTACGGGTTCCGGCCTTGCCGATTACCGCGCAACCGGGGAGGTGTGCGGGGTGGCGCTGCCGCCGGGCATGCGCGATGGCGACCGACTTCCGCAGCCTATATTCACGCCCGCGACCAAGGCCGAGGTCGGGGAACATGACGAAAACGTCGACTTTGCCACTGTTGCGGCCGAAATTGGGACCGAGGACGCCCACCGCTTGCGGGAATTGACGCTGTCCCTCTACCAGCAAGCCGAATCGATCGCGCGCGAACGCGGCGTGATCTTGGCGGACACCAAATTTGAGTTCGGGCGTGATGCCGCGACCGGAGAAATCGTGCTCGGCGACGAGGTGTTGACGCCTGATTCCTCGCGTTTTTGGTCGGCCGAAGAGTGGCAACCGGGCCGGGCGCAGCCCAGCTTCGACAAGCAATATGTGCGCGACTGGCTGACATCCGACGCCTCCGGTTGGGACCGCCACTCCGGCGAAGCCCCGCCCGAGCTTCCCGCCGAGGTCGTGGAGCGCACTGTGGAGCGATACCGCGAGGCGTATCGGCGATTGACGGGGCGAGATCTATAGGGAGCTGCTTCTTTCAGCTTCTCGATGCAGCAAAGTGAAGGCAGTGTGGCTCATTTCGGTGCGACAACCTGGAGTCCGTGTGCGCGCGAGGCTTCGGAGAGTCTGAGGTCATAGGTCAAGATCGCCGCATCATAGACAGCGAGTGCGCTAGCGAGGTGCAACGCATCGAGACTGCGCAGGCCGACCTGCGGGTACAGGCCCCGCGGAACTGGTCCCCTCGTCAACGGGACCACCGTAACGCCATCGAGAATGGTGGTGATCAGCACTTGATCAATGCCGTGCCGAATCCCGATTCGACGCAGTTCGGTCTCAAGGAGGTCACTGGAGATGAGCGTTAGTTCTTTGTCCAGATAACTGCGTAGCCCATCCGATTCCTGTTCGTCGCTAATGCGTTTCACCGCCGCCGAGGTGTCCACGTAGGTCATCTGAATCTTCATTGATTCAGCAGTGGTGGAGGTCATCAGCGTTCCTCGCGCTCACTGTCGATGATTTCACTTACGGAGGTTTTGAGAGTGACTCTCGGTAGTGCCGACCAGCCGCCCTTTCTCCGCGCGGGGCGGGACACCGGAAATGGCAGCACTGGAGCCGGAGTAGGGGAGAGGTATGCAACGACGACCCCGTGGTTCGTCACCTCCATCATTTCTCCGGCGGCGACCCGGCGCAGCACATCAGCCGAATTGTTACGAGGTTCGCGGTGCGCGATGGTATCCATAATGAAGGCGTAGCACGGTATGTAGCACGCTAGATCTGTATTTTTGCTGCTTGCTTGCTGAACTTGGTGCCTGACCAGCGTCAGGGCGGTAAGCAACTGGATCCTCTGCCGCCCAAGCGCGCGGGTGGATCAGCCTTCGATTGCCACGGTTTGGACGGTCAGTCCATCGATTCCAGCGAAATCTGCTGGGTTGCAGGTGAAGATCGGTAGGTCGTTGGCGATCGCGGTCGCCGCGATGAGTGCGTCGTACGCTCGAGCTGACGGCTTGCGTCCTGATGCTCGCAGGCTGGCGGCGACTCTGCCGAATGCGCGAGCAGCCATAGCGTCGAACGGAAGGACGTCGAAGTCTGCTTCCGCTTGCTGTAGGTGGGCCTGCCGGTCTGCGCGCTCCTGGTCATCGGTGGCCACGAGTGGTCCCACGGCTAGTTCAGCGAGCGTCACTGAGGTGATGATCGAATCATCAGGCAGTTGAGATGCATCGGCCACTTGAGCCAAACGAATAACCGTCGACGTGTCGAGCACGCCGCGTTCGACCGTCACAGTCTTGGATCCAGTACCGCATCGATGTCACGACGCAGTGACTCAGGATCAACCAGGGGCAGGTGGCGGCGTCGCTCTATGAGTATGGCCGGGGGCGCGCTGCGGCGGCGCAGCGGACTCAACTGTGCGGCTGGCGTACCATCGCGTGTCACGATTATGGATTCACCGCGGGCGACGCGATCGAGCACCTCACCGCCGTGGTTCCTTAAGTCTCGAACTGTCACTTTGCCCATAAGCACAGTGTATCACCGGTGATACATACGCAAAAGGCGTTTCTAGTTTTGTGGCTTCTGAGCAGCTCAATTGAGTTCATGCAAAGCCGTGCGCGGTTCCTTGAACAGGCAGCCATTGCTTCTTTTTATGGTCTATCGGCACGCCTCTGTCAGCATCCCAAGGAAGCGGTCGCGATTAGCCGCCAACACCACGTGAGTATTCGGTGCTTGGCCGGTGGCTTCCAAGTGGTCGACAATTGTCATTCCGCGCGCTAGTTCGCCCGTGGTTTCTACCGCGACGTGGCGGTGAACGACCTCGGTTCCAATATCGGGCTCGATGGCAATTGCCATGGTAATCGGATCTGGTTGGTCAAACAGGGAGTCCAGCTTTGTGACTTCTTCGCAAAAGATTGTCAGTTGCCGCTGGATGTCCATGCAAAATTGGCCCAAAGGGCTGACCGCGCGCAGCGCTGCAACATCATCTTCGAAGAACGTTGCGTACTTGCGTGAAACGTCCCACCCAACCATCACTAGGGGTAATCCCGCGGCAAAAACCATTGCGGCTGCCTCCGGATCAACCCAAATATTGAACTCGCTGACCGGCGAAGTATTTCCCAGATGGTCGCCGGTGCCGCCCATGACGACAACTTTTTTGAATAGGCCGGCGATTTCAGGATCCTTGCGCAACGCCAGCGCTAAATTCGTTAACGGCCCCAGCGTCACGAGCGTGGCTTCCCCAGGATGGGCGCGTGCCAACGCAATAATCGCATCTACGCCATGCATCGCTTCCGGCTTCCGCCCAGAAAGGGGCAGTCCAATATCGCCCATGCCGTCCTCGCCGTGCACGTTGTAAGCAACTTCGAACTCGTGCATCAAAGGCCGGTCCGCTCCGCGATAAACCGGGACCTCCACGCCGCACATTTCCGCGGTATACAACGCATTTTGGACTCCCTTATCCACCTCTACGTTGCCCACAACTACCGTTATTCCCAGCACTTCAACCCGCGAATCGCGCAGGGCCAACACCAGCGCGACAGCGTCGTCGGAAGCAGTATCGGTGTCAATAATCATTTTTTGTGCCATAGAAGTTTCTTAGAGGTGTAACGCAATGTACGCAAGGCGCAGCGCGTTTCCCGGCGGTTTGCCGCATATTCGGCTTTAGCGCGAGCCCAGCCCCGCGTGTAGTGAAAGTCGCAGTATGCGGCTAAAAGTCAGCACGTTGAGGCAAGAAGTGGACATTCAAGCGCGCTGTGTAGTGAGAGTCGCGCTATCCGGTGAAAAGCCAACACGTCAGCGTCCAGCGATGAAAACCAGCACCTGCCGTGGGCCAAAAGTTACAAAATGGACACGAACGACAGCTTTCGATCACAAGGACCTTGACGGCCAGCCATTACGTGGGCAATTATGACAATAAGTTCAAAATGTAAACCTTTACATTCAGTGTTCGAACCCGATTCGTGTTCTTCTCATCGCTGAGCAGCGCACGCACTGTCCCGAAGGCCACACGCATTGTCCCGAAGGAAGTACGCACGGTCCCGAAGGCAACACGCACGG
>DAHVRJ010000053.1:0-11661 GCA_027322505.1 Demequinaceae bacterium
TTCTACATGTCGCGGATGTTCTTCATGACCTTCAGCGGCGAACCGCGCTGGGCCGAGGAGCAAAACCCGAAGGAATCGCCCTCGCTCATGACTGTTCCGATGATCATCTTGGCCGTGGGCTCGGTTGCCCTGGGTGGCCTACTGATGATTAATGGGGCGTTTACCACCTGGCTTGAACCGATCACCGGCGCAGTCGAGGCCGGCGACCCGGTAATTCCAGTTGCGGTCATCATGGCCAGCTCCCTAGTGCTGGTAATCATTGGTGCCTGGCTGGCCTGGCGCCAGTACGGTGCGGCTCCGGTACCGGTGACCGCTCCGGCCGGTTCGGTTCTGACGCGCGCTGCCCGCCAGGACCTGTACCAGGACCAGGTCAACGAAGCGCTCTTGATGCATCCGGGTCAGTACCTGACTCGGGCGCTGGTTTACGCCGACAGTTCGCTCGTCGATGGCGCGGCCACCGGCCTTGGCCGGCTGGTTGCTTCCAGCGGTGAAGCACTGCGCCGACTCCAGACTGGTTTTGTCCGTTCCTACGCAGCCACCATGTTCGCCGGCGTCGTCATAATCGTCGCTGTCGTACTGGCAGTGCGCGTCTGAGGCACCCGAGGAAGAGGGATTACATAAATGTTGGAAAACCTTCCCTGGCTCTCCATCCTCGTGGTGGTGCCGGTAATTGGGGCGCTCCTAGTTTGGGCGCTCCCGAAGGAAAACAAGGGCGCTGCCAAGCCCATCGCGCTCGTTACGTCACTGCTGACCTTCGCGCTGTCGATCGTGATGCTCTTTACGGCATTCGACACCTCGCGCGGAGCGGAAGTACAACTCACAGAGCAGTACTCGTGGATTCCCCAGTTTGGCGTCAGCTGGGCCCTGGGCGTCTCCGGCGTGGGTCTGGTCATGATTTTGCTAGGAACTTTCCTGGTACCGATCGTGCTCCTGGCCGGTTGGAAAGAGATCGCAGACCCCAATCGCATGGCGCTATACGTGGCGCTGATTTTAATCACCGAGGCATTCATCATCGGAGTCTTTGCGGCCCGAGATGTGTTCCTGTTCTACATCCTGTTTGAAGCGATGTTGATCCCGATTTACTTCCTAATTGGAAGTTTCGGTGGTCTGCAGCGCCGCTACGCCGCAGTGAAGTTCCTGCTCTTCGGGCTGGCCGGCGGCCTGATCATGCTGGCGGCGGTCATTGGCCTGTACGTGGCCGGGCCGGGCGGAGCAGACGGATTCATGATCGACAACCTGGTCGGTCTCCAACTGGAACCACAACTGGAACGCTTACTGTTCCTGGGCTTCTTCATCGCTTTTGCAATCAAGGCACCGATGTGGCCGGTACACACCTGGCTGCCAGATGCGGCCCAGCAGGGCAATGCGGGCACCTCCACGCTGCTGGTTGGTGTGCTCGATAAGGTCGGCACCTTTGGAATGCTGACCCTGTGTCTGCCGCTATTTCCCAACGCCACCAAGTGGGCGGCCCCGGTAATCATCGTGCTGGCAGTAATTTCGATTCTGTACGGCGCGCTACTGGCGCTGGGCCAAAACGACGTCATGCGCCTCATCGCCTATACGTCGGTGTCCCACTTCGGGTTCATTGTGCTGGGCATCTTCGTGTTCACCGATGTCGCCCAGACCGGTGCGACGTTCTACATGCTCAGCCACGGCTTCGCCACCGCTGCCCTGTTCTTGATCGCCGGCATGCTGATCCGGCGCGGCCAGACCCAGCAGATGGATGAGTACGGCGGCATGCAAAAAGTGGTGCCTCTCATGGCCGGAACCTTCCTGGTTGCGGGTATGGCGACACTGTCACTGCCCGGCACCTCCAGTTTCATTTCGGAGTTCCTGGTTTTGGTGGGCACCTTCACCGTCAACAAGCCGGCCGGAATTTTAGGAGCGGTGGCCATTGTGCTCGCCGCGCTCTACGTGTTGCTGATGTACCAGCGCGTCTTCACGGGCCCAGTGAAGCCCGAGCTGGCTGAAACGAAGGATTTAAACGGCTTCGAAAAATGGGCCGTGGGTCCGCTCGTTGCCGCAATCCTGGTCTTTGGTCTGTATCCGAAGCCGGTGATCGACGTGTTGCAACCGGCAAGTGAGGAATCCGTGGCCCAATTCGATGCGGACACGGGTGACAGTGCCGAATCATCAGCATTAAGTACTACGGATGAGGGGAGCGGCAAGTGACCGTCTTGGCTGCACCGGTGTTTAATCCACCGCAGATTGACTGGGCTGCACTGTCGCCCGTACTCATCGTTCTAGGCGCGGCGCTGCTGGGCATTTTGCTCGATGCTTTCCTGCCCCAGCGGGCCCGACGCGCCACCCAGCTGACGCTGTCGATCGTGGCGCTGGCCGCCGCGCTCCTCGCCTCGGCGTGGCAGTGGGGCGAAATCGACGGCGGTGTCAGACCCACCGGCCAGACCCTGGCTATTGATCGCCCCGCACTTTTACTGGGTGGACTGATTCTCATAGCCGCCCTTTTAGCGGTGCTGGTTTTAGCTGACCGCACTGAAGTGCGGGAAGATTCCTATGCCGCGCAGGTCTCTGCGGTGCCGGGCTCCGCCTATGAGGAGCAGGTCCGCCGGGCCGGCATGGCACAAACCGAAGTCTTCCCACTGCTGTTATTTGCGGTGGGCGGTATGCAGGTTTTTGTTGCGGCCTCCGATCTGCTGACCATGTTTGTGGCACTTGAGGTTTTATCGCTGCCGCTGTACTTGCTCACTGCCTCAGCGCGCCGTCGGCGCTTGCTCTCGCAGGAAGCGGCGATGAAGTACTTCCTGCTGGGCGCTTTTGCCTCGGCCTTCTTCCTATTTGGTACCGCGTTGCTGTACGGCTTCGCCGGATCCGTGCATTTGGGAACCATCGCCGAGGCCGTCTCGGCGATGATCGGGATGGACGCGCTCCTGCTTATTGGCGGGGCGCTGGTCCTTGTCGGTCTGTTCTTCAAGATCGGCGCGGTGCCGTTCCACTCCTGGATCCCCGATGTGTATCAGGGCGCGCCGAGCCCGGTAACCGGTTTCATGGCATCCAGCGTCAAAATCGCGGCCATCGGTGGTCTGCTGCGCGTGTTGTACGTGGGTCTACCCGCCCTGGAATGGGACTACCGCCCGGCGCTGTGGGCGGTGGCCATTTTGACGATGGTGGTGGGAACCGTAATCGCGATTGTGCAAACCGATATCAAGCGCATGCTGGCCTACTCGTCGATCGCGCACGCCGGCTTCGTGCTCACGGCACTGGTGGCTATGAATCAGCAGAGCATTTCTGCCGTGCTGTTCTATCTCGCGGGTTACGGGGTCTCGACAGTTGGGGCGTTTGCGTGCGTGGCCCTGGTGCGGGAGCGCAGTTCGGCTGGCGTGATCACCTCAGAGGCCAATCACATCTCCCAGTGGGCTGGTTTAGGACGGCGTTCCCCGGTTCTGGCCTCGGTGTTCGCCCTGTTCTTGCTCTCATTTGCGGGGATCCCGGCTACCGCCGGATTCACGGGTAAGTTCGCGGTCTTCCTGGCTGCGATTCAGGGCGGGGCTGCCTGGCTGGTCGTCATCGGTGTGCTCGCCTCGGCCGCTGCCGCGTTCTTCTATGTGCGCATCATCGTGTTGATGTTCTTCACCGAACCGGCCGATGACAATACGGCCGCCGTAGCCTCCGACGGGCTTAGTTCGGTGGCTATTGCTGCCGCGGTCATCGTCACCCTAGTGCTGGGCATCATCCCCTCGGGCGTGCTGGAAATAACTGACACCGCAGCGGCTTTCCTCCCGTGATCCCAGAATCAGTAACCGGTGCGCTGGCCCTACCGATCGCGAATGAAGAATTCGCGCAGCGCCTGCGGGACCAGCTGACCACTGTTGAAGATCGCCTGCGCACGGCGGTAGCCCAGGCAGACGCGCTGGCCGATGACGCCTCGCGCCACCTGGTAACTGCCGGCGGTAAGCGGCTTCGACCCCTGCTAACCCTCCTGGCCGCCGAACTGGGGCAGGGGGTGAATCAGCGCGTACTGGATGCGGCAACCGTGGTGGAACTAACGCACCTGGCCACGCTGTACCACGACGACGTCATGGACTCAGCCCCCGTGCGGCGCGGTGCGCCCGCCGCGCACCAGGTCTGGGGCAACTCGGTGGCGATCCTGACCGGCGACCTGCTTTTCGCCCGCGCTTCACGCATCGTGGCCGAGCTCGGCCCCGAAGCGGTCATCTTGCAGGCAGAAACCTTCGAGCGCCTGTGCCTGGGGCAGCTGCGAGAGTCGGTCGGGCCCGCATCCGATGAGGATTCAATCGAGCACTACCTGGGGGTGCTGGCCGATAAGACCGGCTCCCTAATTGCCGCCTCGGCCCGGTTTGGTGCCCTGTTTGCGGGCGCTCCAGCCGAGCACGTCGAAGCGCTGGTGCGCTTCGGTGAGAAAATTGGCGTCGCCTTCCAGCTAGCCGATGACGTCATCGACCTAAGCTCCGATGCCGAAACGACTGGAAAGACTCCGGGCACCGATCTGCGCGAGCGGGTGCCGACCATGCCGGTGTTATTACTCCAAGCCGCGGGACGCCGTCCCAACTGCGATGAGCACACCCGCCAAACACTCGCGCTCCTGGAAGAAGATCTTGAAAACGACGCCGCTTTGGCAGCCGCGATTGCCGGTTTGCAACAGCACCCGGCGTTACAGCAGGCCCGCCTGACCGCCCAGCAGTGGGCCCAGGACGCGATTTCGGAACTCGACGTCTTACCCACAGGTGACGTCCGGGACGCGTTAACCACATTTGCTGGGGCATTAGTCGACCGCACAGCCTAATTTCGGGATAGTCTACGGTCGGAAGTCAGTAGACGAAGGTGACCATTGCGCACAACATGGGGCATAGCAACAGACCGCGGGCGCGTACGGGCGATCAATGAGGACGCGGTCTTGGCGCAGCCACCCGTTTTTCTGGTGGCTGACGGGATGGGCGGCTATGAGGCCGGGGACGTCGCAAGCCAGGTAGTGGTGGAGGTTTTCGGCTCACTCAGTGGCCAACCCGCCGTTTCTCCCGCGCAGATCCACGAGCGTTTCCAGGTAGCTACCAAAGAAATGCAAAGCACGCTGCAGACGGCCCACCATGCTGGTTCTACCGTCGCGGGCGCGGCCGTCGTTAACCAAGATGGCGCCGATTACTGGCTGATTTTCAATATCGGTGACTCCCGCGTTTATAGTTGGCATGATCAAATGCTTGAACAAATCAGCGTGGACCATTCAGTGGTCCAAGAACTCCTCGAGGCCGGCGTGATTGACGACGCGCAAGCCGCGGACCATCCGCAGCGCCATCAGGTCACGCGCGCCGTTGCCACTCATGTTGCGCCCGATCCAGATTACTGGCTCATACCGTCAGAAAATGCGCATCGAATTTTAATTTGTTCCGATGGTCTGACCACCGAGGTTGCCGACACTGACATTGCGCAAACGCTGCAGCGGTGCGGGAACGCGCAAGAAGCAGCGGACACCCTCGTAGCCAGCGCCGTGGCCGCCGGTGGGCGGGATAACGTCAGCGTGGTGGTAGTTGATCTGCTACCCACGCAAGAGGGCGCAAGTTCCGTTGCGCAGCGCTCAAATGGCACCGCTTCACACGAACACGCGTTATGGGATGAACAACTCGAAGGCACGACGATCCCGCGCCGCGCCGGGAGGAAATCATGACCACGCCGCAATACGCTGTCGGCACCTGGAAGGGCGTTATCGCGGCCGGCTGCATCGCGCTACTCCCACCCGAAACGGATGACTCCGTAATTCAGCGGCTGTGGCGCTCGATGATCGAGGGCGAAGACCTGATGAGTCAACTGGTCATCATCACCGATGGGCGCTTTGCCGGGCTTCCCGCCTTCGCGATCGCCCAAATTGACGGCGCGCAGATTCATTTGATGCTGCGCGGCGACATCGAATTAACCGTTGGGCGGGCCAGTGGCGAGCAGTGCTTCACGGCACCGTCCGTTTCCACCTGGCTGGAACAAATTGTGGACGACGCCACTTCCGTCAGCCTGCATCCGCCCCAAGAAGAGGGCCACCAGCCCAATGCGGACCGGCTGCCGATCGCCGCGGGCGTCGTTTTAGCCTCCGAAATCTTTATCAACCTGCATACCGCCAATGGTGACGTCCAAAAAGTCGGCCGAGGACGCCGAGCTGCGGCGCCGGATCAAGGACGCCCGGCCCCGGTGGGGGATCAAGAACGCCCGGCCTCGGTGCCGGATCAAGCTGAGGCGAGAGACGCCGTCCTAACTCAAACCGAACCTGCCGCCCCGGTCTTTGCGGACGAAGAGGCCGATTCGGAATCCGAACCCGGCTCCCAATCCGGTGCCTCCCATTCCGTGGTGCCTCCACCACCATCGGTACCTGAGCCACGTGCGGGCGCCGGTCAGTGGCTGGACAGTGAACAGGCGGTGGCGCTCGAGCCACCCTTGGAATACAGCCAAGAAGACCATGACGGCATGACCGTGATGAACTCCGAGGTTGTGGCGCTGCGGCAACAGCTTCCGGCGTGGGAGGGCGATGCGGCGCCCAGCCCGATGGTCGACCCGGCGGACCGGACCGTGGTGCCGAAGATTGTGCTGTCTACCGGCATGGCGGTAGCGCTGGACCGCCCGATTTTGCTGGGGCGTGCCCCGCAGGTCTCGCGCGTGAAAAACGATGAGATGCCCCGCCTGATCACCGTGGAAAGTCCCAATCACGACATTTCCCGCACGCACGCCGAAGTGCGCATGGACGGCCCCGAAATTGTCGTAACGGACCTGACCTCGACCAACGGGGTTCTGCTTACCCGCCCCGGAGCGGTCGCCGAGCAGCTCAGGCCCGGGGTACCCACCGCGGTGGAAGCCGGGGCCGTAGTTGACCTGGGTGAGGGTGTGACGTTCGTGGTGGGGCGCCAAGCGTGAGTAACCGGCGCGAACCCAGTTCACCCCCGCTCATCCCGGGGTTTGAACCCGTGCGCCTTTTGGGCATGGGCGGTTTTGCTGATGTCTTTGTGTATCGCCAGCAAATGCCCGCCCGCGAGGTGGCTGTCAAAGTTTTGAATGCGCAGTCAATAAATGAGGGCGTGCGGGAGCGGTTTCGCAATGAGGCCAATGTGATGGCTCAGCTGTCCCAGCATCCCGCGATCGTGACGATTCACCACGCGGATGTCGCGCTCGATGGCCGGCCATTTTTGGTGATGGAGCTGTGTTCGCGACCCGGATTGGGGGCACGGTACCGCAGTGAAGAAATTCCCTTATCCGAAGCGCTGCGGCTGGGAGTGCGCTTGGCCTCTGCAGTGGAATCTGCACACCGGATGGGAATTTTGCACTACGACATTAAGCCCGCCAATGTTTTGACGACAGACTTTGGCTGGCCGGCCCTGACCGACTTTGGGATCGCTGCAACCATCGGGCAGGTGGGAAACAGCGAGATCGGACTTTCGATTCCATGGTCGCCGCCCGAACTTTTGAGCGCTGAACCGGTAGCCGGTGATCCGCGATCGGACATTTACTCGCTCATAGCCACGATTTATTCCGCGGTGGCCGGCCGCTCGCCGTTTGAATTGCGCCAGGGCCCAAACGGTCCAGCCGACCTAATGAGCCGCATCGAGGGTTCGCCACTACCGGCCACCGGGCGCGCGGGCGTTCCGATGAATCTGGAATTGATTTTTGAACGCGGACTGGCGAAAGACCCGCAGGATCGGTTCCAGACGCCGCTTGAGGTGGCCCAGGAACTGCAGCGCATCGAAAGCCAGCTCGCGCTGCCCATGACGCATATTGAGATGGCCACGGGAAATGAGACCATCTCGCGGGCGATTCCGGAAGCGGACCAAGAAACGCGAGTCCGCCCGATCCTTTCAGTTGATGCGGCCGGGCCCCAGCCCAGTGCAGGGCAATCGGGCGACCCGCCCGGGCCCCCGCCCAGTGCGACGCCAGTGCCACCGGGGGAGTCAGCGGAGCAAGCTGGCGCCAAAAGGCGCCGCGCGCCCCTGATCGTTGGCATCGCCTCACTTGTTGTCCTCGCACTAGTAACCGGAATAACTTGGGCGGCTCTCTCTTCGGGAAGCTCAGCCCAAGGTGATCTTGACGCGCTCGATAATTCGGCTCCACCGGCGGGAAAAACAGCCGTTCCCACGCCAACCGACCTAAAGGGACGCGTGAGCCCCACCGACGAAAATCAGGTGATTTTCACGTGGGACAACCCGGACCCGCGCGGGGGCGACCAGTACTTATGGGCCGTGGTGGAAGCTGGTGAAGTTCCCGAACAGTCCCTAATTGATGAACCCGAAGTGACCGTGGCGCTGCCACCCAGCGGTGAAGTGTGCATTGAAGTTGCCATTGTGCGTGAAGACCGCCGCGCCTCCGACGTGTCAGCGACGGAGTGTGCCCCATGAGTCCCACTCCTGCCCCCCGAACCCGATTATTTGCTAAAACCGGCAAACTCATAGCCGCCCTGTGCCCGCCGGTTTTATTAGCGACGCTCGCGCTGATCAATCAGGGCGTGCCCCTGTCCCAGTTGGAATTGAACGACGGCAGTGTGTGGCTTACCTCCAATGCCGAATTGAAGCTGGGGCGCTACAACCCCCGAATCGATGAATTAGATGGCGGGTTAGTGTCGGATTCGGGCCGGTTTGATGTGCGCCAAGAGGGCAATGACGTCATATTGGTTGAGCCCACAACCGCCACAGTGGTCGAGACGGCAACTGTGGCCGCTGCAATAGAAGTACCCATTCCCAGTAACGCGGAAGTGCAACTGCAAAATCGCAGTGTCGCGATTGTTGATTCCGAAACTGGCGACATGTGGCTGCAAGAAATTGACCGACTCGGCAGTGTGCAAACCGATGAAGATGCGCCGATTGCGCTGGGCTCGCGCGCCGGCGGGGTACTGGCCGAAACCGGGCGCCTGCTGACCGTAACGGAAGATGGCACTACCTCTCGCTATCGCCTCACTTCCGACGGCGATCTTTCCGCCCGCGACACGGGGCGCATCGGAAATGATGACTCGGCCGGGGAATGGGATGACCTTACTGCCGTGGGCGAGCAGATCATCGGGCTGCGCGATGGCCAGGTGCACGTGGCGGACGCATCGATCGATATTGGCCCGGGGGAGGCCGTGCTGCAACAACCCGGCCCGGAGGCAGACGATGTTTTGGTGGCGCTGGAAGACCGGCTCCTAGCGGTGCCACTGTCTGGAGATCAACCCCAGGAACTATCGCGCGTCACGCCGGGCACACCCGCGGCCCCGGTAGTTGTTGATGGCTGCCGCCACGCGGCGTGGGCCTCCGATACGGATAACTACGTTTATGACTGTGACGAGTCCTCGCTGATTAGCCCCATCTCGCTGGAGGATGTGTCCGCGGCCGATGAACTGGTTTTTCGCGTCAATCGCTCCGTCGTGGTTTTGAACGACGTGCGCAGCGGCCGGCTGTGGATTCCCCAGGAGGACATCGAGGCCCGCGAACCCAATTGGCAAGACATCGTTCCCGAGGAGGAACCGGAAGAGACCGACGACTCTAGCGGTGACCCATCCAATGAGGCGCTGCGGGCAGAATGCACGGAGAACTCGCCGGCCCCGCAGGCCAATGATGATGACTTTGGCGTGCGCGCGGGCCGCAGCCGTACGCTCCCGGTGTTAGATAACGACACCACCTCGGACTGTGGAATCCTCGCGATCTCTGAATTTGATGAAATACCGAGCGAATTCGGTGAGATTCAATCCGTGGCCGGCGGTCGCGCCCTGCAATTAAATGCCCGGCCTAACGCGAGCGGATCGGTGGAATTCACCTACACGGTCACCGACGGTCGCGGCTCCTCCACGCCGTCTACCGCGACCGTGCAGCTGACCATCCGGCCTCCGGGCGAAAATGGTGCCCCGGTGCAGGAGCGCGTGGGCACGCTCGAGGTTGAACAGGGCGCCGAAGCCACCTACAACATTTTGGCCGATTTCTCAGATCCAGACGGCGATGAACTCTTTATCACCAATGCGTATTCGACCACTTCGGGCTCGGTACGGTTCCGCAATGACGGTCAGCTCACTTTCGTTGCGGATGGGGAAGATTTAGGACGGCGGGACGTCCGTGTCGTGGTAAGTGACGGGACCGCAACTACAGAGGGCAGTTTGCAGGTGGACGTGCGTCCAGCCGGTTCACTGCCTCCACTAATTGATCCGCTCCACGAAATTGCCTACGTAGATGAAGAAGTGACGATTGAACCGCTCGAAGCGGTGCGCAGTGCGACTGAGGAACCCGCGACTTTGGCGAGTGTGGAGGAGCCTGCGGGGACTGAAGTTGACGCGGACTCCGAAGCGGGAACCTTTACATTCAGTGCCTCGCAAACTGGCACCTACTATGTGCCCTTCAGCATCGTGGCCATGCCCCATGAAGCTGTGGGGCTGGCGCGCATTGACGTGCAAGAACGCGCTGATGAACCGCAACCTCCCCAGGCTGTGCGCGATATAGCGATGCTGCCGCCCGGCGGTGAAGTAACAATTGATCCGCTGGCAAACGACATCGACCCCACGCGCGGGGTGCTGGTGTTGCAATCAGTTGACGTACCTGATGATTCGGGGTTGCAGGTGGCCGTGCGGCGCCATCAGTTGCTGCAGATTTCTGCCACGCGCGTGCTTGAAGAGCCGGTGACCTTTACCTATGTAGTTTCCAACAGTGCCGGCGAGGCTGAGGGCGAAGTAACGGTGCTGCCCGTGCCGGCTTCTGAGTCCCAGCGCGCCCCCGTTGTGCCCGATGCCAAGGTGTCGGTCCAGACCGGCGGAGTGGTCACGATCCCGGTACTTGAGGATGCCTATGACCCTGATGGCGATCCACTTACTTTGGAGCGCGAACTACCCGAACCGCTGCCAGCGGGTGAGGGCCTAATGTTCGTATCGGGCGATGTGCTGCGATATCAGGCTCCCAGCGAGCCCCTGACCACCCACGCGGTATTTGCCGTCAGCGATCCCGACGGAAACACCACCTCGGCGCAGGTCACAATCGACGTGCACGAATCAGACGCCGAGACGAAGGCGCCGCCCACTCCGAAAGACCTGACGGAGCGGGTCTTCGCGGGTGAAACCGTGCGCGTTCGCATCCCGCTGGTGGGGATTGACCCCGATGGGGATGGGGTGGTGCTGCTGGGGCAGGCTGATGCCCCCACCAAGGGCCGCATTGTTGATACCGGGGCGGACTGGCTCGAATACGAAGCGCTTCCGGGCGAGAGAGGTGTAGACACGTTCACCTACGCCGTTGAGGACTGGGTGGGTCAGCGCGCCGTGGCGGAAGTGCGCGTGGGCATTGCCGAGCGGCCCACCAGTTCTGCGCAAGTAATCGCGCGTGATGACGAGGTCACAGTGCGGCCCGGTGAGCTCGTTGAGGTGCGAGTTTTGGGCAATGACGTTGACGCCTCGGGTGGCGACTTAATCCTGTCGCCGGACCTGCAGCACGAACCGGATGTGGATGCCCGCGTTTCGGGTCGGCGCATCTTAGTGCAGACCGAAGCCAGCCAGGACGGCTCCGTTTTACAGATTGGCTACGAGGTCACCAATGAGCGTGGTGGTCGGGACACCGCGGTGTTAACGGTCCGCGTGGACTCGGAAGCCGAACTCCTGCCGCCCATAGCGCGTGATGTGGTGGTGCCGGCCTCGGACACCATTGACCGCTCCAGCATTGAAGTCGATGTGCTTGAAGTGGCCGAAAATCCCAGCGGATCGCGTCAGGACCTTAA
>DAHVRJ010000063.1:0-3106 GCA_027322505.1 Demequinaceae bacterium
AGGTGCGCCGGGCCGAGGGCCAGGTGCGCCAGGCGGATCCCCCGGGCCGGGTGCTCCGGGCGGAGGGCCAGCGCAATAAAAATAAGCGCCGGTTCGTGCTTATTTGGCGCGGGCGTTCTGGTATAAAACCAGTGGCGCCCATTTAGAGGAAGAGTAATTGAAGAAAATTTCACAAACTCTGCTTTCGCGCCGCACGCTGAAGATTTTTCTGCTAGCGGCGGTGACGACAGTAGTCGTTGTCTTCCTCGCCCGCTGGTTGCGCACTCTGCCCGCCGTGAGGGACTTCATTGCCACTTACCCCGGGCACGCGCCGCTGCCGCAAAACGCGCCAGTGGGATTGCCCGCCTGGCTGGGGTGGCAACACTTCTTTAACGCGTTTTTCATCGTGCTGCTAATTCGAAGTGGCTGGCATGTTCGCACGCAGGTGCGGCCGCCGGCGCGCTGGCGTTCCAAGCGCAATCCGGGCGGGCCGCGCCTAAGCATCAACTTATGGCTGCACCAAGCACTGAATATTTTTTGGGTGCTAAACGGTGCGATATTCGTGGTGCTGCTATTTATAACCGGCCAATGGATGCGCATCGTGCCAACCAGCTGGGATGTTTTTCCCCACGCGCTGTCTACGGCGGTGCAATACGCCTCGCTCGATTGGCCGGTCAATACCGGCTGGGTAAATTACAACAGTTTGCAAGTACTGGCGTATTTTGTGACCGTTTTTGTTGCTGCTCCCCTAGCAATCATCTCTGGGTGGCGGATGTCGAATGCCTGGCCCGCCTCGCCAGCTCTGAATCGGCGCTTTCCGGTTTCCTGGGCGCGCGCCATTCATTTTCCCGTGATGGTTTATTACCTGATATTCATCGTGATGCACGTCGGTTTGGTCTTCTTCACCGGTATGCAGCGCAACCTCAACCACATGTATGCCGCGCGCGATGACGGGTCGTGGATGGGCTTCATCATCTTCCTCGTGTCGGTAGCCGTCATGGTCGGCGGCTGGTTTGCCACGCAGGGTGTGCTGCTGCGATCAATGGCTTCAATGACCGGCAAAGTAACCCGCTGAGCATCAGCATGACTGATTGAACACCTAACTAATTGACCACCTAAAAATTGTGGGCCCGCGCTGAATCTCGCTGGCCCAAACTTGGAGGAGTTCGCTGTGCCCACACTGCGCGGCCGCGGTTGGTGGCTAACTGCCATTTTGGTCATTGTCATTGCATGTTTTGTGGTTCCCTTCACGCTGCTACGCAATGTTGATGCCTGGTACGGCAGCTTTTTGTTCTGGTCGGTGGCCTCAGTCTTGGTGATCGCCATCAATTGGTATCTCAGCTCGAACTGGAAGGAATAGGCCTCGTGCCCACGCATTGGATTTGGATCGGCATCGCGGCCTATACGGTCATCGCGGGCTTTACTGCCTATCTCTCGCGCACCGAGCGCTCGAAAAATATGTCGCACTATTTTCTGGGCGACCGAAAAATGGGCGGCTTCGTCTCGGCCCTAAGCTATAGCGCGACAACCTACAGCGCCTTCATGCTCATCGGGCTGGCAGGCCTGACCTATTCCGGTGGGGTGGGCGCGCTTGGGTTCGAACTTATTTACCTGTGCGGGGTAACTCTCGTTTTGATTTTTGGACCCCGCTTTTGGGCGGTCGGGAAAAAATACGGGTACGTGACGCCGTCCGAAATGCTTGGCCACCGCTACGACAACCGCGGTGTGGCGATCGTAAGCGCGCTGACCAGTTGCCTGTTTTTGATTCCGTATGCGGCCGTGCAGCTCGCCGGCGTGGGCTACCTGGTCAGCGGTATGACTGATGGGGCAATGAGTTTTACTACCGGCACCCTGATTGCCACGATTTTGGCGATCGTCTTTGCCATCGTTGCCGGGCTGCGGTCGGTGGCGTGGACGGACTCGCTGCAGGCGATCATCATGATCGTTAGTGCCACGTTCGTCGTGGTCTTGGTGATTAATCACCTGGGTGGTTTGGGCTCATTTTTCGACCAGTTGAGCACCGAGCATCCCGGAACGCTAAGCGTGCCGGGGAATGGATTTTTTAACTTCAGCACTTTCTTGGGCCTGACACTGCCGTGGCTGTTCTTTAGCATTTCGAACCCGCAGGTCAGCCAGCGACTTTATTCGCCGCGCTCGTTGAAGCAGTTACGGCAGATGCTGCTGGGCTTTTTGATCTTCGGCTTCATTTACACGCTGGTCTCGGTGCTGTGGGGGTTTGCCGCTTTCATGAAGTTCCCGAACTTAGAGACCGGAGATTTAGCCACCCCGATGCTGCTGTCATCTGACATTATTCCGCCGCTTGCCGGCGTGGTGGTCATGGTTGGGGTTATGGCGGCGGCCGTGTCGACGATTGATTCGATCATGTTGACGCTGTCATCCATGCTGGCCCGCGACGTGGTGGGCGGATTTAAGCCCGCCATGAGTGAGCGGCGCCAATTAACAGTGGGCAAGTTCGTATTGCCGGTCATCGCGTTACTTGCCTACTTATTCGCCCAATTAGAGCTGGATCTAATTGCGGTGCTTTCAGTCTCAGCCTCAGCTGGACTCCTAGTGCTGGTACCGCCCACTGTGGGTACGTTCTTTTGGCGGCGGGGAAGCGCCGCGGGCGTACTAACCTCGATTATCGGCGCCGGAACACTGGTTTTCATACTCGAACTAACCGGCACAAAACTACTGGGGCAAGGCAGCGGTGTGTGGGGTTTGGCGCTGTCGTGTGTGCTGTTCATTGGCGTGAGCCTGCTGACCCGGGCGCCGGAGCAGCGCGCAACGGAATTCTTGACCTTCTCGCGCTCCGAATTGGCGCGCCATCGGTGTATTAGGCGCCGCCTATTTTGCGGGCGGTCCTTCCATTTGGCGGGCGGCTTTGCGCACGCGCAGCGCACCGATAAACCCGATTACTAAAAACACCACTGCAGAAAACATCGCCCAGCGCGTGGCCGAAGCAAATGCCTGCGATAGCGCGTCAACAACCTGGGGCGCGGCGTCGCCCAAATCGCCGCTCGTGCCCTGCTCCCGCAGGCCACTGATGACTCCCCCGGCGCTACTGCGGGTGGCGCCGGCGAGCTGATCCGCCGTTTCGGGCGGTAAGTCCCTGATTGTTGCCAGC
>DAHVRJ010000068.1:0-10423 GCA_027322505.1 Demequinaceae bacterium
GTGAGTCGCATCGCGTCACATTTTTGGGAGGGGTTACGTCAGAACTCCGCCAAACTTCATTTGCACCAGGACGAGAAGGCGGCTCCGGGCCGCTGATAATCACACCAAATTTCAGCTAAGCTGCCGTGCAAGCTGCACGCCGGGCGTGAAGCCGCCGCACAAGCTCCCCGCCGGAGTGAAACCGCCGTGCAAGCTGCACGCCGAACGTGAAATCGCACAGCTACGAGCGAAACTCTGAAATCGCAAGGCGCTATCGCGGCGTTGAACGCAGTGCAAACCGCACAAGACCGCCAAGAACTAGGAAAAATCGCAGAGAGGTCCACCGGCGGCGCGCATCAGCGCCACCCCCGATTTCATAGTTCGCCATAAAGGCGTGTAGCCTGTTCTGCGCTGCCCCGATAGCTCAGACGGCAGAGCGTCTCCATGGTAAGGAGAAGGTCAAGGGTTCGATTCCCTTTCGGGGCTCTGCATTATTTCGGTAGGATTCGTCCCGCGCGAAGATCACCGAAAATTTGCATGGCGGGATAGCTCAGGTGGTAGAGCAAGCGGCTCATAATCGCTGTGTCGCGGGTTCGAGTCCCGCTCCCGCTACACATCATGGATAATGGACAGTCGGCGCATACGCGTCGATCAAGAACAATCATGTGCGGCACTAAGGTGGCGCACGACAAGGTGGGAGAACTTCCGTGGCGAGCAAAAGCGCTGACGTCCGCCCGAAAATCACGCTGGCATGCGTGGAATGCAAAGAGCGGAATTACATCACCAAGAAGAATCGCCGCAACACGCCTGACCGGCTAGAACTCATTAAGTTCTGCCCGCGCGACGGCCGGCACACCACGCACCGCGAAACTCGCTAAGTTTCGAGTTTTACCGTGGGCGTTGATGCGAGTTTCGCGGGACGCGAATACCCGGCTACCGACCCGTATCAGGTGGGTCGCGAGCACGTGCGTGAATTCGCGGCAGCTGTCGATGCACAGCACCCGTTTCACCACAGTGTGCAGGCAGCCCAGGAGGCTGGCTACCTCGATATCGTGGCGCCGCCCACTTTTGCAGTTGTAATAGCCCAGCGGGCGGAACAACAACTGATTGCCGACCCAGCTGCCGGCATCGACTTCTCCCGCGTCGTCCACGCCGATGAGACCTTTACCCACCACCGTCCCATCGTGGCGGGCGACGAACTCTCGACCATCCTTCACGTCGATTCCATCGTGGAACGCGCCGCAATCGCGATGGTCACCACGCGCTGCGAAATCGCCGATACCGCCGGCAACCCAGTAGCAACTGTGGTTTCAACACTGGCGATTCGGGGTGAAGAGGCATGAGCGCTCCAGTTTTCAACGAACTCGTTAAGGGCCAGGAAATCGGTGAGCGCACCATCAGCGTCGACCGCGCCGCACTAGTTCGCTACGCCGGAGCGTCCGGCGATCGCAACCCCATCCACTGGAATGAGCGCTTTGCCCGCGAAGTGGGTTTGCCCGGAGTAATCGCACACGGCATGTGGACGATGGGATCCATTATTAATGTCGTAACCGACTGGATCGGTGATCCAGGCAAAATCCGCAGCTACACCGTGCGCTTCACGCGCCCCGTCGAAGTCCCCGACCCCGGCAGCGCCGAAATTCACGTTGCTGCCAAAATCGGCGCACTAGATGAAGAGACCCTAACGGCCCGCATCGATCTGACCGCCACTTGCGACGGCAAACGTATTTTGGGCAAAGCGCAGGCTGTCGTAGCTCTCTAAGCAGGCTGTCGCCGCGCCCTTGGCAGATTGTCGTCGCGGACTAAGTCTGCGCGCTCCCACGAGCCGCGAAGAAAGAGGCGGCGCTTCAGGCAGCCACAGCCGTACAGTAGGTTGCTTCTACCCGCACTTATTTCTGGGTAATGTCCTGCTCGTTTTTGAAAGTGTGCCATGGCGTATCAGGTTCGTAATGCCCGTTTCGCAGTTGTTGCAACATTTGCAATGTGCGGCTTCAACTTCGCGAACTGGGCCGCTCGGCTTCCGGTTGTAAAGGCTGAACTAGGCCTATCTGGCGGGGACCTGGCGATTTTGTTGCTCTTTGTATCCGGTGGTTCGCTTACCGCCATTCCGCTGGCCGGTGTGCTGACCGATCGCTGGGGAACCCGCCGGGTGGTGGGCTCAATGGCCGTAGTGATGACGCTGGGGCTGGCCGGAGCGGTAAGCGCGGTGGCACTTGGCACGACCGTCATGGCCGCGATCTCGCTTTACATCATGGGCCTGGGGATGGGCACCTGGGATGTGGCGATGAACGTCGAAGGCGCCATTGTGGAACACGAGCTGCAAAAATCCGTAATGGCCCAATTCCACGCCGCGTGGTCCATGGGAACGGTGGCTGGCGCCGGGGTGGGAGCCATCATGGCCGCAACCGGGGTTCCGATCAATTTGCACTTATACGGAATCTTGATTGTCAGTTTGAGCATTGTTCTTTATGCGGTGCGGCACTACCTGCCGCCGGAGGCGCGCTTGAAGATGGGCGCGGAGCAAGCCGCCGAGGCAGTTGATGCTTCGCAAATCGTCGAAGCCGGGGCGAACACGGTCGCACCGGACGCCTCCTCGGGGACATCCGCCACCGCAACGGACTCCTCCTCGCGAACACCCGCCACCTCGAGCGCCCCGATCACCGAAACCGCCCGCGAGGCGCCGGCCAAGCACCGCTCCCCGTGGCTTGAGGCCCGCACGCTACTCATTGGCCTATTGGTTTTGGCTGCAACCTTGACCGAGGGCGCGGCCAATGACTGGATCGCAGTCGCGGTGGAATCCGAAATGACCCCCGACCTTACTGAGCGAGCCTCGGAAACGGTGGGCGCAATTTCGCTGGGAGTATTCCTCACGGCGATGACGGCCATGCGCCTGTTTGGCAACGGGCTACTGGACCGCCGGGGCCGCGTATTCGTTCTGCGCCTGTCAGCTGCCTGTGGCGTTATTGGTTTGTTGCTGTTTGGCCTCAGCCCCTGGTTCTACCTCGCGGTGGTCGGAATTGCTCTTTGGGGTCTGGGCTCGGCGCTGGGCTTCCCGGTCGGCATGAGCGCGGCCTCCGACGATCCGCTCCGAGCTGCCCGCCGCGTCGCCGTCGTTGCCGCCATTGGTTATACGGCGTTCTTAGCCGGCCCACCACTCGTTGGATTTGTGGCGGATCACCTGGGCTACCGCAACTCATTGCTGTTAATCGCAATCCCCATGGCCATCGGCTTCGTTATCGCGGCCAAGGCGGCGCCGCTACCGGGATCGCGCACCGCCCTCCACGAAGAAGCGTTACGCAATAACGCGCGAGAGCGTAGTGTTAAATCGTGACCACCCCGCTTCGCGAACTGACGACGCTGCGAGTGGGAGGCCCGCCGCAAAAAATCGTCACTGCGACCACCGAAGAGGAATTCACCACCGCAATCGCCGAGTGTGACGCTGCTGGCGAGCCGCTCCTGGTCCTTGGTGGCGGCTCCAACCTCGTCGTCGCCGATTCTGATTTTCCCGGCACAGTTGTCCACGACGCCCGGCGCGAAATCCACGTACCGGATATCTCGGCGTGCGCGGGTGTTTCCGTCTCCATCACCGCGGGAACAATTTGGGACGACGTCGTGTCCCGCTGCGTAACAGAAGGCTGGGTGGGCGTGGAGTGCTTATCGGGAATTCCCGGCTCCGCCGGCGCCACCCCGGTACAAAACGTTGGTGCCTATGGCCAAGAGGTCGGCGATGTGCTGGCTTCGGTGCGCGTGTGGGACCGGTTGGAGAACCGCATCCGGATGTTCGCGGTGGGGGAGTTAGAGCTGGCCTACCGCGACTCGGTGCTTAAGCGCACGCTGCTGGACGCGACACCGCGCTGGGTGGTGTTATCTATGGAGCTGCAAATGCGCACCGGCGAGATGTCCGCACCGATCCGCTATCAGCAACTAGCCAGCTTCTTAGACGTCAACCTGGGGGACCGCGTGCCTTTAGCGGAGGTGCGCGATGCCGTCTTAGCGCTGCGCAATCAAAAGGGCATGGTGTTAAATGCGGCCGACCATGACACCTGGAGTGCGGGCTCTTTCTTCACGAACCCCATTTTGACTGCCGAAGCCGCCGGGGCGCTTCCGGCGGAAGCGCCCCGCTACCCCACCCCAAACGGGCAGGTGAAGACCTCAGCAGCCTGGCTGATTGAACACGCCGGCATTCACCGCGGCTACGGGCTGCCGGGCCCGGCAGCGGTATCAACTAAGCACACGCTCGCGCTGACTAACCGCGGAAAAGCAGCCGCCGCGGACGTGGTGGATTTGGCGCGGGAGGTGCGCGGTGCCGTCCAAAATCAATACGGGATCACCCTGGTGCCCGAACCGATGCTGATCGGGCTGGAACTCTAGGGCCGTTAGTTTTGGAGCCAGTCATCAACTTCTTTTATCCACTGCTTCTTGCTGCTATCACTGGCGCGGGAGGCGCGTATCGAACCGCGGGCTAGTTCCGCAATTTGGCCATCGTCGAGCCTGTATACATGCCGCGCGTTTTCGTACTGATCTAACAGTCGCTCGTTAAATAACAGCGGGTCATCAGCGCCCAGGGCAATGGTGGCTCCGGCCCGCAACAGTTCGGGCACCGGGACATAGCTTAGTTCCGGGTACACGCCCAGGCTCACGTTCGAGGCCGGACAGACCTCTAACGCGATTCCGCGCTGGATGATTTCTTCCAGCAGGTCCTGGTCCTCAAAAGCTCGCACGCCGTGCCCCAGCCGGTCCGGCGCAAGCGTGTCAAGCACTTCGCGCACATGATCGGGACCCAATAGCTCCCCGCCGTGGGGAACCGATGCGAGTCCGGCGCGGCGGGCAATCCGAAACGCGCGCGCAAACTCCGGGGTGGCACCGCGACGCTCATCATTGCTCAAACCAAAACCAATAACCTCGCCATTGGCATCGCCCGCATTCATAGCCGCCAGCCGGGCCAACGTGCGCGCATCCATGGGGTGTTTCAGACGTGACGTCGCAACGATGACCCCCACTTCGATGCCGTGCTGCTGCCCAGCGCGAGCGGCGGCGTCCATAATTATTTCCAAAGCGGGAGTCAGCCCGCCCACCAGCGGCGCGTACGAGGTGGGGTCCACCTGAATCTCGAGTCGTTTAGACCCCTCTGCGGCGTCGTCTGCGACCGCTTCATCAATGAGTCGGGCCATATCATCGGCGTCGCGCACGCAGGCGCGAGCAGCGTCGTAGAGGCGTTGGAAACGAAACCAGCCGCGCTGTGTGGCCGGGACGCGCAAGGCTTCCCCGTCCAGCAGGGCCTCGGGCAGTCGAACGCCGCGTTCCTGGGCGAGGTCCTTTAGCGTCGAAAGACGCATTGAACCCGAAAAGTGGAGGTGAAGATGCGTTTTAGGCAGCGCTCGCAAGTCGCGCAACCGAGCGGATGAGTTACCTGACGTCATCATTGGGAGTCTGCCATCTGGCGCAGAAGAATCCATGATCGGTGCGCGTTAATAAGTGGTTGAAGGGCAGCGGGCGGAAGGGCTATTGCGCTTCGGCGATCAAAGCGGCGATGCGGGCAATGCCCTCTTCAATATTTGCATCTGAGGTCGCATATGACAGGCGCAAATAGCCGGAGGGGCCAAAAGCCTCGCCGGGCACAACGGCGACTTCGGCTTCCTCCAAAATCAGTTCTGCCAGCTCCATTGAGGTATTAGCTGTGCGCCCGCGAATTGTTTTGCCCAGAACTTGCCTGACATCGGGATAGGCGTAAAAAGCTCCCTGCGGGGTGGGGCACGTAAACCCGGGGATCGAGTTTAAAAGTTCGACGGTGCGCTTGCGGCGGCGATCAAAAGCAGCGCGCATTTCTGCTACCGGTTCCATCGGGCCAGTCAGCGCGGCCAGTGCAGCGCGCTGCGAGATATTGGCGACGTTAGATGTCAGGTGCGACTGCAAATTCGCAACGGCCTTGGTGATGTCTGTTGGACCAATCAGCCAGCCCAAACGCCAACCGGTCATCGCGAAGGTCTTGGCCACGCCACTGACGATGATGGTGGTCTGTGCCGCCTCGGGTACTAGGGCGGGCAGCGAAGCAGCGGTGGCACCGTCATAAACCAGCTGCTGGTAAATGTCATCGGAGATTACCCAGATACCGTGCTCGACAGCCCACTGGCCGATTGCCTTGATCTGCTCAGGCGGATAGACCGCCCCGGTGGGGTTAGACGGCGAACAAAGCAGGAGCACCTTAGTTTTATCGGTGCGCGCTGCTTCGAGCTGGTCCACAGTGACCAAGTAGCCGGCATCGGCTCCGGCAAAGACCTCAACCGGAACGCCGCCAGCCAGACGGATCGACTCTGGGTAGGTGGTCCAATACGGCGTGGGCAAGAGCACCTCATCGCCTGGATCAACGATGGCGGCGAATGCTTCATAGACCGCCTGCTTGCCGCCGTTGGTGACAACCACCTGCGAGGGGTCGACATCTAAACCGGAGTCCCGCAGCGCGGCATCAGCAATTGCTGAGCGCAGCGCCGGTAGCCCCGGGGCGGGGGAGTAGCGGTGGTTTGCCACGTCGCGGCATGCAGCAGCGGCGGCTTCAACTATGTGATCCGGAGTGGGGAAATCCGGTTCGCCGGCTCCGAAGCCAATGACGGGACGTCCGGCGGCTTGCAATGCTTTTGCCTTGGCGTCAACGGCCAGGGTGGCAGACTCAGCAATGGCACTAATGCGTGCCGAAGCCCGCCTTTGAGAAGTTGTAGTTGAAGTCGTCACGTCCTACATAGTCTCAGATTGCGCTGACAGTTTTCGTTGAAGGTATTCAATAGGCGGCCAGCAGTTCGACCTTTGCCCCCGCGATGCCGTAGACTGCTCGTCGGCGATTGACGTCTGTATGCTTCTCGCTGCCCGGAAAAGGCAGCCGGTAAGATAAGAAGTTGTCGTTGTAGGGCAGTGGCGCAATTGGTAGCGCAACGGTCTCCAAAACCGTAGGTTGCAGGTTCGAGTCCTGTCTGCCCTGCTGAGTAACTGCTATTGAAGTTGGTTACTAACTAGGAAAACCAAATAAGAGCACAGCTGAAACCCAGTTGGGCATTTACGAGTTTGAGGAACGGGAGCACGGTGAGCCAACCCGCGAGCGCATCCGGCCAGTCCGGTGCCAAGCGTGCGCCGAAGGGCGAAGCAGACCGGAAGGGCATCTTCGGTCGAATCGCGCTTTTTGTGCGACAGGTCGTGGCCGAACTTAAGAAGGTGGTTCGCCCCACGCGCGCGGAATTGATCCAGTACACCTCAGTTGTTCTCGTGTTCGTGCTGATCGTTATGGCGTATGTGGGTTTGATCGATTTTGGTTTCGGTCGACTCACACTCTGGGTTTTTGGCGGTTAGTGATTTTCGGCTTCTAGCTTTTGGTGGCTAGTACAACTTCGCCTCGCCGGGTTAATCTGGCACTGCCAAAGTCAATTCCTAGTTCATTTTCAATAAATTCGAGTGGAAAGCAGGTCAACACGTGTCCGAGGAGTCACAGGACCCGACCGAACTTGTGGATGAGGAATCCTCGCCACAGGACGGCACGGCTGACGCCGAGGTGGCGGCTGAAGCTGCCGAAGACGTGGTCGAGGATCCGCTGGAAACCTTCAAAGCTGAACTGCGTAGCCAGTTTGGTGACTGGTATGTAATCCACTCATATGCCGGCTACGAGAATCGTGTAAAAGCGAATATCGAAAGCCGTAAAGTCAGTTTGAACATGGAGGACTACATCCACCAGGTGGAGGTCCCCATGGAAGAAGTCGTGGAGATTAAGAGCGGCCAGCGCAAGGTCGTCAACCGCGTCCGGATGCCCGGCTACGTCCTGGTACGCATGGATCTCACCGATGAGTCGTGGGGCGCGGTGCGCCACACGCCCGGGGTAACCGGTTTCGTGGGGCAGACCCACCAGCCGGTGCCGTTGACGATCGATGAGGTCGTCCAGATGCTCAACCCGCAGTTTGAGACTGAAGAGGCTGCGGAGGAAGCTGCCCCCGTTATTACAGAGGTCGACTTCGAAGTTGGCGAATCGGTCACCGTTATGGACGGCCCCTTCGAAACACTTCCCGCCACGATCTCTGAAATTAGCCCTGACACCCAGAAACTGAAGGTTTTGGTGTCGATCTTCGGCCGGGAAACCCCGGTCGAGCTGTCGTTCAACCAGGTCGCCAAGATCTGAATCACGTAAGGACCCGTAATGCCCCCCAAGAAGAAGGTCTCAGGCCTCATTAAGCTCCAGATTGATGCTGGTGCCGCGACGCCTGCACCGCCGATTGGCCCTGCCCTGGGTCAGCACGGCGTCAACATCATGGAATTCTGCAAGGCCTACAACGCTGCAACTGAATCGCTGCGCGGCAATGTGGTGCCGGTAGAAATTACCGTTTATGAAGACCGCTCCTTTACTTTCATCACCAAGACGCCTCCGGCTTCCCAGATGATTAAGAAGGCAGCCGGTGTTGGTAAGGGTTCAGCAACCCCCCACACCGACAAGGTCGCATCCATTACGAGCGATCAGGTGCGCGAAATCGCCCAGACCAAGCTCGAGGATCTCAATGCCAACGACATTGAAGCTGCAATGAAGATCGTTGCCGGCACCGCCCGCTCCATGGGCATCACCGTTAACGGCAACTAACAACTTTTAATTTTTAAACCGTGGCAGGGTCAGCGCTGGCCCGCGAAGACCACGACTGCAACTTTTTAGGAGATAGGCAGATGGCAAAGCGCAGCAAGTCCTACCGGGCAGCGGCAGCCAAAATTGACCGCGACCAGTTCTATGCGCCCCAAGAGGCATTGCAGCTGGCAAAGGAAACTTCAACCACCAAATACGACAGCACGGTTGAGGTTGTCTTCCGACTCGGTGTGGACCCCCGTCAAGCGGACCAGATGGTTCGCGGCACCGTAAACCTTCCGCACGGAACTGGTAAGACCGCTCGGGTCCTGGTCTTCGCCACCGGCGAGAATGCAGCAGCCGCTGAGGCTGCCGGCGCCGATTTTGTTGGTTCCGATGAACTGATTGAAAAGGTCCAGGGCGGCTTCACCGACTTCGACGCTGCGGTAGCAACGCCCGACCTCATGGGCAAGGTCGGCCGCTTAGGTAAGGTGCTCGGCCCCCGCGGCCTAATGCCCAACCCCCGGAGCGGGACCGTCACCATGGACGTCGCCAAGGCCGTGGAAGATATCAAGGGCGGAAAGATCGAATTCCGCGTTGATAAGCACTCCAACTTGCAGTTCATCATTGGCAAGGCGTCCTTCTCACAGGAACAGCTCGTCGAGAACTACGCCGCCGCCCTGGATGAAATCCTGCGCCTGAAGCCCTCATCGTCCAAGGGGCGCTACCTCATCAAGGGCGTTGTTTCCACCACGATGGGCCCCGGCATCCCGCTGGACACCACCATCGTTAAGGACATCGCCGGCGAAGACGCTGCCTAGCGTTCAGTCGCAAAACCGTGCAGCCTTTTACCGCTGACAGGCGTAAAAGGCTGCAGACTTCGTTGCAAATCTTGGCGGCATCCGAATCTATGACGTGGCCGTATTCGGGATCGTCCCACCGGAGCCACAAGCCATCGTAACGGACACGACAGAGCTCATTCGAAGAAACGTTCGTGCCATCTTCGAGCGCGCTTCCGTGGAGGGAAGCACGCCGCGGTCTGTCGCTCAAGCTCTGTTTGCGCCCGACACATCTGACACACCCGACATTTGACACAGGAGAGAATTTTGAGTTCACCAGCTCCGCCCCATTCATCTTCATCTTCAATTCTCTCATCGCTCCCTTCGGTCCTCGCGCTCTCAGTAGCGGGTGGAAGCATCTACCTGATCCCGTACTTCCGCTACACCTTCTACGATCTTCAGCAGCAAACCATGGGCGTAACCCACACAGAGATCGCATTGCTTACGACGGCCTATGCGCTCGGATGCCTCTGCGTGTATGTGCCCGGCGGGATTCTCTCCGACCGCACCAGAGCTCGAAGGAATATCGCGCTCTCCCTGGTCGCCACCACTGCGCTCACCGTTCTGTATGCATTCACAGCAACGTCCTACGCGTTCTCGCTCATCATCTGGTTCGCTTTTGCGCTCAGCACGGCATTTGTATTTTGGGGATCCCTTTTCAAAGTACTCAGACTCATCGCACCGTCGAGAAACAAGGGACTCCTTTTCGGCGTATATTACGCCGGGAACGGACTCACCACCGCGGTCGTGAACAGCGTTGCGCTCGCTGCTTCCGGAGAATCAGAAACTCGGCAAGCGCAGTTCCTGACCGCCGTACTCATTTACGCAGCCAGCACGCTCATCGGGGCGATCGTTGTGATGCTGTTCGTACCGAGAGCACTTCCGGCCGAGACCGAGTCGCGTGAGAACCACTTCGTGAAAGAGACGGTGGGAGGGCTGCTGAGAAGCAAGAGCTTGTGGTTGTTCGCGATCGTGATTTTTATCGGTTACGGAATTTACTCGAGTATGAGCTATTTCACTCCAT
>DAHVRJ010000070.1:0-17479 GCA_027322505.1 Demequinaceae bacterium
CGCGGCTATGCCAATTTCGACATGAAGTACCACCCGGGCCGTGATGAATATCAGTTCCTCGAAGTAAACCCGCGGCTTGGTCGTACCCACCACTACATCACGCTGGCCGGTCAGAACCCCGCCGAGGTGTATGTCGCCGACTATCTCGAAAACCAGGCGTTTGAACCGGTCTTTGCCAATGAACAGCGCCTCTATTCCACCGTTCCACGCGGGTTAATTCGCAAGTACGTGACCGATACGGAACTGCTTGGACGCACCAACGAGGTAATTCGCAAGCACGGAATGAGCAATCCGATTTCCTACCTGCCCACCGAGTGGGACCCGCGCCGCATTTTCTATGTGCAGGCCGCGCTGTTTAATCAGCGGCGCAAATTCAAGCGCTTCTTTCCAACAGAGCCGCGCGCGTAACTGCTCCGGCTGACAGCAGGGCGGCGCTCCAGGCGCCTAGGGCTGCAACTGCCAGCGGCTGATCAGATAGCCATCCTGCGAACTCAGGAGTACCTGCAATCGCGCCGCTGTGGGCGATAGGTCGCCCACCATGAACCGATAGCCATCGCCGCCGACGATTTGCGGGCTAAACGATAGGCACAGTTCCGAAACGAGCCCGTGTTCGACGAGCGATCCCATTAGGTGTGGCCCACCCTCGCATAAAATATTGGCGTATCCCCGCTGCTTCAATTCCCGCAGCGCAGCGCGGAAGTCGACTGCTTGTGCGCCAAATATCAGCAAATCATCGGCCGGTACCTTTTCTGCCAGCATCGAAGCCGCGGGGTGGCCCTGGGCCGTGATTATTAGCGGCCGGGCCGCCAAAAAGGCGGGATCCAATTGCCCGCTGCGCGTGACCGTAATGAGTCGGGGATGCGCATCATCCCGGAGCGGTTGAAGGCCTTCCGGAATGTCCGTGTCTTGATACCCTTCAATTCGCGCGGTTCCGGCGCCGACAAAAACTGCATCGGACTGGGCGCGCAGCAATTGAAAGACGCGCAAGTCAGCCGGCCCGTTAATCGAGCCGGATTTACCGTCGGCTCCCGTTACGGATCCGTCCAAACTGGTAATGAAATTCGCGCGCACTAAAGGCAGGTCAGGATCAACCGCTGCCGCGACATCTCCGGTGTTTTCATCGCCGTCCAGGATCAGCGGTGCATACAGCGCCGCCAAGTCAGAATCCGAGCCTCGCTCGGAATCTCGGGGGCGCAAAACATACCCGGCGCGAAACTGACTTCCAGGGTGGTGGCGGGGCAGGTGGTTTTCCACGACCTGCAATTCGGGGAGCTCGCGCGCCATATCGCCTCTGCTTAGTTTTTAAGCTGCAGCAATTTTTTCGCTAATTTGCCGCTTGACCCTTCCCAGCATGGCGTGCATGCCGCGCATCCGCAGCATGCTGACCGCGTGGGTGAGCCCCAACTGCTCGGTGAAAGTATCTGGCACGGCGAGAATTTCCTGCGCTGGCAGTCCGTTGAGCCCGGTATGCAAGATGTTGGCGAACCCGCGGGTAGTGGGTGCCTCAGGTGGCGCCGAGAAGAACAGCGCCACGTTTTCATCCTCATTAATCTCCACCGTCAAAAATAGCGGAGATTGACACTCCGGAACCGGTTCTAGTAACTCGGGATGATCGGCGTAGCGCTCGGGCAAATCTGGCAGTTCATCACTGAGTTCTAACAGGAGCTGTAGCCGGTCTTTTTCGCCCAGTTCTTGAAAGTCGGTTACGAGTTCTGCCAGGGGAGCGGGTAGAGCGTTATCGCTCATGCAGCCTCCGTGTCTTCCTTACGTTCGATGGGGACGCCCACGGCCGAGCCCCATTCCGTCCACGACCCATCGTAATTCCGTACTTGGTTGAATCCAAGAAGGTAGTGCAGCACAAACCAGGTGTGAGCGGAGCGCTCACCAATGCGGCAGTAAGCAATGACCGGACCTTCTCGATCTAGACCGAGCTCATCGACATAGATTTTTTCCAATTCCGCACGTGACTTAAACCGTCCGTCTTCGTCAGCAGCCCTGCCCCACGGCACGGAGTGCGCAGTGGGAATGTGGCCGGCACGCAGCGCCCCTTCATCGGGATAGTGCGGCGCGGTGGTACGCCGGCCCGAGAACTCATCGGGGGAGCGCACGTCGATCAGGGGCTGGGTGCCGATCGCATCCAAGACCTGTGACTTAAAGGCCCGAATCTGGGAGTCATCACGCTCAACTACGGGGTACTCGGTCGGAACAGGAGTGGGCTCTTCGCGTGTTAACTCGCGTCCCTCAGCGATCCAGGCATCGCGGCCGCCATCCATTAGGCGGACATCTTCATGGCCAAAGAGCGTGAAAACCCACAGCGCGTAGGCCGCCCACCAGTTGCTCATATCGCCGTAAATGATGACCGTGTCATCGCGGGCGATCCCCTTGGCGGAGCACAGTTTTGCAAAACCTTCCCCGTCCACGTAGTCGCGGGTCACCGGGTGATTTAGATCCGTATGCCAGTCGATCTTGACGGCCCCCGGAATGTGCCCTGTTTCATACAGCAGCACATCTTCATCAGATTCAACTACCACCACGCCCGGGGTTTCCAAGTTTTCTTCTACCCACTGGGTGCTCACGAGTCGGCCCGGATGGGCATATTCCGCGAACTTTGGCGTCGGATCATGTGGTGCGTGCACCATTTACCTCCCATTTGATTGCGTCCTTCCACTTTAGACCCCGCAATTTGGCGTGCGCGCCGGGCGACATGTCATAGGCTCACTGCATTACCAAATCCCTGCTGAAACGGAGTGGTCATGTCCGATGCGAAACCGCGTTTGACGCATATTGATGCCGGGGGCGCGGCGCACATGGTGGACGTCGGCGACAAGCCTGTAACCGCCCGAAGAGCCATTGCGGTGGGCCACGTAGCCCTCCAACCAGAAACGATCGAGCTGCTGCGGGCGGGCGATTTGAAGAAGGGGGATGCTCTGGGCGTTGCTCGGATTGCCGGAATTGCGGCTGCCAAGCGCACCCCGGATTTGATTCCGCTGTGCCACCCGATTGCGATCACCGGGGTGGACGTTGATGTGAAACTCGTATCGGACGGCGTGGCCATCAGCGCGGAGGTCCGCACTGCGGATCGCACCGGCATCGAAATGGAGGCCCTCACCAGTGTTTGCACCGCGGCACTGAACATCATCGACATGGTCAAGGCGGTCGATCGGGGCGCTCATATTCGCAACGTCGGTATCGAGCACAAATCTGGGGGAGCGTCGGGAACTTGGGAACGCGGCGAAAACTAGATCGCGGCAAGAAAAGCCCCCGCCAGAAAAATTACCCTCCGGCAAATGGCGGAAGCACATCCACTTTCGCATCCGCATCCAGCTGCGCCTTAGCGGTTTCTGTCGGCAGGGCTGCGCCGTTTAGAAGCAGTGAACTGATGCTAATCAGTCGAGCGAATTCCGCGCCATATTCGGCGCAGGCCTCCTCCAGTGCAGCTGCCACGGATGATGCTTTCCGCTCCTCTTTTTCAACCCCGGCAGCCTCGCGCACGGCGGCGAAATAACGCAGGCTAACCGTCGTCATTGCAACTCCTCATCACGGCACTTAAAGTCTTGTTGCGCAGTGTACCCAAGCGCCCCTAAGTATCCCCCCGTGGCAATAACTCATGGCGCCGTACTAATAAACCGCCTCCCCGGGAGCCACATCCCGCACCCAGTCCAGCACACCCCCGGTCAACTCGTAGACGTTTTCGTACCCGCTACTTCGCAACCGCGCCGCGGCCTGTGCCGAGCGCGCACCCGACCGACACATCAGCACCAGGTGGCGTTCTTTTGGCCCCACATCCGGGTTACCCAGGATATGCGTGAGCTCAATATTTTCGGCGCCCGGAATGGACACGATCTCCATTTCTCCCGGCGTGCGAACATCAATTAACCGTGCCGAATGGGTAGCCAAAAACTCATCTAAATCTCGGGCCGCCACTTCGCTATTTTCGGAATTTTGGACGACGTCGCGCGGCTTTGGCTCCTCCGGTGCCTTCTGAGTCCACTCGGCAATGACATCGGCTGCGGTGCGCTGGAGATCCGGTGCGCAACTGGGGCAGTGGGGACTGGACGCGGCTGGCAGGTATTCCCACTGCCCAGCTAACCCATCCAGGGAGGCGAGGCGTCCGCGCAGGGGAGAGCCGACGTCCAAAATCAATTTTATGGTCTCAAGTGCCTGGGTGGTGCCGACGAGCCCGGGAAGGACCCCGATTACGCCGCCCTCTGCGCAACTGGGAACCGATCCGGGTGGGGGCGGGGTGGGGTAGATGCAGCGGTAGCAGGGGCCGTGGCCGGCGTGAAAGATCGAGACCATGGCGTTGAACTGGAAGATCGCGGCCCACACATACGGTTTTTTGCGCACCACGCAGGCGTCGTTGAGCAGGTAGCGGGTGGGGAAGTTATCAGTGCCGTCGACGACGATGTCGTAAGAATCAATGACCTCGAAGACATTTTCGGCATTTAGACGCGCGTCGATGGTCTCCACGTGGATGTTGGGGTTCAAATCCGCGATGAAGGCGCGGGCGGAAGTAACCTTCTTGTTGCCCATTGCGTTCGTGCGATGAATAACCTGGCGCTGCAGATTGGACCGGTCCACGATGTCGTCATCAATTACGCCCAGCGTGCCCACGCCTGCGGCAGCCAGATAGGTCAGAACTGGTGCGCCCAGCCCCCCGGCTCCCACGACTAGAACTCGAGCGTGGTGGAGTTTTTCTTGGCCGGCAGCACCGACCTGGGGCAACAGGAGGTGGCGAGAGTAGCGCTCGCGCTGTTGGGCTGAGGTTTCACCGGCCATGGGGTGATTATGCGTCATTGCGAAAAAGTCTGGCTCGAGTGGGCGATACTGGGATCGAACCAGTGACCTCTTCCGTGTCAAGGAAGCGCGCTACCACTGCGCCAATCGCCCTGAAGTAATCGAGGTGGAGACGGGATTCGAACCCGTGTAGACGGCTTTGCAGGCCGTTGCCTCGCCTCTCGGCCACTCCACCGACAGTGGCCTAGCTTTCCTGCCCAACAGGGGCTGGGCCCATTCGAGCGGACGACGGGATTCGAACCCGCGACCCTCACCTTGGCAAGGTGATGCGCTACCAGCTGCGCCACGTCCGCGTTGTGACAACAAACTTACCCTGCCGATTTTCTATCGAACAAGGGGGCCGTTGTTGTGCCGTCGAGAACTCTAGCCGACGTGGTTCCGATTCGTCCAACCGGGGGGATAGCGTAGGAAGCGTGAGGCAAAACAGTGTCGGTGGCGCGGCAGAATTTGCGCATTATTACGCCCAAGAAGCGGTGGAATGCGTTGACGTTTTGCGCCAACCCGAAGCCCTCGAAAGTGGGTGGTGGGCCGTCGTTGGTGAGGCGAGCGGTCGCGTGCGAGCCTGGCGGTTTGCGAAAGTGGAGCGGAAGTCGGATGCCGGAGCGCCACGCGACACTGCGGCCGGCGCATGGCGCGGGCCTCCCGGTCACACTTCAATTGATAGCTGGCGCGGTTCTCCCGGTCACACCTCGATTGATACCTGGCGCGGGCCTCCGCGTGAGAAATGGGTGAGTTCGCTCTCAGCGAACAGCTATGTTGCGGCGGTCGAGAGCCTGCAGCGCGCCATAACTTCCGGCGCTTTGCAGCAGTGCAATTTAACGCGCGTCTTATCGGCGCCGCTGGAATCGACGTCACCGGCCGGAGGAGCCTGCCCTACCGGCGCTCCGAATTCCGCTCCAGACGCGCGCCCAAACGCCGCCGCGCTGCACGCGCGCCCAAGCGCTGCCGCGCTGCACGCGCGCTTGCGGCGAAAACATTTTGCGCCCCTGGCCGGTTACATCGACGTACCCGAAAACCTGGAGGCCGGAATTGCATCAACCTGGCTCGTGTCCGCATCGCCTGAACTTTTCATACGCCGCGATGGGGTAAAAATCACTTCGGCGCCCATTAAAGGCACCGCCGCCACGGCTGATGAACTCCTGGCTAAGGACGAGCTTGAGAGCAGTTTTATTGCAGGTGAAGTCGCCGCGGAGTTCACCCGTTTCTGCTCTCCTGATTCGGTGCAGGTGGCGGCCCCGCGCGTCGAAGATCATCCCGGGCTCGTGCAGCTAGTGCGTGAAGTGCGCGGTGAATTGCGTCCGCAGCTGCGCGCTCGACCCTGGGGCGCAATTTTCGAAAATCTCTTTCCGCCAGCCTCGGTGGCGGGTTTTCCCCGTCCAGCTGCCGCGCGGGCGATAGAAAAACTTGAAACTGCGCAGCGCGGCCCATATTGCGGCATTTTCGGGTGGGTCGACGGCGATAAGCAGCGGGCCGAGCTCGCTGTCACGATCCGAAGTTTTTGGTGGCAAGCGGGGCAACTGCATTTTGGTACCGGCGCCGGGATCACCGCCAGCAGCGATCCGCGCCGCGAGTGGGAAGAGACCGAGCTGAAAGCCAGTCGCCTTTTGCGTCTTGCGAGCCAGCAGCCAGTCGACCATGCGAAGGAAATAGAGCTCTAAATGACAACTGTGCTGTGGGTGAATGGCCAACTCGTTGATCCCAACGAACCGGCCGTTTCCGGGCTCGATCGCGGATTACTTTTGGGCTATGGAGTGTTCGAGACACTCGCGGTTGAAAACGGCGTCCCCTTCGCGCTCACGCGACACCTGCGGCGCTTGGAGAGTTCGGCGCGCAAAATCAACCTAAAATTGCCCGCCCTGGAAGATATTCGCGCCGGCCTGGACGCCGCCCTGGGGGAGTGGAATACGGCAGCTGGTCCGCAGACGCGCGGGCGGCTGCGGCTGACAATCACCGGCGGCGTGAGCCCACTGGGCACGTCCGCCGACCCGACGCGCCCAACCGTACTCATCGCGATCGCACCCGCGGGGCCGGTGCGCAAACTCGGTTCGAAAACGGGTGCTCGGGCCCTGCTTTCACCCTGGAGTGTCAATCCGCATTCGGCGCTGGCCGGTGCCAAAACGTTGTCCTACGCCGCGCATGCTGTGCTGCAGCAATACGCACGCGAAAATAACGTCGATGAACTCATTAGCGCCACCGTGGACGGGCACCTTTGTGAGGGCGCTACGTCCAACGTCTTCGTCGAAAGCGGCGGCGAACTCCTCACCCCGCCGCTCGAAGCTGGTTGCCTGCCGGGAATTACGCGGGAACTAATTTTGCAGTGGGGAGCAGAATCCGGACTTCCCGTTCGGGCCGCGCAGCCGGGAGAGTTGCCAATTTCAATTTTGGACGACGCCCCGCACCTGGCCATTACCGGTTCCGTACGCGGCATCATGCCGCTCACTCAGATCGGGTCGCGTGAACTGGAACCGGGACCTTTAACCGAAGAAGTCGCGGCGATATTTCAGCAAAAGTCCGCGCTCGAGGTTGACCCGTAGGCGGGGGCAGCGTTGAGGTCGATCCGTAAGTCTTCGGCGGCAATTTTCTCGCGGAGGGACGTAGCGGTTGCCGCGCGGATGGATGGAACGGTTGCCGCGCGGAGGGACGTAGCGGTTGCCGCGCGGATGAATGGAACGGTTGCCTCGCCCTCGGTCGCGGGGGACGGATTTGCCTGTCGAGCGCGTTTTCAACTGTCGCGCGTTTTCAACTGCCGCCGACGAGGAGAAGCACCAGTGTTTGCTGCTGACTAGGAGATGCAACCATGTTTTTTCAGGTGTACCCCTGCTCTTTTGAGATGTACCCGTGTCTTGGGCCTCGATCAAATGGGGGTAGCATTTAACGCTGCAGGTAACATGTACCCCGCAGGGGCGATTGGCGCAGTGGTAGCGCGCTTCGTTCACACCGAAGAGGTCACTGGTTCGAACCCAGTATCGCCCACCCACAACTGTACAAACGTGCAGCCTTTTACCGCTGGGAGCGGTAGAAAGCTGCAGTTTTTCTCGCACCGCTGCAGTTTTCTTACGCAGCCCTGTTTCGCTTTCTTGCTGAGCCCTGTTTCGCGCGCCGCCTCTACTTCAATTTCGCGCGCCGCCTCTACTTCGCGTGATGATGGCTGCCGGGCTGGCCACGGTCATCGCTGCCGAGTTGCCCGCGCCGAGCACATTCCGCGACTTAGTCCTCTTCGTAGTGCAGAATCTCGCCGGTGTCCTTATCGACCAGGACTTCAAGGTCCATGCCTAGGTCGGTATCGTCCAATTCGACCTCCCACACCGGAATCCCGTCGTGGTCGTCTGACTCGACGCTTTCGAGCACTCCGCCGAATTCATCGATGGCGATTTGGGTGGCTTCATCCATCCCGATGCCCTCGACATCGGGTTCAACCTCTTGGGCGCCCGTTTCCTCCGGCTCCGGCTCTTGCGGTGTTGTCTGACTCGGGTCGGGAACTGTTACCGCGCCCCCGTCGGGATTTGCCGTTTCGGAGTCGTCACTCCCGCATCCGGTCACTAGTCCGGCAGCGAGCACGGCCGCCCCAGCAGCTGCGCCCAAAACTCTTGGTGAACCCATAACGCGAGTCTAGCTATGTACGGTGTCCGATTACGATTCGCAGCCGGAAGGGCTTTGTTGCGAATGTGACTACGCAGAGTTACCGAATGCGACTACGCAGGTGCTCGATGCGAAAAGCCTATTACGCTGAGTAGCATCGAGGGGATACGCCTAAAGCGCCACCGGCAAGGAGTGTGCGCCACCTTGACCAGCGAGGAATTCTGCTAAGTGAGTGAGCTCGCCCTGACCATCGACGGGGAAGAACAATCAGTACCCGCCGGATCCACGGCCGCCGATATCTATTCTGAGCGCCGCGAAGTCGTTGTCGCGCGCGTTGATGGACAGCTAGTCGACCTAGCCACGCCGTTGACCACCGGAAGCACGGTGGAGGCCGTAACTATTGATTCGCCTGACGGTCTCGACGTGCTGCGCCACTCTGCGGCCCACGTACTGGCCCAGGCCGTGCAAGAAACCTTTGCAGATGCGCGTTTAGGTATTGGTCCGCCCATCACCGACGGGTTCTATTACGACTTTGATGTTCAACAGCCGTTTACTCCCGAGGATTTAAAGAACCTCGATAAGGCCATGGGGCGGATCATTAAATCTGGGCAAACCTTCCGCCGCCGCGTTGTCACCGAAGAAGAAGCACGCCGGGAGCTGAGTGATGAACCCTATAAATTAGAACTGGTCAATTTAAAGGGCAGTGAAGGTGAAGCCGCCGCTGAGGCGGCCGAGGGAGCGGGCGCCGAAATCGGGGCCGGCGAGCTCACCATTTACGACAACGTCAACCGCAAGGGCGAGGTTGTCTGGAAAGACCTGTGCCGCGGACCCCACATTCCTAATACCCGCCTCCTTGCGGGTGGATACTCCCTGATGCGATCGGCAGCCGCTTACTGGCGCGGCTCGGAAGCCAACCCACAACTGCAACGCATCTACGGCACCGCCTGGCCCACCAAAGAAGAGCTGCGGGCTTACCAAGAACGCATTGCCGAAGCCGAGCGGCGCGATCATCGCCGCCTGGGCGCCGAACTAGATCTATTCTCCTTCCCCGAAGAGATCGGCTCTGGGCTGCCCGTATTCCACCCCAAGGGCGGAATAATTCGCCTCGAAATGGAGGAGTACTCCCGCAAACGCCACCTTGAAGCGGGCTATCAATTCGTAAACACTCCCCACATCACCAAGTCCCAACTGTTTGAAACTTCCGGCCACCTGGACTGGTACTCCGAAAGCATGTACCCACCCATGCACCTCGATGAGGTCGTGGACGATGAGGGGCACGTGCGCCGCGCGGGGCAGGATTACTACCTTAAGCCCATGAACTGCCCCATGCACATTCTGATTTACCGCTCGAAGGGGCGGTCATATCGGGAACTGCCGCTGCGGATGTTCGAATTCGGCACCGTTTATCGCTATGAAAAATCGGGAGTAGTCCACGGACTGACCCGGGCTCGCGGCTTCACCCAAGACGATGCCCACATTTTCGCCTCACGCGAGCAGATGAAGTCGGAAATCGCCGGCGCACTGCAGTTTGTGCTCGACCTGTTGCGCGACTATGGCTTAGACGATTTCTATTTGGAAATCTCTTCCAAGGATCCCGAAAAATTCGTCGGTACCGATGAAATGTGGGAGGAATCGACAAACACGCTGCGCGAAGTGTGCGTGGAATCCGGTTTAGAACTCGTAGAAGATCCGGGCGGCGCGGCGTTTTACGGGCCCAAAGTTTCGGTGCAGGCGCGTGATGCGATTGGACGAACCTGGCAAATGTCCACCGTCCAACTCGATCTGAACCTGCCCGAACTATTTGATCTGGAATACCAGGCCGCCGATGGCAGCCGCCAGCGCCCGGTGATGATCCACCGCGCGCTATTTGGATCAATCGAGCGCTTCTTTGGGGTACTTACCGAGCACTACGCGGGGGCGTTCCCACCCTGGCTGGCACCCGTGCAAGTCGAAGCCGTCCCAGTGGCCGAGCCATTCGCGCCCTATCTGCACGAAATCGTCGAGCAGCTACAAGCCCGAGGCGTGCGCGCCGAACTTAACGATGGCGATGACCGATTCCCGAAGAAAATCCGCACCGCCTCGAAGCAAAAGATTCCCTTCGTGCTCATTGCCGGTGGCGAAGACCAGGAGGCCGGTGCCGTCTCGTTCCGCTTCCGCGATGGCAGCCAAGACAACGGTGTGCCGGTTGATGAGGCGATCGAGCGCATCATTACTGCAATCGAAACCCGAGCGCAGGTATAGCCGCCCATGGAGGACCCGAACGCTGAAACCGACCCGCTGGTAGGAGTTCCCGACGCCTTCCAGCGCTTGTGGACTCCCCACCGCATGGTCTACGTCGCCGGCGATGCCAAACCCGCCCACGCGGATGAAGGCAGTTCCGCCGCGGCCAAGGCGCGCTGCCCGTTTTGTATAGCACCGCAGCATGATGACACCGAATCCATGGTGGTCGCGCGGGGAGAGTGGGCGTACGTCGTCCTAAATTTATTTCCCTACAACTCCGGACACGTCCTTATCTGCCCGTACCGACACGTGCCGGACTACACCGACCTCACCAGCGAAGAAATGCACGAGATCGGTGCACTAACCCAAAAAATAATGCGGGCCGTGCGGGCCGCATTAGCCCCGGCCGGGTTCAACATCGGAATGAATCAGGGCGTGGCCGGGGGAGCGGGAATCGCTGCCCACCTGCACCAGCACGTGGTGCCGCGTTGGACGGGGGATGCGAACTTCTTACCCATCGTCGCCCAAACAAAGGCCCTGCCCGAATTGCTTGCGGATACGCGCGACAAACTCGCAGCTGAATGGGAAAACCTTGCTTAACCGACTCGCGCGCTCCGGTATCACCAAACTATTTACGCCCCTTGCCAAGCTTTTCGTGCGCCTGGGCATCAGTCCCGATGCCGTGACGATCGTGGGCACGCTGGGCGTCATGGTGGGCGCGCTGGCGTTCTATCCGCGGGGAGAACTTTTTTGGGGCACGGTCGTGATTACGGCCTTCGTGTTTTCTGATGCGGTAGATGGAATCATGGCGCGGCTGCTTGATCGGCCATCACGGTGGGGCGCGTTCCTCGATTCGACGCTTGACCGGTTTGCCGATGCCGCGATTTTCGGCGGATTAGTGCTGTGGGGCTACGGCATCGGTGATGAGATCCTTATTGGTCACTTCGCCCTGGCGGCCTTGATATTGGGATCGATCGTGCCCTATGCGCGGGCGCGGGCTGAAGGTTTGGGCATGACCGCCGAAGTGGGAATCGCCGAGCGGGCCGACCGCCTTGTCTTAGCGCTTGTAATGACGGGCTTTACCGGACTGGGCCTGCCGGTGATCGTGCTCACAATCACGCTGGGTGTGCTGGTCGTGGCCGCGTTTATCACCGTCATCCAGCGAGTTGTCGTGGTGCGCAAGCAGGCACTGGAGCAGACGTGAATTTGGGCACGAAACTTTTCTTGCTGGCTTGGCGCGCAATCGACAAATTTCCTGAAAGCCTCGTGCGCACCCTGGCTATGGGAGTCAGTGATTTGATGTGGCTGCGCCGCGGCAAGGGAGTGCGGCGCCTGGAATCGAATCTGCGTCGGGTCCGACCCAAGGCGGGCCCGCGGTATCTGCGAAGACTGAGCCGGATGGGCATGCGAGCCTACACCCGCTATTACATTGATGCCTTCCGGTTGCGCAGTTTTAGCGCCGACCAGATTCGGGCGCGGTGCCGTGTGGAGGGGCGCGAGCGACTCGACGAGACGTTTGCCGCCGGTAAGTCCGCCGTATTGGGCCTGGGCCATATCGGCAACTGGGATCTGGCCGGCGCCTATGCATCCTTGGAAATCTCACCTGTGACAACGGTGGCTGAGCGGTTAAACCCGCCCGAAGTCTTCGACGCGTTCTTGGAGTTTCGCCAGTGTCTGGGTATGGAGATTTTTGCTCTCGGCGATGAGGGAGTCGTGCGCGGTTTGCTCTCGGCCCTGCGCCGCCCCCCGCGCATTGTGCCGCTGCTATTTGACCGGGACCTATCGCATAACGGCGTCGAGGTGGAATTTTTTGGCGAACCGGCCCGCATGGCAAAGGGCCCGGCAGTTATTGCGCTAGCCGGCAAGTCTCCGCTGTTTCCCGTGACCTTCTATCATGAGCGGCTGCGCGGTGCAGCGCGCAAAGCTGCCGGCAGTCCCTGGGGCATGGTGTTGCAAATCCACCCCGAGATTGTGCCCGGCGAAGGGGATCGCGAGGCCCAGATTCACTCCATGATTCAGCGGTGTGCCGATAGTCTGGCTGAAGAAATAGCCAAGCGCCCCTGGGAGTGGCACATGTTACAGCGAGTGTTTACCGCCGATCTTGACGCGCCGCCACCGGTAATCACAGGTGGTCGGGATTCATCCGCACCAAAACCCACCACGAAGTCGTAGGGCCGGACCATGCGCATTGGAATCGTGTGCCCATACTCCTTCGATGCCCCGGGCGGGGTGCAGTTTCATATTCGCGATCACGCCGAACACCTAATTTCTATTGGGCACGAGGTATCCGTCCTGGCGCCGGCAGAAGACGGCACGCCGATTCCGGGCTACGTCGTTCCTGCCGGGCGCACAATCCCGTTTCGCTATAACGGCTCAGTTGCGCGTTTGAATTTCGGCCCACTTACTGCCGCGCGGGTCCGGCGCTGGCTCACTAACGGGAACTTCGATGTACTTCACATTCACGAGCCGGTCACACCGAGCCTGGGAATGATCGCGCTGTGGATTGCCCGCGGCCCCATTGTGGCGACATTCCACACTTCTAACCCGCGCTCGCGCGCTATGCAGATTGCCTACCCGATGGTGCGACCCAGCCTCGAAAAGCTCGCGGCTCGCATCGCGGTATCGGAAGATGCCCGGCGTACGGTCGTGGAACACGTCGGGGGCGATGCGATCATCATTCCCAACGGCGTCTGGGTAGATCGCTTCGCCGAGGCGAAACCGGTAGATAAATGGACTGGGACACCTCAGGCGCCCACGATCGCCTTCTTGGGGCGCCTGGATGAACCGCGCAAAGGACTGCCCATTTTGTTTGGGGCGATTCCAGAAATCCGGCGCAAACACCCCGGCGCCCGCTTTCTCATTGCCGGGCGCGGAGATGCCCAGGCGGCGGCGGAAACACTTGGTGAAAACGCGCAAGCCGTGGAATTTTTAGGCGGTATTTCCGATGCGGAAAAAGCCGAACTACTCAGCTCGGTCGATATGTATATCGCGCCCCAGACGGGAGGCGAAAGTTTTGGAATCGTCCTCGTGGAGGGCATGAGTGCCGGCACCACCGTTGTTGCCTCAAATATTGGGGCGTTTCAGCGCGTGCTCGAATACGGCGAACTTGGCGCCCTGTTTTCCAATGGCGACTCCTCAGATTTAGCTCGGGTCATAAACGACCTGCTTGCTCACCCGGAAAAACGCGCCGCCTTTGTGGAGCGGGCCACTGCCGCCGTGGGCAAATACGACTGGTCCGTGGTGGCGGAGCGCATTTTGACCGTCTACGAGATGGTCTCCCAGCAGCAACCGGGCGCCGTGACCACCGACCACAGTGACGAAGGCGAATTCGTATGAGCCCGTGGATGTGGTGGGCCATTGCCCTGGTCGTGGTCATCCTTATTTGGCTCATCACCGGCCTGGCCTCGCGTCTTGATCGGCTCCACCACCGCATCGCAGCCGCCTCAACCGCGCTGGACGCCCAACTTGTTCGCCGGGCCTCGGCCGCACTCGAACTGGTCCGCTTAGGCGTCCTTGATCCCGCCGCAACGCTGGTCATTGCCGAATCTGCCGCCCGCGTGCTCGACATGGATGGTCTTTCCGACCCGCAGCGGGAAATTGCGGAATCAGAACTCTCCCAGGCACTGCGGGCGGGCCTATCGGATGAGGAGTTTTTGGGGGAGATTGCGGACGGCGAACTGGGCTCGAGCGTTGTCGGCGCCCTGGCCTCGGCTTGGGTGCGGGCGGAGATGGCCCGCAGATTCCATAATGACGCCGTTTCCCATACGCGGCGTATTCGGCGTAAAATACTGGTACGGCTCTTACGTTTGGCTGGGCGGGCACCCATGCCGGTAATGATCGAGTTAGATGATGATCTTCCAGCGGGCCTTGGGGTCTACGATGTAAGAGCAGGCCTTTAATTCATTTTTCATATCAAAGAGGTATACGTGTCTACGACGCAAAATAACGCCGACCAGGCAGCATCCCAGCCGCGAGTTCGTCGCGGCGTGGCCGACTCTCTTAAGGGCGGCGTCATTATGGACGTCGTCACGGTGGAGCAGGCGAAAATCGCTGAAGATGCCGGTGCCGTTGCCGTTATGGCGTTGGAGCGGGTCCCGGCGGATATTCGGGCTCAGGGGGGCGTTGCTCGAATGAGCGATCCCGACTTAATTGACGGGATCGTAAACGCCGTGTCCGTGCCGGTCATGGCAAAAGCGCGCATCGGACACTTCGTAGAAGCACAGATCTTGCAGTCTTTGGGTGTTGACTACGTCGACGAGTCGGAAGTTCTCACCCCGGCTGATTACGCCCACCACATTGATAAGTGGGCATTTGATGTGCCGTTTGTGTGCGGGGCGACAAATCTGGGTGAGGCGCTGCGGCGCATTACCGAGGGAGCTGCGTTCATCCGCTCCAAGGGTGAAGCCGGCACGGGCGATGTTTCCAACGCCACCACGCATATGCGTACTTTGCGCACGGAAATCGCTCAGCTGGCGGCGCTACCCGAAGATGAACTGTACGTGGCGGCAAAGGAACTTCAGGCTCCCTATGATCTGGTGCGCGAAATTGCCACGACGGGCAAACTGCCGGTCACGCTGTTTACCGCCGGGGGAATCGCCACTCCAGCGGATGCGGCGATGATGATGCAGCTGGGCGCCGAGGGCGTCTTTGTGGGTTCGGGCATCTTTAAATCTGGCAATCCGGAGCAGCGGGCCCGCGCGATCGTGCGCGCTACCGAAAATTACCAAGATCCGGCTGTTTTAGCTGAGGTCTCACGCGGTCTGGGCGAGGCCATGGTTGGCCTGACGGTGGATGAGATTCCCGTGCCACATCGGCTTGCTGAACGGGGCTGGTGACCTTTTCGGGGCGGCCTTCACAGCTGGGCCCTGATTGGAAACCAGGTCCGGACGGTATTCCCTTTCGCCGCGGCTCCCGCGTCATCTTGTTGGACGACAATGACCGGGTGCTGCTGGCGCGCGGGCATGATGCACACCAGCCTGACCGCTCATGGTGGTACCTGGTTGGTGGGGGTGTTGATGAGGGCGAAACTGCAGCCCAGGCTGCGGTGCGGGAAGTGTTCGAAGAGGCCGGCTTAAGAATTGCCGAAACGGATTTGATCGGGCCGGTGTATGAGCGCAGCGCGACTTTCAAATTTTTCTTTGAAACGGTGCGTCAAGATGAAGTTATTTACCTAGCGCGAATCAAAAACCCCGGCGAAATAAACACCGAGGGTTGGACTGAAATCGAACGCAATTTCATGGATGAGCTGCGCTGGTGGCATCTAAACGATCTGCGCCAGGTGGCACCTACAATGTATCCCGAGCAGCTGGTCAGCCTGGTCGAAGCGCTCTTACCCGGTTGGGATGGCATCAGGCGGCAATTGCGGGTGGAAAGGCCGTAAAACCACTCGCCTACGGGGTTTAAGTACCTCTTGGAGCCGCGCCTGCCGCGGCTCCAAGCAGGCAACCTCTAAGATGAAAGCATCTACGCCCATCAGGTCATAGGAGTTTAAGAGCATGGCGGGTCATTCGAAGTGGGCCACAACGAAGCACAAAAAGGCTGCTACCGACGCCAAGCGGGGCAAACTATTTGCCAAGCTGGTCAAGAACGTTGAGGTAGCTGCGCGCACCGGCGGCCCCGACCCAGCGGGAAATCCGACGCTCTATGACGCGATTCAAAAAGCGAAGCGCTCCTCGGTTCCCAATGACAACATCGATCGCGCGGTTAAGCGCGGCGGTGGCCTCGAAGAGGGCGGAGCCGATTACCAAACGATCATGTACGAGGGCTATGGCCCCAACGGTGTTGCGGTGCTTGTGGAGTGCCTTACCGATAACCGCAACCGCGCCGCATCGGACGTGCGCGTCGCCTTTACTCGCAACGGCGGAACCATGGCCGATCCCGGCTCGGTGTCCTATCTATTTTCCCGCCGCGGCGTCGTGATCGTTCCCCATGCCGAGCACACCGAAGATGACATTCTTGCCGCCGTTCTCGACGCGGGAGCGGAAGAGATCATAGACCACGGCGAGGTCTTCGAAATTCAGTGTGAGCCCACCGACGTCGTTGCGGTGCGCACCGCGCTGCAAGAAGAAGACATCGAATACGACTCGGCGGAAACCTCATTCGTCCCCTCGATGCTGGTTGATGTAGATGAGGATGGCGCCCGCAAGGTCACGCAGTTGATTGACGCGCTAGAGGATTCCGACGATGTGCAAAACGTCTTTGCCAATTTTGACGCCTCTGATGAGGTAATGGCAGCTCTCGAAGCTTCATGACATGCGTGTTTTGGGAGTTGATCCGGGCTTAACCCGCTGTGGACTAGGCGTCGTGGATGCCCTATCTGCTCGCCGCGCCCGCCACGTGGCGACCGGTGTTGCTCGGACCGATTCCCAAGAAGACCTCGCGGTGCGGCTGGCAAAAATATCCGATGTCGTGTGTCAGTGGCTTGATGAGTATGAACCCGAAGTGTTGGCTTTGGAGCGGGTTTTCGCCCAGCACAACCTGACGACCGTGATGGGAACAGCGCAAGTTTCGGGCGTCGTCATGTTGGCTGCCGCCCAGCGCAATATACCGGTCGCCCTGCACACCCCGTCCGAAGTCAAGCGCGCGGTAACCGGCTACGGAGCAGCGGAAAAAGCGCAGGTACAAACTATGGTTGCCAAAATTTTGGGCCTGGCAGATGCGCCTAAACCTGCTGATGCGGCCGACGCCCTCGCGCTGGCCATCTGCCAGTTGTGGCGGGGGCCGGGTCTGGCCGCGGCGAACCAGGCATCCGGGGCGCGCACTCCGGGAGAACAAACTGGTTCCAGTCGCGGCCCCAAAGCTGGCGCGGGAGCCCCAACTGCGGCGCAACAGGCCTGGCTGGCAGCTGAACGCGCGGCGCGCCGAGGCGCAGGGAGATGAATTT
>DAHVRJ010000087.1:0-13389 GCA_027322505.1 Demequinaceae bacterium
GTGGAGGGAGGGGATCTTGGCGGTCAATTGGTCCAATAATTCGAACGAACGCAGTTCCATTTGCGATTCATTCAGCCGAAATGGGCTGAGTTCTTGCCCCAGGAACAGATTCTCTACGACATTTAAGTTGTCGCACAGCGCTAAGTCTTGGAAGACGGTGGCTATTCCGTAATTGATCGAGTCCGTGGGATTGTCCAGTTCGGCTGGTTTCCCATCAATAACGATCTCGCCCTCATTGGCCTGGTGGACGCCGGCAAGCACCTTTACCAAGGTGGACTTGCCGGCGCCATTATCACCTACGAGCGCGAGAACTTCGCCGCCTTTAACCTCTAAATCCACATCCGTTAGGGCAGCAACAGCGCCAAAACGCTTTGTGATGCCTTTTAGACTCAAAGTTGCGGTCTTGGTGTTCTCACGTGTGGTCGGCATTTATCCCATCTCGCTTCGCCGGAATAGGAAGTTGCAAAATTTGCTACTCTGCTTGCTTTTTGTGGTGATGGTCTGCGAAATCAGAGAATGTCTAGCTCTTCGCAAGCTTCTTCATAATCGCTGGTGCAGATTTCATCTGCGGTATAGATATCACCATCAAAAATGATTTCCTTAACGTTGTCGCGAGTAACTACCTCGGGAACGAAAAGGACGGATGGGGTATCGAACAGCGTATCTTCCGCCTCGGGCTCTTCACCCTTCAAGAATTGAATGGCAATTTCTGCGGTTTCTTCCGCGACAATCTTGATTGGCTTCGAAATAGTGTTGTGCTGGTCGCCAGCAATTATTCGCTGAATCGCGGCAGTCTCCGCGTCATTACCGGTAACCGGTGGTAGCGGCGTAATACCCGTTGCCTTCAGCGCAGCAATTGCTGCTCCACCCGTTCCGTCATTGGCGGCCACCACTCCAACAACCTCGTCACCGAATTTGTCGAGTTGGCCATCTACCCACTCTTGTGCCTGCGGCGGGTCCCAGTCCGGGGTATCGAATTCAGCTAGTACGTCGAATTCACTTGCCTCTACGCCGCTAAGCATTCCTTCTTTAATCAGCTGGGCCGCGTCATCATCTGGGGAGCCGCCCACGATCAGCAAACCACCGTCGCTAGCAGTAACTGCCTCATCCGCCAGGTAGGTAACGAGATCCTCGGAGATCAGCTCACCAATTGCAGTGTTATCGAATGAGACATAGTAGTCAGCTTGGGCGTTGGGTACTGGCCGGTCATAGGTGATGACTTTGATGTCTTGCGATTGCAGATTTTCGACAATGTTTGCCGCAGCCGTGGTATCCACTGCGTCAATAACGACAATGTCAACACCGCGAGCCGCCATCGAATCAGCCTGTTCTTGCTGATCAGTAGCGTTGCCGTCCGCGTTTTGATAGTGGACTTCGCAATCGGGGCAAAGTTCTTCCACCTTCGCTTCAAAAAGCGGATAATCCTGCTCTTCATAGCGGGTGGACGCGTGGTCCGGCATGAGGAAAGCGATGCTGCCGGAAAGGTCATCACCGTTTCCTCCATCGCCAGACCCACCATTGTCTCCGCCGTCATCGCTGCATGCGGCCAGCGCCATGGATAGCGCGGCGATAGAACTGACCCCGAGCAATGCTCTGTGCCGGGTACGTAACTTGAGCACGACCTTCTCCTAACAACCTTGTTAGCTCTTGCTTACTTCGATATTGAAATATCGAACGGTCCTACCCGATGTACATTCACCTCGCTGTGACGACGGTGCACGCGGGGGAAGACCTGTGTGGCCATGGGGCCTTTTGTAACGTTCCATTTTGGAATATCGTTCACGCTATATACAGTTTTGTAACGTGTCAAGTCACCAGGAAACCGTCACAATGAATAACGGTCGCAGACCAACAGTGCGCGATGTGGCGCGCGAAGCCGGCGTTTCTCCGGCGACAGTGTCAAATGTTTTGAACTATCCGCATCGGGTAAAACCAGCCAAGCTAGCCGCGGTACAGGACGCCATTCAAAAGCTCGACTACGTGCCCTCAGAATCCGCCCGGCATTTACGCTCCGGCCGCTCTCACACAATTGGGCTTTTGTTGCTCGACGCCTGGAACCCGAGTTTCGGGGATATGGCTCGCGGGGTAGAAGATGTTTTAACTCAGGACAATTGGACGCTCATTATCGGCAATAGTGACCGCTCAGTTGAACGAGAAAAGACGTACCTTTCGGTATTCGAAGAGCGCCAAGTGGCCGGCATAATCTTTGTGCCCAAAGACCCATCAAAGTTTACCAATGGGAATGTATTAGTTTCCCCCGTTCCCGTTGTGGCGATGGACGCCACCTTCCCCCAAGACGCCATTCCTTCAGTGTCGATTGATGACGTTGCCGGCGGCGAAAGCGCGATGCAGCACCTACTGGATCTTGGCCACCGGGACGTAGTTTTTATCGGCGATCCAGCGGAAGCGGATCCGATCCAAGACCGACTCGACGGGGTAAAGCGGGCTATTAACTCCGGTGGTGCTGGCATTAATTTCGAAGTAGTGAAATCACCCCTATCTATTGAGGGTGGCGTTCAAGCCGCGGAGGGCTTACTGAAACGAAAAGAACTGCCAACAGCAATCATCGCGGCTATCGATTTGATTGCACTGGGCGCTATTCAAAAGTTCCAGAACGTCGGCGTTAAAATTCCCGAACAGTTATCTATCTGCGGCTATGACGATATGAGCTTTTCCTCCCGGCTCGCGCCGCCTCTAACCACCGTGCACCGCCCGCACTATGACATGGGTCGCGTAGCCGCCCAGCTTTTGACGGCGGTCATAAATGACCCCGACTCCCAGACTGCCTCCCAGCGCCTGGTTCCCTCACTGGCGATCCGGTCATCAACACGAAAGCCAGGCTCGCGGGGCTAATCAGGCTGGTTCTACCTGCGACTTCTGATGGGAGGGCTCAGTGAGGACTAGTTACGACTTAGTTCCATCAGTTCAGCTTCGATAGCCGTAAGCGCTTCCGTCGTCCCCGAATTAATCCGCACCGTCGCATCAAGATCGGAACTAGTAGCGCCGCGGTTAATTATGATCACGGGAATGTCCATCTGCACCGCATGCCGCACGAATCGTCGGCCGCTGAAAACCGCCAGAGACGTCCCAGCCACCAAAAGTGCCGATCCGGAGTCCACCATCGCAAATCCGGCAGCCACCCGCTCCCGCGGCACGTTTTCGCCGAAATAGACGACGTCGGGTTTTAAAATCCCACCGCAGATTGGGCAGGGCGGCACAACAAAATCATCGCTTGCTCTTAGGACGGCATCGGCGTCAGGGGCAATTTCCACGTCACCGGGGTCAATATCGAAATTTGGATTATGGACGTCGAGTAGCACCTGCATATGAGCGCGTGAGATCCGCTGGTGACAGGTAAGGCAGATAACCGTGTCGGAGCGGCCGTGCAGGTCAATCACCCGGTTGGCTCCGGCCTTTTCATGGAGCAGATCAACATTTTGGGTAATCGTGCCAGTGATGTACCCGCGGGCATCCATCCGCGCCAAAGCGCGGTGCCCCTCATTGGGCGCCACATCTCGCATGAACCGATATCCCACATGGTTGCGCGCCCAGTAATGCCGGCGAAAACTCTGCGACCCCACGAACTGTTCAAATGTCATCGGCGTGCGCTCGGGCGCATCAGGGCCGCGATAGTCCGGGATCCCAGAATCCGTTGACAGCCCCGCGCCGGTCAACACCGTGAATTTGCCGCGGCTCAAGAGCTCTACTGCCGCTTCAAGTACCACGTATTCATCATAGACTCAGCCGTGCATACGCGCCCTGGAATGCATGAACGCTTCTTTGCGTAGTGTGTGCGCCTCTGTACCCGGGTACCGAGATTTGTTCCTTAAATTCAGCGAGACATTTACCACACCCGCACTTGTATCGGATCTGCGCTCCCCGGGGTACCGTGGAAGGTTAGCAATCAATCTTCGTTCCGTAAGGACTTCACTCCATGCGTCTTAAGCGCATATTTCTCGCACTAATCTGCACTTCCACCCTTGTACTGGCAGCGTGCTCTTCCGATGCCGATGAACAAAACGCCAGTGATGAGACTTCCGAAAACGGTGGCGACTCTGAGAACCCGGACGGTCTCGATGACCTGGGCGACCTTGGCGACATGGGCGAAATGCCTGACCCCGAGATTGACAGCCTGCCCGATGTGATCGCCGAAGTGAACGGCACAGAGATCACTCGCGATGAGTTCCTGCCCGACTATGAGGCTTACTTCCAGCAAATGGCCATGGCGGGCCAGGGGCAAGAGCTCGACCAGGATCAAATCAAGCGGGATATCGCCGACATGTTCGTCGACCAAGAACTTATAGTTCAGGCGGCCGACAGCGAAGGCATCAAGCCCAGCGATGACGATGTGGAAGAGTTTCTACTGACTCTTGCCGGCCAAAACGGCGCCGAGTCGGTCGACCAATTCCTCGAAATGCTTGAAGAGCAGGGCAGTTCCGCCGATGAGGTTCGAACGAGTGCTGCCAAGCAGGTTCAAATTGAGGACTACGTCGACAGCCACGCGGACATCGACCCGCCCAGCGATGGAGAACTAAAAGAGCAGTACGACGAAATGCTCCAGCAGTTCGAGGGCCAGGAACTCGATGAAGAACAAATTCCCGACTTCGATGAGATACGCGACCAGTTGGAAGACAACGCCAAGAATGAACAGCGCTCTGCTGCCGCGCAGGAAATCATCGAGAAACTACGCGACGGCGCCGATATCACCGTCAATCTCTAAGGGCACCTACTCGCTCTAAGGCGCACTACTCCGCGAGCGGCGGCCATAAGGGGCCACCTATTCCGCCAGCGGCGGGTGCACATTGATCAGCGACCAGGTGCGTTTGCGTGCCGACAGCGCAACTCCACCGGCAAATACGGCCACCGCCAATCCGGATAACAACACCAAATCCTGGGTTAGTTTCGCGGCCGAGCCACCGGTGAATACGATGCGCAGCGCGTCAACGACGTAACTCATCGGCAAATACGGGTGGATCGCGCGCAACAAACTGGGCAGCGTCTCGACCGGGTAGATTCCCGCCGACGAGACCAGTTGCAACATCAGCAGCACGAGGAGCACCGCCGAGCCCACGAGCCCTAAACCGTTGCGCGCCAGTTGCGCGATCAAGGTAAATAGGGCCACCGTGATGGTGATGACCGCGAGCGCCCCGCCCGGGTTGACCGGGTCCAATCCGAGCGCAAACCACGACACCGCGAATAACAGGTACGCCCCCAGCAGCCCGATGCCGAATACGGGCAGCCACCCGACCAGTTGAATCCGGATTGGGTGGGCGCGGCTGGCCAGGGCGCGGCCGGTAGTCGGGCGCATGATGAGGAATACGACAATGCCAAATACCCACAGCGCGATTGCGAAGAAAAACGGCGCCAGCCCCCGGCCATAGGTATCAGCCGGATTTTGGACGGCGAGACTCACGTCGGTCGGATCCCCCAAGATTTGGGCGTTGGCTTCTCGGGTATCGGGATCAAGCGCGGGCACAGCTGCCACTAGTTCATCCGTTCCTTCGGCGAGTTGCTGAGATCCCGGCGCAGCATCCCCGAGGCCGTCGGCTAGGTCGGTGGCGCCATCACGGGCGGGAGTGAGTTTTTCTGCCAACGCGCCGGCGCCATCAGCTACGGCATGGGCACCGGAGTTGAGCTCATTGATCTGGGCTTTGGCGTCCTTGACGTCCTGTTGCAGATTCGGTGCCTGTGCTACCGCTTTCTTGCTGGTGTCGTGGATTTTTTGTGCCGTGTCATTCACGCTCCCGGTAGTGTCAGCGATTTTTTGCGCATGGCCATCAAGGGCATCAACCCCGTTCACGAGTTCTTTATACGCGGCGCTGTCCGCTAATTCCGGGTAATCGTTTTGTAGATCTTTCACAGCTTGCGTCACATCATCGGCGCGTGAACTCAGGCTGTCAGTGGTGCCTGCCACCAGGTCTGTCAACTGGGCAGAAGTGTCGGCAATTGCCTCCGCGTCGGAAGCGATAGTGGGAATTGCCGGCGCGATAGCGTCGGCGAGCGGATTGACGACCCCAGCGATTTGGGCAGTTCCCTGCGCAACCTGAGTGGCGCCGTCCGCAATTTCATCAGCCCCGGCAACCGCGTCCCCTAAGCCGTCGGCGAGATCATTAGCACCTTCGGCGGCGTCCGGCAGGCCATCGGCCAGTTCATGTGCCCCGCTTTGGGCCTGTTCGAGGCCGGCGTGGAGCTGATCCAGGCTGCCTTAAACGGACTCAAAATATGCCTGGGTCGCGGCGGCGTTAATTTGCCCCTGGAGTTTGCTTTGGACGGTCTCGGCCATGATGCCAACCACAAATCCATTGGCGTCATTGCGCTGCATATCGACAGTTGCCCGGCGCGGGGTGCCATCGGCGCCGGAAGCTAAATCAGCCGAAAAACTCTCCGGGATGGTGATGGTGATGTAGTAGTCGCCATTTTCCAGGCCAGTCGCGGCGTCTTCGGCGTCGGTTTCCGTCCAACCGAATATGGGTTCGGCGAAGAGGTTGTCAACGAGTTGATCGCCGGCGGCCACTTCGGTGTCGTCAACAGTTACTGGTTCGTCCAGGTTCACCACTGCGACGGGAACGTCATCGAGGCGACCATATGGGTCCCAGTTCGACCATAAATAAAGGGCGCCATACAGGGTGGGAACGATGATCAAAAACGCGATTGCGAGCCGATGCATCGGCCGGTGGTGGCGCGTGATTTCGGTGAGGGCGAGACGCAAAGTTCTCACTGCTGGCCGCCTTTCTCGCGGTTATCAAAACGTGCGAGTTCGATGGTTGGACCGATTTCTGGCGGTGGTTGCGCGGCCACCGTGGAGACCACCAGTGCCATGGGGTCGCTGACTTCCCCGCGGGCCACCCGGGAGGCGATCTGCCACAAAGTGTTGATTTGGCTGCGGGTGAGGTCGTTATCTAAATCGTCGAGCACAATTACCCGCGGGTCACCCAGTGCGGCGCACAGCAAATGCAGCGCCGCAAACTCGAGCGCGGGCAACTCGCCGGCGGGCAGTTGCGCCGGCAGGTCGAGGTCAAAAAGGCGCCGCCACTGACTCAACAAGACGCGGGCCTCTTCGCGGATCATTCCCGCCCAATCCGCCGCATCATTGATGTTTCCAGCCACGCTCAGCTCGGTGTCGAGCCCGATAATCCCGCCAATGCGAGCGACGTTGACTTTGGCCCGCACGTGCCGCTTGTGATGTGTTCGGGTAGGGACGTCGACACTCCCCTCTGTGAGTTTCAATCGCCCCGCGCACGCCAATAGGAGGGTGGATCGCCCTGTGCCGGCCGGGCCAGTAACGGTCGTCACCCGCCCAGCATGGGCATCGAAGGTGACGTGGCGAAACGCCCAACCGCGCAGGCCCTTTAAGCCCGCGTCTTGAACTCGCAGGGCGGGGACCGCCTCCGGCTCCGGCGAGAGTGGGTCCCCTGGCGCCCCCGTTGTTTCTTGCCCATCGTTCATAATGTGATCGCTCCTGATTTAGAACTCGGGGCAAATCTATCTCGCATAGGCGGTGCCGTCGGAATGTTATAGAACAAGAAAACCTCCGCTGAAGCACTTAACATGAGGTGATGGACGCACTCGATGTTCTCTCAGAAGCGGCGCTACGGCCATTGCAGGCGGCACAAAGTCTCCGCCCCTCTCTCACACCCCAGGTTTTGAATGCGCACGTGAACGAGCACCCCAATTCCGTGGCATGGCTGTTATGGCACATCGGCCGCGAGATTGATACGCAGACCGCCGCTTTGACGGGCGGCGAAGAGGTCTGGACGCGCGGGGATTTTCAAAATCGCCTCGACTTGGGTGAAATCGGGGCAACGCTCGGTTACGGGCACACTCCTGAAGAGGCGCGTTCGGTTCGCACCGATGACGCCGAGGGTTTGCTTGCATATATCGAAGCCGCGACGGAAGCACTCGTGCACTTTATTAACAGTTTGAGCCAGGACGAACTGGACCACGTCGTAGATCCCGATTGGGATCCCCCGGTTACGTGCGGGGTGCGATTGGTGAGCATCATCGATGATGCGGCGCAGCATGCCGGTCAAGCAGCTTATGTTGTTGGGGCTCTTAGCGGTTAATTTTTAGCGGTTCAATCACCCGGCTGGGTTGGCGCTAGGCCACCTCCATAACGAATCCGCTTTGGGGCAGCGCCGGAAACCGGCTGTAATTTACGCGCAGGTTCTGTTTCGGCACGCTCCACTCCATTTGCGTTAGACAGCGAACCGCAGCTTTCATCAGCTCAATAGTTGCCTTTTCACCCGGGCATCGGTGCCCATTAGAGACTTCGCCCGCTCCCTGGGGGATCAGCGTGTTGGGGTCCCCGTTCCAATCTCGAAACCGCTCGGGCACGAACTTATATGGCGCCGTCCACAACACGGGGTCATGATTGGTGGCGAAAAGATCCAGAACGACGCGGTCTTTGGCGGTGAACTGGTGCCCCTGCCATGAAAAGTCCTCACGCGCCCGGCCGGCAATTACCGGAAAGAACGGTGTCAGGCGCCGCACCTCGTGCACAAAATGCTCTAGGTCCGTGTAGTCGCCGCTGCGGAAGGTCTCTTGCCACTGCGGGTAGCGATAGAGCGCGAGCGCCGAAAAGACAATGAACCGCGCCACCGCCACGATCGGGCGCAGCAGATTTAACAGTTCGACCGCCAAAATTTCGTCGCTGAGCACCGCGCCGTCGGTTTCATCCCAGTGCGCCAGTTCCGCCAGCGGGCTCGCATCCGGCCCCGCCGCGCGAGCCGCATGGACCAGATCTCGCGCCCATGCTTCGGTGCGCCGCCGCCGCAATTGCGCTATCCAATTCCGCGGCCCGAAACTTCCGGCGTATTCCACCATTCCGGCCAGTTCCTGCGTGCGCTGATTCACATCCGTTTGCTCAAGCGGGATCCCTGCCCATTCGATGGCTGTCCGAGCCAGGATCGCAACAGCCGCATCGTGGAGCACAATTTTGCGGTCTGCACCGTTGCCGCGCTCGTGCCACTGGCTTTTTGCCTGTTCCCAGTGCCGGGTAAAGATGTCGGAAAGACGGGCAAGCTCCCCCTCGTCAGTCAGCAATTTTACGAACATTGCCTTGCGGTGCATATGACGAGCACCGTCCAACGCCTGGACGCTATTGCGGTCTTGCAAAAGGTGCACGACGGATGGCGGCATCGCCCCTTGACGGGTGAATCGATCCCCGCCGTAAAACATTCCGGCCGCGTTCGCGCCGCGCAAAAACGTCATGGGCAGACCGCCCAAGCGGGTTCGGAACGCATCAGTGCCCAGCCGTTCAAAACGGTTCAGGCCGAAGCGATACCCATCAGAAAGGAAGGCGATCGTTGCGTCCCCATGCGTCTGTTCCATATTTCGATCACAGCACGGGCCTGCCCGACCAGCAACACGAAACGTACAGCGCCAGCAACCAGGAGCGCGACCGAGCGATTTGTAGATGCCTCGCCGCCCGCCCGCGCTCCTGCCCGGTCGTGGGGTGATCAATTCCGCTTTACAGTGACAACAAAGCGAAGGGAGACCCGTTACCGTGCAGTCCACCACCGCGGATGTCCCGCGCAGCGATAGGAAACGAGCGCCATGGTCGCGACGAGTTGGAACGACCGCCCTAGCAGTTTTTGTTGCCGCCGGTGCCGCTGGTTTTCTGGGTGACTCAGTGCAAACGAAAAGCGCAGAAGAAGCCGGGTACACCCTGACGTTGACTTACCCGCGGGTGAGCCGCTCCGGACTGGACGTGCCTTGGAAACTCGATATTGCAAGCACGCAACCACTGCCCAAGCAAGTAGTCGTGGCAGTAACCGGTGAATACTTCAACATCTTCGAAGAACAGGGCTTAGACCCAAAACCAGAAAGCCAAGCCGCGGACGGCGAAATGGAATATTGGACGTTCAACACCGCCGGCGGAAACGACATCTCGATCAGCGTTGATCACTACGTGGAACCGGGTGCCATGACCGGCTCGTCCGGAACAGTTGGCCTCTACATCGACGGGGAATTAATCGCACCCCTTGACTTCACTACCAGCATGCTTCCTTAGGGAGAACCATGGAAATCGTCCTCCGCGCCGTAATCATCTTCCTATTCCTTTGGGCCATCACGCGCGTGGTTGGCCGCTCGACGCTGGGGGAACTCAGCTCATTTGAACTCATCTTGTTCGTCACCATGGGCGACCTAGTCCAGCAGGGGGTGACGCAGCAGGATTATTCAATGACCGCAGCCATGCTCGCAGTTGGAACATTTGCGCTGCTAACCATTGCGCTGTCGTGGCTCAATGTGCGTTCCCGCCGCACGCGCCGTCTCATTCACGGGCGACCCGTAATTATCTTCAACAACGGGGAGCCCCGCGACGAGGCGATGCGCCAAGAACGCGTCTCATTCGCGGATTTTTATGCCGCTGCCCGCCAGCAAGGAATCGAACACCTTGAAGACGTGCGTCTAGCCGTCCTCGAGGCCAATGGGCAGATCTCCTTTTTCACTAAAGACGCCGCATCTGAGGGTGCACCACCACAACCGCCGGGCGGGTAACTAGGGCCAATAACCGGTTCGTGGTGGTAAATCCGTGCGCGGCAGCTCACCTCCAAAATCCTGATTTTGGACGGCGCCTGTCAGTATTCGAAGCTGTCGTCACCTTCATCTGCCTCATCGGGAGGAACGATATGCATGCGCCGTGCCAGGCGGATCACCGGGCGCAGGAGAAAATCGATACTTCCTAGAAGAAATAGCGTGATCGCAATATTTTCCAGGCTACTGAAGAAAAACAATATGCTGCCGGCGGTGAAAAATATGCCGATAAAAATATCGTTCAGGATGGACAGCGCTTCATAGCGGTGATTGAGCACGAAAACGCGCCGCTTACCCCCGATACGAATCCGCGGGTTGTCATCATCGTGTTTCCCAATAAGGCGCATCTTCCCACTATGGGCGCTGCGCGTGCCTCGCACCACTGGACCACAGATTCCTCCCGCACCCACCAGACCGCAGATTGGACGGACTTAAAAGGAGTGGTGCGAGGCGCCGTCCAAAATTAATAAATTCTGTTCCGGTCGTGGTGATGAGCAAACCGTTTTAAGGTGACTAAACGTCCACACACGGAGGATTCCATGGTCAACAACTTGCAGGTCACCCCGCAAACAAGTGCGAAGGCCGCTGCCCTTTTTCCTCCGGCGCGATTTGATGCCCGCGGGCCCGTGAGCGGCCAGCTCTTGACCGCGCTTCGCCAGCCAACTGCCGCGGCAACGGAAACACTGATCGGTTTTGACGATGCGGTGGAATCGGCAGTGGCGCATGCACCAGATATTGCGCGCGACGATGACCTGCAGTTAACCCTTTTGGTGTTACAGGGACTGCACTATGGCGGGCTGGTTGCGACGGACGATGCGTGGGAGTGGGACCCGCAATTGACGGCCGCGCGGGTGGCGATTGAGCGCGGATTTGAGCGCCATTTACGCCGCGATGTGCCGGTGCCGACGCTTCCAGAGGTTAATGCCGAGGCGATTGCGGCCGCCCTATTTGAGCTAACAAAGCCGCAGCCGGGGCCGAGCGTTCCGCGGTTTATTGCGAAGAAAGCAAGCGATGAACAGGCCCGAGAATACGTGGTGTTGCGCTCGATTTACACGCTGAAAGAGGCGGATCCGCAAACGTGGGCGATTCCTCGACTCACGGGCCGGCCGAAAGCGGCGCTGGTGGAGATTCAAACCGATGAGTATGGCGGCGGGCGCCCGGAGCGGGTTCATTCGCAGATTTTTGCGCGGCTCATGCGGCGGCTCGGCCTGGACAATACATATGGGGCATATCTGGATTTTATTCCCGCGCTCACGTTGGCATCCTTCACAATGATGGGCATGTTCGGGATGAACCGGCACTTACGCGGGGCGATGGCGGGACACTACGCGGCCTATGAAATGACGTCATCGCTGCCCAATAAGTTTTTAGGCGATGGTTTCCGGCGCCTGGGGTATGGAGCGGAAGAAACTGACTATTTTGACGAGCACGTCGAAGCTGATGCCGTCCACGAGCAGATCGCCGGAAGGGGCTTGGCCGGTGGGCTCGCAGAGGATGAGCCCGCACTCTTGGCTGATGTGATGTTCGGTGCGAATACATCGCTCATGGTTGATGGCTGGGGAGCGCAGGAAACTTTGGAAGCGTGGGAGGCCGGACGGTCTGCGTTGCGCGACGGCGAGAAGTTTTGGCGTGGCGGCGCGGCTAGTAGCGATGCGGGGGCGGATGGCCGAAACAACTTTAGCGCCGAACGCTTTAGCTCCGACGACAGAAATGGTGAGATTTATGGACGAGCCTGAAATCGTGGCGTGTGTCGACGGCCCGCTACTAGTACGGGGAGACGTGGATTTAGTTTCTTCGACCGGAGAGCCGATTCCGCGGCGGCGATCCACAATTGCGCTGTGCCGCTGTGGCGCCTCAACGATTAAGCCGTTTTGCGATGGCTCACACAAGGTTGTTGGTTTTCAAACCGAGCCGGACGGGGGCGCTGCGAGGAATGGAGCGACGTCGGATAGCTCTTCGTCGGACGGGACTGTGTCGCAGGGCGGCAAAACGGGTTAACGGCCCTTCTTCTATAAGCGCGCCCTGAGGGATTCGAACCCCCAACCTTCTGATCCGTAGTCAGACGCTCTATCCGTTGAGCTAAGGGCGCACGGCGTTTGAAGCCAACGTTAAAGATACCCGGTTCTAGCAATGAATCCCAAACCGGGGTCATGTGATGAGACCCACAGGGCTAAACCCGGCAAAGACGTGCGCAAGAGCCAGATTTTATGGTCCCGGGCGTGCGATCGAGCCGGACACGCAACAGGGACGAGGTCACGCTGCCGCACAGCACAAAACCCCCGGCAGCCGCAGCTTTGGCCACGCCCACCGGGGGTCTATATGCGGAGGCGACGGGATTCGAACCCGTGAGGGAGTATCACTCCCAACCCGCTTAGCAGGCGGGCGCCTTAAACCGCTCGGCCACGCCTCCTGATTAATGCACCTGCAAGAGTATCGGCAACGCTTATGCCAGAGCAAAACGCCCGGCACTTTGCGCCAAACAACCCCTACCGCTCGTGCGGACGCGCCTGGCGCAGCGGATCCAGCATTTCCGTCAGCTGCTCTTCGGTCAAGAGCCCCCGCTCGACGGCCAACTCCGCCACGGGACGGTGCGATGCCAGCGCGTCTTTGGCGATCTGCGACGCCAGGTCATAGCCCAAAACAGTGTTCAGCGCGGTAACTATTCCCACGGTTTGATCCAGGTGGCGGGCCATCACGTCCGGGTTGACGGTGATCCCGTTGATGCAGCGCTCGGTTAAGACGCGCAGTGCAGTCGCCAGGTGCGTGATTTGCTCAACATTTGCCTTCACCACGACGGGCTCGAACGCGTTTAACTGCAGTTGCCCACCCTCGGCCGCCATCGAGACGGTCACG
>DAHVRJ010000112.1:0-2944 GCA_027322505.1 Demequinaceae bacterium
AGAGTTCAAGCGCACCAGCGGGGTGTTGCCCACCAGGTCAATGATGTGCTCGGCAAATTTCATGACGCTCCCCTAGTTCGGCGCCTCACGCGCACACCACGAGTAGTTAGTTAGTCACGGAAGATGGCGATTAAACGCAGCAGTTCCAGGTAGAGCCACACCAACGTCACGGTCAGACCGAAGGCCGCCGTCCAGCCATAACGCTCGGGCACGCCCTGCTTGACGCCGCGCTCAATCGCATCAAAATCAACGAGGAGCGAAATCGTAGCCAGGATCACCGCGACGACACCGATGATGATGCCGATGGGCATGGTGCCCAGGATCGGAATGTTGACTTCAACCGAGCGCAGGCCAAAGGCGCCAAAGTCGCCGCCCGCGAAGAGCATGATTCCAAAGTTGATGAGGGCAAAAGCCAGGTATCCCACGAGCGCGATCAGCAGGAATCGGCGCATCTTTGAAGTAACGCGAATTACGCGGCTGGTGTAAAGAACCAGCGTCACGGCGAAGGTAGCCACCGTTGCTAAGACCGCTTGGAAAACAATTCCGGGGTAGATCGCTTCAAAGAACGCGCTGATTCCACCCAGAAACACGCCCTGCGCGACGGCGTAAGCAATGATCAGCGGCTTGCTGGGTTCCTTGCGGAAAGCGTTAATGAGCCCCAGTACGAGACCAGCGATCGCGCCAACGATAAACAGGCCGGGCAGCGTGAACCAGGTAAGAGCGCCGACGGCAACGATGATTCCTAATAGCGCCGAGGTGCGGGTAATGACGTGGTCATACGTCATGCGACCGGTGTCGAGGGGGCTGGCCGCTGGGGCCTGATACATCTGCTCGAGCTGATCCGGTTGCTGCCACTGCTGGGCTCCTTGGGGCTGCGGGGCGCCATAGCCCTGTTGAGGTGCGCCATAGCCCTGTTGCTGGGGCGCCGCGTACCCCTGCGGGGTGCCATAGCCCTGCTGCTGCGCACCGTAACCTTGCTGTTGCGCGCCGTAACCTTGCGCGGTGCCATATCCCTGCTGGGGATGGCCGCTTTGTCCTGTTGGAGCCCGGTAGGTCGAGTTTTCTTTGAAGGCGCCGTGTGAGCGCAGAACTGGACTTGCCATTTTGGTGGATTCGCTCCTGAGAGTAGTCGTTTACCAAAGTAGATTGTATGTCACTTATCCCGCGGTAGGGGAAGTGACAAGCGATACTGATCTTCGTGGTGCTGCCTGTGCTTGGTTAGTTAACCTTAAAGACGTGAGCGAAGAAGAAGTCCCCAAGCGCCAGCCTCGAGCCCACTATCGGCGGCTGCGCGTGAGTCGTTCACTTGAAGATCTAGCGGGGCGGGTCATTCGCGGCACTGGCACTCCCACGCACGTTTTCGCCATTCCGGCGGCCGATGACGAGGTGACGCAGCGCCATGCGCGCTCGGTAATTGACCTGTGTTTGCGCGTGGGTGAAGCGATGCTCGCAACCGGGGCTTCCGCAGCCGACGTGGTCGCAACCGTCCTTCGCATCAGTCGGTCCTACGGCATCATGGGCATGCACGTGGATATCACGTTCACCTCAATCGTTGTGTCCATCCACCGCGGCATGGAAGAAGACCCGATCACCGTGATGCGGGTGGTGAAACTGCGCACCACCGACTACACCCGGCTGCAAAACGTTTATCGCCTCATTGAAGACATCGTCGAGGTCGAAGAGCCCATGGACGTCTTCGATGCGCGTGAAGCATTAAACGAAATCATGAAGCGCCGGCGCCCCTACCGCCGGTGGGTGCAAGTATCGGGAACGGCGATTTTGGCAGCGGGCGTCGCCGCGATGTACAACGTCAGCTTCATTCTCGTCTTAGTCGCGGCCGGATCGACACTGCTATCGCAAACAGTTAGCCGCAAGATGAGCCGCTGGGGCATCTCAGAATTCTTTACCCAGATGGCGGCAGCCTCGCTAATCACGATCATTGCCGTCTTTATGTACTGGCTTCGTTCCGTGGGCATTGAAATACCCGGCGCCAACCATCCCACAGTAATTGTGATCTCCGGAATCATCATGCTGCTGTCCGGAATTGGTGTCACTGTCGCAGCGCGCGATGCGATCGACGGCTACTACGTCACCGCCTCGGCCCGCGGCATGGAAGTCATCATGCTGACACTAGGGCTTGCGATTGGGATATCCCTGACACTGGGCGTGGCTTTGCGTTTGGGGCTGCCCGTCACTATTGGCACGCAGCTGGGAAGTCGCATTGAACTGGTGCCGGGACTGATTGGTGTGACACTCGTTGGGCTCGGCTTTGCGCTGAGTTCCTATGTGCGCCTGCGGCAAGCCCCGCTATTTGTTCTTGTTGCGGTAGCGGGATTTGCCGTCCACGCGCTGATTATTCCGTTCGTGGAACAACCTGGGCTGGCTCCCGGAATTGCCGGCACAGTTGCCGGAATCATCGGCTACCTGGCGTACCGGAAATTCAAGATCCCAGAAACTGCGATGGGAATGGCGGGCATTGTCGGCCTGATTCCGGGGCTGGCCGTGTACCGGGCGCTGTATACCTTTATGGATTCCGAATACGCCATGACCGACGCACTGCCCGCCCTCATTGTGGCTCTTGCCACCGGAATGGGGCTGGCCGCCGGAACCAGCATTGGTGCATTCATCGCCCGGCGGGCGTTCGGGCTCGACCGCGCCGCGCTGTTGGCGTCTCGGCGCACGGTGCGCAAATAGGTTCGATAAGCCTGCGCGACATCAAGCCGCCACAGCACAAATCGCCGCGGCGGCAAAGAAGCCTGGCGCTTAAACCCGCGCCCTACTGCCCCTTCACGTTCACCAACTGGCGCAGCGTGTGGTCGATCGCGACCAACTCTTCGGAGTCGCGCATCACAACGTCAATGTCCTTATAGGCCGACGGGATCTCATCAATAAACGCCGGCCGATCACGGTATTCGATATCGCCCATCTGCCCGCGCAGGTCGTC
>DAHVRJ010000130.1:0-2156 GCA_027322505.1 Demequinaceae bacterium
TACTTAAATTCGCAATTTTTACCGCGAAATCAAAGGGGTTCCGTCAGAACTCCGCCAAACTATGTCGCGGCTGCAGCGCTCAGCAGCACATCAAGACCGGCGCGGCTACGCCGCTAGTTTAGAAACTCCAGCTAGCTTAGAAAATCGAGTACGGCCGCCTCAATTTCCGCCGAAAACGGCGGTCCCCCAGGCATTTTCCTTCGCCCAAGTTCAATGGTGTTGCCATGCAGATACTCGTCTACGACCCGCGGGTCAATGTATGAACTCTTGGCGATGGCAGGCGTGTTTCCTAAAATCGCGGCGGTTTCTTTGACCACTTCGCGCACCGCCCGTTCCCGCTTAGTTCGACTCGATTCTGGGCGCAGCGCTAAGCCGCACGCCGCAAAAACTGTGGCATGCCAAGTTCGAAAATCCTTGGCAGTGGCCTCCTCGCCGAGAAAATCATGAATGTAGGCGTTGATCTCGTTTGCATCCAGGTGATGCACCACGCCGCCACTTCGATAGTGCAATAGCCGCTCAGAACTTTGACGCCCCCGCGCGAAGGCGCGCAACGCCCGGACTAGTTCATCATGATCGATGTAGATTTCCTGGGTAATTTTCGATTTGCCCATAAACGAAAAACGGGCGCCGTCCTTCGTAAATGACAACTGGCGAACCAGGATCGTGCTGAGCCCATAGCTGCCATGCAGCTCCTCATACTGTGGCGAACCGATACGAAAGAGCCCAAAATCAAGCAGCGTGAATGCGACAGCCAGCGCCCGGTCTTTTGAAACTCCCCTTCCGCCCAAGTCATGATGGACGACTCGACGCGCCTGCGGCAGGTGTCGCGCAATCGCCAGGGTGTGATCGAATTTTTCCCGCTCCCGCTGCTGACGCCACACCGGGTGGTAAAGGTACTGCCGTCGCCCGAAATCATCGATACCGGTCGCCTGTAGGTGTCCGTTTGGAACCGGGCAGATCCATACGTGCTTCCACGCCGGAGGAATTACCAGATCGATGCAGCGCTGCCGCTGTTCTCCAGTTAGAAGCTCGTCGTTCTCGTCACGGTACTCAAACCCCTTGCCCCGCCCGCGCCGGGACCAACCAGGCATTTGGGCAGAGACTCGTCGTAGGCGCATCCATTCAATATGCGGAATGTGCAGCCATCGCGCAAAATGAAGAAAGCAAAGGACGCTCCCCTAGCGAGGGAACATCCCACTTCAAAGGTAGGTAATCCAATGCGCGACATTACGGCAGCTGTCTCTAAAAAGGCACAGGAATTGGCCCAACATGAAGGTGGCTTCCCACCCCAAAAGCAAGACCCGCCCGGTCACACCGGACCGATGGACCCGGCTCCCGATCACGGCGAATATAGCTACACCGGCACGGGGAAGCTTCAAGATCTGTGCGCGCTTGTCACGGGCGGGGACTCCGGAATTGGCAGGGCTGTTGCGATTGCTTTCGCCCGTGAGGGCGCGGATGTCGCAATTACCTATCTGCCGGCGGAGCAGGAAGATGCCGAACAAACCGCGCAGTGGGTGCAAGAAGCTGGGCGTAAAGCCGTTCTTATCGCCGCGGATCTGCAAGATGAGCAGGCGTGCGACCAAGTAATTACCACGGCAGTTAATGAAATGGGCGCGCTAGACATCTTGGTCAATAATGCCGGCTACCAGATGGCGCGCGATGACTCACTTGAAGAGTTCTCCACCCAGCGGATGGATCACACCTTCAAGACGAACCTGTATGCCATGTTCTGGCTCACGCAGCGAGCATTGGAACATCTGCCGCGGGGTGGAAGCATCATCAATACGTCATCAATTCAGGCGTTTATTCCCTCGCCAAAATTGCTTGACTACTCGGCAACCAAGGCTGCAATCAATAACTTCACGGTGAACCTTGCCAGCCAAGTCGGTGAACGGGGAATCCGCGTCAATGCCGTGGCACCGGGCCCGATTTGGACTCCCCTGCAGCCAGCAACACAGGATCCCGAGCATCTCGCCCAGTTCGGTAAGAACACTCCGCTGGGCCGCGCAGGCCAACCCTCCGAAGTTGCGCCAGCCTATGTCTTCTTTGCCTCGCCATCTGATGCCAGTTACGTATCGGGCACCGTGCTTGGCGTCACCGGCGGTAAAGCCGTCTTTTAATAGTGGGGTGCGCCGCTACTAGATCAAAAGTGA
>DAHVRJ010000145.1:0-6562 GCA_027322505.1 Demequinaceae bacterium
TGCATTGGCGATGCGAAGCACGGCCTGGCCGCCCTGGCGGAAGCGCTGGGTGATTACCAGGTTCCGGCTGCGTGGAAGGATCGGATTGCGAAGGAAACGTCCACTTGGTGGCAGGAGCGCGCCCAGGTATTGGATCCCAAACCAATCGACCGGGCCGACTACCCCGACGCCCCGGTGACAGACGCCGTCATTACCCAGCCGCAATTAATCGGGCTGCTCCAAGAACATGCCCAAGACGGCGACACCCTGGTTACTGCTGCTGGTGGGCCGCCGGGAGACATTTTGAAAGCGTGGGACGCCACGGGTGGGCGCCATGCGCATTTGGAATTTGGTTTCTCCTGCATGGGGTATGAAATTCCCGGCGCGATGGGCGTGCGGCTGGCCGATAAGAACCCAGATCACCGCATCACCGCTTTTGTGGGTGATGGGACGTTCGTGATGCTCCCTTCTGAGCTGGTTACCGCGGCCCAGGAGCGGCTGGCGATCACGGTCGTCATTTCCGAAAACCACGGCTATCAGGTCATTCGCCGCCTGCAAATGAACACCGCGGGTACCAACTTCGGTAATGAGTTCCGCTATCGCGAAGAGGGAAATCCGGTAACTGAGCCGAAAGCTCCCCGGTTGGAGGGCGAATACCTCCAGATCAACTTGGAATCGATTGCCAGCGGTTTGGGCGCCAAGGCCATCCGCGCCACCACGGCCGACGAAGTGCGAGACGCGCTCAATGCCACCCGGTCGCAGACCGGTCCCGTCGTCATCGTGGTACCCACGATCCCCCATATTGATCTGCCCGGTGCGGGCGTTTGGTGGGATGTGGCACCTGCTGAAGTCCCCGAGGACGACCCGGAACTGCAGCCCCTGCGCGTGGCTTATGAGGCCGGTCTTGCCACCCAGCGGTGGCATGGATGAGTGCGCGCTCACCCCTAAACCGTGGGGAGTTGCGGTCGGCGATCCGCGCCGCAACTCCCACCATCGGAACGTTCATCGGGCTCGGGGCTCAAACGGCAGAAATTGCCGGGGCGGCTGGTGCGGATTTCATCGTGGTCGATACCGAGCACGGCTCAGTAAGTGATGACGTGGTGGGGCCGGCAGTTTTGGCCGCTGGCGCGTACGGGGTTGCCACGATTGTTCGCGTTGAATCCGATGAGCGGATTCGGGTGGGCCGCGCTTTAGATGCCGGCGCCGCCGGGATCATGTTCCCGCGAGTACGGGACAGCCAGCACGCGCAGCAGCTGTTGAAGTATGCGCACTATCCGCCGCGCGGCAATCGCGGCGTTGCCACCTATAACCGCGCTGTGGGGTGGTCTTTGGAGCCGGAGAACCTGACTTCTGCCTCTGATGAGGTTTTGTCAGTGGTCCAGATTGAAACCGCGAGCGCATTAGAAGACGTGGATGCTATCGCGGCACTGCCCGATGTTGACGTGTTGTTCATCGGGCCGCTGGATCTGAGTTATGCGCTGGAAATACCGCGTGATTTTTCGAATCCCGTCTTTCAAGATGCGCTTAGTTCCGTGGTGGCGGCCGCGAAGAAGCACAGTAAAGCTGCCGGGATTTTAGCTGCCACCCCCGACCTAATTACGGACTATGCGCCGGCGGGTTTCCAATTTATTGCGGTCGGCTCTGACTCCACGCTGTTTGCGCGGGCACTGACGGCGGCCATTTCCACTTTTAAAACTGCGCAGCAGTAAGCACCCATTTAAGGAGTATTTTCATGAGCACTACTACCCCGGGAGTAGGCCTGATTTCCGTTGGCTGGATGGGCAGAGTGCATGCTTCCGCCTACCGAAATATTCCGATTATCTACCCGGAGTTGGGGATTAAGCCGCGCCTAGTTGCTGCCGCGGACACCTCCCAGGAGCGGGCCCAGTTTGCCACCGATGTTCTTAGCTTTGAGCATGCGACTGGCGATTACCGGGAGATTTTACAAAACCCGGAAGTGGACGTGGTCTCAATTTGTTCGCCGAACTTTTTGCACGCCGAAATGGGCGTCGCCGCGGCTGAGGCCGGCAAAGCGCTCTGGATTGAAAAACCAGCCGGTCGAACGGTGACAGAAACCCGCCAGATCGCGCAGGCCGCCACGGCCGCCGGGGTTGCCACCGCGGTGGGTTTTAACTATCGCAATCCCCCGGCGATAGAGCACCTCAAAGAGCTGATCGCCAACGGAACTTTGGGGCAGATCACTAATATTCGCGGCGCGTTTTTTGCGGACTATTCAGCTGATCCGCGCGGGGCGCTATCTTGGCGCTTTAAGCAGGAACTGGCCGGTTCCGGGGTGGCCGGGGACCTGATGGGTCACCTGGCGGATTTGGTGCACTACCTGGTCGGGCCGATCGATCAAGTTAGCGCCATCGATTCGGTAGTCCACAAGTCTCGACCCATCGCGCAAATGGGCAGTGGCACCCACTTCGACATCATTGAAGGTGGCGAGCAGGGGCCGGTAGAAAACGAGGACTACATCGGCGCCCTGGTTCATATTGCCGATTCGGGTGTGGGTGCGGGCGCGGTCGGGACGATCGAAGCCTCCCGTGTTTCCCGCGGGCCGCGCGCGAGTTATTCGATTGAAATTTACGGCACCGAGGGCTCGGCCCGGTGGAACTTTGAGCGCATGAACGAGTTGGAGCTGGCACTGCACAGCTCGGGTAAGTACATCGGTTATGCACCGGTTTTTGCGGGCCCGGGATTTGGAGACTTTTCGCATTTCCAGCCCGGGGCGGGAACGGGCATGGGCTATGACGATTTGAAGGTCATTGAGGCGCGCAAGTTCTTGGAGTACTACGCCGGTCGGGCTGCAGTGGGCCCCACGATTCATGATGCGGTGGCCTCCGCTCAGGTGGTTTCTTCCGTGTTGGAGGCGGCCGCGGAGCGTTGCTGGGTCGATATCGCGCCCACCGATCACACCACGGCCGCGCTGCGTCAGTAACTAGTACAGCTGAGGAGGTTTTGCCATGGGGAGCGACGTTCGCCAAACCGGCTCCTTGCCGCTCGTGGTGGGGCTGGGAAGCGTCGATAGGCGCGTGGTGCACCCAATTTTGGACGGCGTCGCGCACCTTGTCACTTCCCCTTCTGACGCTGAGCTACAGCAGGCGGCAGGTGCGATTGTGCGCGCCTCTGTCACCGTGGACCAGCAGTTGCTAGATCGGATGCCCAACCTGCGGGTGATTGCGCGGACGGGGGTGGGCACCGAACGGGTGGATTTAAAAGCCGCGGCCGCGCGTAATATCCCGGTGGTCATTACTCCCGGTTCTAATACCCGCGCCGTGGCCGAGGGCACTTTCGCTCACCTGATGTACTTTATGAAATCGCTGCCCGAGTTGCACGAGATTGTGCAAGCGGGGCGGTGGGAGGATCGCCCGGGTATTCCCATTGGGGATTTATACGGCGCCACGATTGGCATCGTGGGCTTTGGCCGCATCGGGCGGCGAGTAGGTGAATTAGCCGCGGCTTTTGGGATGCGCGTCTTAGCGTACGACCCATTCATGCCCCCGCCAGCCGAATTTCAAGTCGAAAGCCTGTCAGCGCTGCTCAGCGCGGCTGACGTTGTCACGTTGCACGCCCCGCTCACACCGCACACCCATCACTTATTAAACGCGGAAACTTTAGGCCGGATGCGGCCCGGAGCGATCGTGGTCAATGCCGGGCGCGGGGACCTGATCGATTTAGATGCGGCACTGGCCGCGCTGGACTCCGGGCAGCTGCGCGGGCTGGGCATTGATGTTTTCAGTGTGGAGCCACCGGACCATCACCCGATTTTTGACCATCCTCAGGTTTTGCTCAGCCCGCACGTTTTTGGGCTGAGCAAAGCTGCCCTTCACGACACGCTGGTCGATGCCGCCCAGGGTGTCAAAGACGTGCTGCTGGGCCGGGAGCCCCGGGCCGTCGCGACTTAAAAGAATCAGGAGATCTACATGCATATTGGTGTAATAGGTTCGGGCCGGATCGGTGTTATGCACGCGGTAAACGCGGCCAAGCACCCCGGTGTGACCAAGGTGACTTTGGCGGCCCGGAATGTGCAGCGCTTAGAAGAAGCCGCCCAGCGGGTGCGCGCGGAAATTTCTGATTCGAACACGACCGTGGCCACCACCACCGATGTTGCTGAGCTGCTGGCCGAGGTGACGGGCGTTGTTATTGCCACTTCCACCCCGTCTCATCCGGCGCTGGTGCGCCAGGCCGTGGCCGCCCACGTGCCCGTCCTCGTGGAAAAACCCCTCGCGCTCGAACTGGATGAACTGGAATCCCTCGCGGCCGAATTAGAGGCCCAGCCCATCCCGGTCATGGTGGCTTTTCAACGCCGCTACGATCCCGCCTATCAGGCCGTGCGGAAGCAAGTTGCCGAAGGCAGATTGGGAACAGTGCGCGGCGGGCGGGCCATGGCCCACGACCGGCGCCAAATTGACTTGGATTACATCCCGCACTCCGGTGGGATCTGGCGCGACATGGTTATCCACGAGTTCGATGCGATCCCGTGGGTGCTGGGTGATGAGGTGGTCGAGGTCTTTGCGCGGGGAGCAACGCTTGAAGAACCCACCTACCAGCGGCACGGAGATGTGGACACGGCGGTCGTCGTCCTTAATTTTGCTTCCGGAGCGATGGTGACAATCACTTCTAGCCGCCGAAATGAAGCCGGCCAAGACGTGCGCCTGGAAGTATTCGGAACGAAAAACACGATCGGTGTGGGGTATGACGAGTGCCTCCCAGTTGAGTCGGTAGATCCGGGAGCGGTCGACACCGGGAAACGCTATGAGGACTTTATTGCCCGTTTCGAAGGGGCTTTTGAGGCGGAAATGCACCACTTCATCCAGGTGATCGAGGGGAAGGCGGAAAATTTGACTCCCCCGTCGGCGGGTATTGCGTCCCTAAAAATTGCGCTGGCGGCGGCCGAGTCAGTGCGCACCGGGCTGGCAGTAAAACTCGATAAATAAACCAATCACCCAGGACACATTTTTAAGGAGATCGCCATGAAAATCGCTGGAGCACCGATCAGTTGGGGCGTGTGCGAGGTGCCGGGTTGGGGGTATCAACTCGAACCGAGCGACGTGCTACCCGAAATGGTTGACTTAGGAATCACCGCAACCGAGTTCGGGCCGCAGGGCTGGCTGCCGGAAGAGCCGGCAGACCGGGCCGCTGCGATCGACGAGTACGGGCTGAAAGCGGTGGGCGCGTTTGTGCCCCTGGTTTTGCACCAGCCCGACCACGATCCCATTCCGGAGGTGGAGCGCGAACTGGACAGTTTCGAAGCCGCGGGCGGGAACGTCCTTGTGGTTGCCGCCGAGTCGGGCTTGGATGGTTACGATGAGCGCCCCGATTTGGATGAGGACGGGTGGAATACCCTCCTGACCAATCTGGACCGAGTGTTAGAAACTGCGAAAAAACGCGGAATTAGCGCCGTGCTGCACCCGCACGTGGGCACCATGATTGAGCAAAAAGCTGAAGTACAGCGCGTCCTGGATGGATCGGCTATGCCGCTGTGCCTGGATACCGGTCACCTGCTCATCGGCGGAACCGATCCCGTTCAACTCACCGAAGAGCATGTGGGACGCATCAAGCATGTGCATGCTAAAGATGTGCGGCTCGATATTGCCCGCCGGGTGCAAAACGGCGAAATCAGCTACACCGATGGAGTGCGGGAGGGCATGTATGTGCCACTGGGCACCGGGGATGTGGATTTCGCGCGCATCGTCTCGCTGTTGAATGAGGCCGGCTATGACGGCTGGTACGTGCTGGAACAGGACATGATTCTCACCGGCAAACCGCAGGGTGTTGGCCCCAAGGGTGATGTGAAGCAGTCAATAGCCTTTTTGAAGAGTTTTGAGTAACCCGTGAGTGACATCGACTGGACCACAAGCGCGCCGGCGAAATACCGGCTCGCGGCAAGCGCGGAAATGCTGTTTACCGACCTGCCGATTCGGCAGCGGGTTGTGGAAATATCGTCCCGCGGATTTGAGGTGGAAATTTGGGACTGGCAGGAAAAAGACCTCGCCGAACTGGCCGCTACGGGTGCCACGTTTTCGTCCATGACCGGGTATTTGCGCGGGGACTTCACCACTGAGCAGGGTATTGCCGACATTCTCCAAACTGCGCAGGAATCATTGCAGTCGGCCGCAGAGATTAATTGCCCGCGGTTGAACCTGCACGGCACCGGGCTGGCCCCGGGCGGGTTGCCGGTGCGGGCACAGGAAACTGTGACGCCCAGCGAGTGGTTGCGCGCTGCAGATACTTTGAGCCGGCTGGCCGAGATGGCTGCCGCGGCCGGACGGGTCTTCACCCTGGAGAATTTGAACTTGGCGGTTGACCATCCGGGGGTTCCCTTCGCCTTGGCGGCCGATACTTTGGCGCTGGTCTCGCACGTGGACTCCCCCGGGCTGCGGCTGAACTTGGACCTCTACCACGCCCAAATTGGTGAGGGGAACCTCGTGGAACTGGTGCGTGAGGCGCTGCCCTGGATCGGCGAAATTCAGGTGGCTGACGTTCCGGGCCGGCGCGAGCCGGGCACCGGGGAGATTCGCTATGAAGCGATCGCGCAGGAACTACGCAATTTGGGTTACGACGGAGTAGTTGCGCTCGA
>DAHVRJ010000156.1:0-22326 GCA_027322505.1 Demequinaceae bacterium
CGTATCCGAATTCCGTGAATACTCCGGGATTCTCGATACGTCGACGCCTTGGTCGCAATCACAAAAACTCCTCTTTAAGCCGGATGGACCGCGGCAATGTTAGCACTAACAATTCGGCGTTGGCTGCGGACTTCATGATCACCGCGAAAATAAATCTGATTCACGGGTTTTCTGCGCGAGTTTTAGCCTCCAAGCCAGTTATTTCGCGCTTTTAGGGCCCCGGCTTAAGGTGTCGGCGCCAGGGCTCGCATTCTGTGTTGCCTTTTAGCCGCATGGCGCGACTGTGCCTACGCGGAAACGCAGAAAGCGCGGAATCCGGGCTGGTGTGCAGCCTTTTCGCCGCATACTGCAACTTTGATCACACCGCCCAAAAGTCCGCGCCAAACAACCCGGGCTGCTCGCCAAACAACCCGCGCAGCTCGCCAAACACCGTGCCAAACACCGCGCGACGCGTGAAGTAACCCGCGCAGCACCGCACAATCCGCCAAACACCGGCGAAGCAACGCGCAGTCCGCCAAGCGACGCGCGACGCGCAGCGCAATGTCCAAGCAAAGAAAAAGGCTGGCCCTCCCCCACAACCAGGAGAGGACCAGCCTCGCTCTTTTCAGCTAGCTACGTACACGTCCGCAAAGCGCCGCATCCCTACGCCTGCACGCGCGGGAAAGCCGAGCGGCCCGCGTACTTGGCGGCGTCTTCGAGTTCTTCTTCGATGCGCAGCAGCTGGTTGTACTTGTTGACACGCTCGCCGCGGGCCGGTGCACCGGTCTTGATCTGGCCGGCGTTGACGGCAACCGATAGGTCCGCAATTGTGACGTCTTCGGTTTCACCGGAGCGGTGCGAGATGACGGTGGTGTAGCCGTTGTTGTGCGCCAGGGAAATCGCATCCAGCGTCTCGGACACAGTGCCGATCTGGTTCAACTTCACCAGCAGCGAGTTCGCCGAACCCAGTTCAATGCCCTTGGCCAGGCGCTCCGGGTTGGTCACAAACAGGTCATCGCCCACGATCTGGACCTTCTTGCCGATTTCGCCAACGAGGGTGGACCAGCCTTCCCAGTCGTCTTCATCGAGCGGGTCCTCAATGGAGATCAGCGGGTAATCGGCAACTAGCTGGCCGTAGTACTCGGCCATCTCGGCTGCGGACTTCGTTCCGCCCTCGAACTTGTAGTTGCCATCGGCAAAGAACTCGGTTGCGGCCACGTCGAGCGCCAGGCCAATTTCTTCGCCGGGCTTGAAGCCGGCCTTTTCAATCGCGGTGATGATCAAGTCCAACGCCGCGCGGTTGTTGGGCAGGTTCGGCGCAAAGCCACCCTCATCGCCCAGTCCGGTTCCCAGGCCGTCTTTTTGCAGTACGGACTTCAGCGCGTGATAAATCTCCGCGCCCCAGCGCAGCGATTCGCGGAATGTCGCGGCGCCAACAGGCAGGATCATGAACTCTTGAATATCGACGTTGGAGTCCGCGTGGGACCCCCCGTTCAAAATGTTCATCATCGGAACCGGCAGCACGTGCGCGTTGGGCCCGCCCACGTAGCGGAACAGCGGCAGGTCAGCCGATTCCGCGGCGGCCTTGGCAATCGCCATGGACGCACCGAGGGTGGCGTTCGCGCCCAGGCGGCCCTTATTCGGCGTGCCATCAAGGTTAATGAGGGCCTGGTCCACCAGGCGTTGTTCGCTGGCCTCCATGCCGAGCAGTTCGGGGCCAATTTCGTCGATGACGGCGTTTACTGCGCCTTCAACGCCCTTGCCCAGGTAGCGGGATTTATCGTCATCGCGACGCTCAACGGCCTCAAATGCGCCGGTGGAGGCGCCCGAGGGAACGGCGGCACGCGAGATGGTGCCGTCTTCGAGCGCTACTTCGACTTCAACGGTGGGATTGCCGCGCGAGTCGAGAATTTCACGCGCGCCAACGGCTTCGATGCTTGCCACTTGGGAGGACTCCTTAAGTTTTAACTTACATACGGACGCCGGGCCCGGGCATGCCGCGGGATCACTTCCCACAGGCCGTCAAGCGGATTTGCGGGCAGCACGCCCCGGTCATCGCCGACCGGCCCTAGAGACCAGCCTAGACCCCGATCAACTTCCGATCTAGGTCTGAGGTCCGTATTCGCGTCAATCGCCGCGGCTTCGTTCCTCATCGCGCAATTGCCTCTCCAAATCCCGGACTGCCTTACGCAGCGCCGCCTCCGCGTCCACGCCCCGGCGCTGGGCGCGGCGCACCACGTCAAGGAGTTCTTTTCCAATTAGGGACGACGCCTCGTCGGTTTCCTCCCCGACCTCGCCCGGAGCTGGGTCTGCTTTGAGCTCGGCCCGGCGGGCGCGATTCAATACTTTTTGCGCGCGCATGAGCGGTGAAAGCGCGAGCGGGATCCCATCGAAGACGGATTCGCGCTGTTTTTCGGCCGCTTTAGCGCTTTCCCAGGTGACTTCTTGGTCCGCAATGGAAGTGACGCCGTCCTTAATTAAATTGACCTGCGGGTCGGCAGCTTCCGGGAAAACATAGGGATGGCGGCGCTGGAGTTTGGCGGAAATTCCGCGGGCAATGTCGTCGATGTCGAAGGGTTCTTGCGGGTGTTCCTGGGCGATGCGGGCGTGGAAAACTACTTGTAAAAGCAGGTCTCCCAACTCTTCCAGTAGGTCGGCGCGGGAGCCATTTTCGACCGCCTCGACAACCTCATGTGCCTCTTCGAGGAGGTGGGGCAGGAGCGAGCGGTGGGTTTGTTCGGCGTCCCAGGGGCACCCGCCGGCAGAGCGCAGCTGGTTCATTACGGCCAGGATTTCCTGCAGACCGGAGCCGTCCGGTGTCGGGACCGGATCAGGCGCGCCGGAATCAGACGACACTGCGGGATCGGGCGCTGCGGAATCAGCCACGGTGGGATCAGTCTCTAACGCGGGCCTAGGGGTTGGGCGGGGAGTCAACCAGCCAGTTTGGCGTGACCGGGGTCAGACCCTGTTCGGGGCTGAACTCACCAAAGCGTGGGTTGGTGTCGACATCCGCCTCTTCGATGCGCATTTGGATGTCTTCGACCGCGTCCTGCTGCTCGGGATCGTTCAGCAGCGTCGAGCTGATCAGGTCAGCGCGCAGCACGTCGATGGATCCTTGCGAGAATTGCTGCGGGTCTTCACCGGATTCCGCCAGCACAGAATCGAGCATTGTTTGGACTTCTTGGTCGGTGAATCCGACGCCGCGCTCGGAGCCGACGCTGCGCCACATGGGTTCCAAAATGAGCAGGCCCAGCACGTCAGTTTGGGTCAGGCCCTCGGTGATGTCTTCGAGATCAGCCAGTGCCTCATGCACGGTGGATACCTCGATGCGATTGCCGTTAACGACTGCGGCGGCGCCCACCTCTGAGGAGCACGCACTTGTCACCAACGCACCCGCCGCCAGAAGCGAAATAGCCGCCATGCGGCGCCGTGTCACTCGAAACATGAGATCCAATTCCTTTTAATGGAGCTAAGGGGCTAGGGGTAATCCTACGACGATTTAGTTTCGTGCCTGGTTGCGGCACCCCAGGCGCTAAGCCGCATTAGGTTTTTGGGGCGCGAGGCGGGGCGCATTTAGGCCAAATTCGTGGCGTAAAACCTCCGTAGCGGCGTGCCAGCCCGCCATGCCGTGCACCCCGGGCCCGGGGGGTGTGGCGGCCGAACACAGATAGTGGCCGGGAACGCCGGTGCGGTAGGGGCTCCAGTTGGGCGCGCCGTCGGGTCCCAGTAGGAGCCGCCGCAGAGTCAGGGCGCCGGCGGCGATATCGCCGCCGATGTAATTGGCGTTCGAGTCGGCGAGCCGGGCGGCGGGCGTGGCGGCGCTTGCCACGATGGTGTCGCGAAAACCGGGGGCGAAGCGCTCGATCTGGCTGGTGACCGCCTCGGTCATATCGTGCTTCGAGCCCAGGGGCACATGTGCATATGTCCACAGCGGCCGCAGGCCGTTGCTGATTCGGCCCGGGTCCGCAATTGCCGGATCGGAAACCAGCACCACGGGATTGAGCGCGTGTTGGCCGCGGACCACCGCCGCCTCCGCGGCGAACATTTCTTCTTGGCGTCCGCCTAAATGCACGGTGGCAGCCTGCCCCACCCCGCTGGCTTGCCAGGGCACCGGTTCGGAGACGACGAAGTCAACTTTGGCAACCGCGCTCGTGCGGCGATAGTTGCGCATAGCGCGGCGCACCGGAGTGGGCAGTTTGGGAGCCAGGACGCGCGCGACGTGCTCGGGAGTCGTGTCGAATAAGTACGCCCGGGCGGGCGGCAAATCAGCCGGGGCCGCAATTGCGTGTTCGGTATGAATTTGGCCGCCGTGCGCGATGAGATCTGCCACCAGCGCGTCGGTGATTGCCTGGCTGCCGCCAACGGGAATGGGCCAACCGGCCGTATGGGCCACGGTTCCTAAAGTTAAGCCCACCGCGCTGGGAACCAGGGCCGGTAAGCGCGCGGATGCGTGCGCCGCAACCCCGGTGAATAGGGCAGCTGCCTCCGGGGTGCGAAAAGCCGGAAGCATTCTAGTTAAAGCTTGGCGCACGGTCCGCACCCCAAAACGAATACCCGCGGAAGAGCCCAGTGTTGCCGCCAGCACGGTTTTGGTGGGGCGCAGCGGGGACATGGCCAAATCAAGCACCGCTTTTTCATGGCGCATCAGCGGGCCGAAGAACCGTGCCCACGCCCAACCGTCCCCTCCCAGATTCTCAACCGTTGTGGCTAGCGAGCGGTGGGCCAAAGCGGCCCGGCCCCCGTCGAGAGGTTGGGCATAAGAGATCGGAGGGGCTACCAACTGCACCCCGCGCTCCGGCAAGTCGAACTCAGCGAAAAACGGGCTGGCGACCGCCAGCGGATGCACGGCCGAGCAAATGTCATGGACGATCCCCGGGGCCAGACCGAGATCGAGCGTGCGGGCACCGCCCCCAACGGTGGCTTGCTCTTCAAAAACTGCAACGCTTAGCCCCGCACGGGCCAGTGTCACGGCCGCGGATAAGCCATTGGGGCCGGCGCCGATCACGATTGCATCAATCACGGCCGGACCTCAACGCCGGGCGCCTCATGGTGCTACCTGCACTGCCGGATTCTTTGGCGCCCCCGCGCTTGTGGGCACCCCAGCGCGCTTGTGCGCCCTGCTTCGGATTAGCCATGCCGCGCCCTCGCTCCCGCACCCAGTTCTCGGCGCGCTTATAAGTCAGTGTCGAGATAAATATGGCATCAAATGCGATCATCGACAGGGAGAACCAGGGCAATCCCATTAAAACCGCGATACCAACGTGCATCAGGATTACCCCGATGATCGAGATGCGCCGGCTGACCGGATGCAATAGCCCCACCGCAAAGAACAGTTGAATGTAGACGGCGAAATAGGTTGCCAACCCCACGAACACCCCGTTGGCCATCAGCGCCTGATTCAACGACGGAAACACCGCGTAGTCCGGCAGACTAACCGGCAAATAAAGCGCCGTGCCATCTTGCCAATATTGGCCCTGGACCTTATACATCGCTGAGGCGGTGTAAAGAATAAAAATCTGCAGCGCAAGCGCCATAAGGGCGGCATTGTGCAGCGGGATGCGCATCCAGTTCGGAAGCAGCGGCATGCCCAGCGCCCAGCGGTCCCAAAGGGTTCGAGCTTGGTGGCCGTATTTATCGCGCCGCCGCTGATCAAGGGACCAGTGCGCCGAAGTGTTCATAAAAACCATGAACAACAGTCCAATGCGCGCAATATTGTCACCCTGGTTGCCCAGCAAACCGTTGCGCTCCACCAGAGCTGTGAAGCCGATTACAAGCAAAAGCGTGGTGAGCCGCGTCCGCCACCCCAGGAGGACGGCGATTGCCAGTGCGCCCACCAGCAAGTATTTGATGGTGAAAATCAGCGGATTGGTATCGGCAAACAGGGTCGCGAGCGAGGCGAAATTCCCATCCGCGCGGTGGGGCTGCACCCAGTTTGATGACACGCCCCACAGGGCATGGCGCTGACCAAAATTTGCGATGAGGATGCCCAAGGCGGCAATTGCCACCAAAATCCGGGCCATGGCCAGTCCGCGCAGTGCGTTCGGGGCGTCAATGAACCAGGCTTCACCCCGGAGGCGCAGGTCTCGTAGGGGCTGGAAAATCACATTCACGAGGACTGCTCCCCCGCGCGGGGAATGTTTTTCGCATAAGGGGCGAAGCGCGAAACTTCCACGTCGTTTACGGAAGGGGCGGGTCGCCATCCAAAATCATGCGTCGCTCTTTCTACGTCCGCCAGCGTCCGAGAATCCCGCTCTTCAAATCGGGGCACCCCCGCTTTTCCGGTGCGGTATTGCACCGCAATAATTTCCCCATCATAAAGGACGGCAGCACTCAGCGTGGCCAGATATGTCGCCATGGAATCGTACTTTAAATAGGTGTTTATTTGGGAATTAGTTGCGCCCGATTCCGTGGGTGCTTCTTGTAATTTCGGGCCGAGTGCGGGCGATTGTGGCGTGTGAAAATTTTGCTCGATTACGATGCGCTGCTCCTCGTTCATGTCGTCAGCGGCATTATGCAAAGAAAGCGCGGTGCGCCGGGCCGCAAATGCCGTACGCGGCGGCGAGGGATTATGCCGAATCATTTCATTTTCGCTAGCCACGAGCGCGTGCCAGTCAGTGTCGAATACTTCGCCCGTATCGGGGCTTTTTATTTGCGCCCGAAAATCTAATTCAGAGGTCACGCGCTTGGGTGTGGGCGCAAAAATCCGCCAGTTTTGTTCGAAAATAGGGTTGACGTACTGGCGAATGTTTCCCGATCCAATGGCCTGCTTTATGGGATTACTGGGACCGGACCACAGCGCGATAATTCCGGTGTGGATTAGGACGATTATTAAAAGGACATAGGCAACGCTGCGCGCCTTCTTGCGGTGATCTGCCACCGAGTCCTCCTGATGCGCTTAAAGGCGGCGGCGCGTTCCTGATTGAACACGCCGCCGCCGGTGAAGCGATTAGTTACTGCGTACGCTTCTTCATTTTACGAACACTGATCATGCCCATGCCTCCGATAATAGCCAGCAACGCGACTATGGAGTAAAGGAACATCTCAGCGCCCGTTCGCGGGAGGACCGAAGCGCCCGGTTTCTGCGCCGCGGTAATCGTGATTGCCGCGTCCGCCTCATTGGTTCCGTCGGACGCATTAATGGCCAGCTCACCCGCAGCAGTGCCGTCCGGGATCACGAAGTCAGTCGTGAACGCGCCGTCATCATCCGTTGTTACCTCAACAGTTCCGACAACATTGCCGGCGCTGTCAGTGAACGTGACGGTGACGTCGGTATTAGCAGGGAAACCGTCGCCTTCGACTGTGACGGTGTCGCCCGGCGCTGCTTCGTCTGGCGTGACGTCAATGCCGGGATCCGTTACAGGTGGCGTGGTGCCATCTTGGTCAGAGCCATCTTGGTCAGCCCCGTCTTGGTCAGAGCCGTCCTGATCGCCGCCATCTTGGTCAGCCCCGTCCTGGTCACCACCATCCTGATCGGAACCATCCTCATCAGAACCGTCCTGGTCACCACCATCCTGATCAGAGCCATCCTCATCAGAACCGTCGTCATCAACAACCGTGGTTGAGCTTTCGGCTTCACTTTCTCCATCAGAGGCCACAACGGCTAGTTCTCCGATTGCGGTGTCTTCGGGAACAACAAACTCGGCGCCGCTGAAGTTACCATCGGCGTCAGTTGTGACTTCTTCGTTCCCTACGACATTGCCTTCGGCGTCCGTGAACGTGATAGTTACGGAGGAATCCGGTGCGAAACCACTTCCATCAACTGTGATGGTGTCGCCAATTTCCACTGAACCCGGTGCTACCTCGATGCTGGCGTCACTTACGTCGTCTTCATCAAGAGCACGTACTGCTGAATGCGCTAGATCGAGCTCAACAACGTCGTCAAGGAGCGGAAGCAATGCAATGTTCAGCGCACTTACTGTATGCCAATCGGTGGCATCAGCGCCGTCATCTTGCTTATTCACAGTTATTGAAATGATCTCATTGAGAAGGTCCGTCATAACGGGATCAAGTACGCCGGTGACTCCAGAAATTAGTGGGTCTACAACATCGGCGACGACGCCAGATGCATCATCAAGCAGTGGGCTGAGAGCAGATCCAATGCCGGGCACCAATTGCGTCAGGATCGGGCTAACCAGTGCGCCGGCTATCGTTCCGATAGGTACAGAAACGCCGCCAACTGAAATTGTTCCAGTGACATCAACATCAGGCTCGTCTTCAGACTGCCCGGTGAAATCGGCCAGCGTACCGGTCAGAGTAATGTCTAATTCTCCGTTTACGACTCCACCTATGCCTTCTAATTCCGGGTCAATTGTGAGAGTCAACTCCGTATCATTTAGCGCATCCTGCACAGCCTCGGTCACCAGATCAACGGCTTCACCAAGTAATAACTTGGCTGTCTCAACGATCTGTGCAACTTCTCCTGCTGACAACAACTCCGTATTGGGCAGGAACTCGTTCAGATTGCCCTGATGCAACATCGCAAGGTCAACGCGAATCTCGCCGGTACTCAAATCAATTGAGACCAGACCATTTTCGCTCACCAACGGCTCGGTAAGTAGGCCGTCAGTAATGTTGCCCAAGTCGACGGTCGTAGACAGTTGAGGTGCTCCGATGTCAACGCTCAGCACGTCGCCAACTAGTGGCACTGAGATAGTGATCGGATCAATGCTCAGTACGTCCAAAGCACCTTGGATTGCACCCTCGGGCCCTAAGAGCGCGTTGATGCCGTCTGAAATGTCTTCAACTGCACCCTGGACTTCGCCAGCAAGCCCGCCCACGAGCGGACTGCTTACGACCAGTTCGGCACCGGCAAGTAAATATTCACGCGATATGTCGCCCTCATTGGCTTCAGCCCGCGAGGCAAGTGCACCGAGCTCTAATGAGAGCTCATCGATAATCGCGTCGGTTAAGCCATCTACCCCAACCTGACCTAAAAGTCCGGTCAGATCGACTCGGGCTGGATCGGTTGAAGAGCCCGCATCAACATCAATTGCGCCATCAGCGCCCACTGCGCCCGATGCCGCTAAAGATTCGACTTCACTGGGCGACGCTGCATAACCGTTCAACAGGCCGGCTGCGGCTTGGTCACCAAGATCGAGCAATCCGCCATTGTCGCCATCACCGATGAGCGGGAGTGAAATGCCAGGAAGTGTGATTCCCAGGGCATTCAGCACGCCGACATCGATCGCGGCACTATTGGGGCCTTCCTCGCTTGGATACCCGCTTGCGGTCGTAATTGCATCTAGGACATCAAGGTCCAAACCCAAAGCGTTCAGATCCAGGTTGATCAGATGTGCTTCAGCTTCGCTGTCATCGGATGGCGCTGCAAATGCGCTTGGAGCGCTCAGAGCCGCGGCCATACCTACAGCTGTTGTCAGACCGATAATTCGCTTGGTGTTTCTTCTAATTTTGCGTCTTGGCGCAACCGGCGGTCTAGGTTCTCGCACTGCGATTCTCCATAAACTTGAGACTCCGCGAAGCATGCGGAAGGTGCCGCCTCTGAGTGCGCAGTGGCAAGGAAACGCTCCGGTACGCTTCGCCTTTCAACTACGATCACCGACCGAATCAAACGTCAATGTTGATCACGGTCGGTACTTATGTATCTATCCAACTGCGCGCAGAAAGACAAATAGTTTTGATCATGAAACACGTAGTTGCGTAAAAGACTGTGGAAAGCCACAGTCCTTGTTAAGAGGCCTTACTAATACGGGGTTACGCTATTGCGAAACGCTTGCCGCCGCGGCAACGTCACCAACGATTACCGCCTCCACGAAGTGCCGGGCCCAGTCCAAGATTTCGCGGTCGCGCAGCGGTTTTCCGCCAACGCGAGCGGTGGTGGGCCGAGGCACCAACACCGTGTCCAGTTGTGACTTATAGATGCTCTTTGGGTAGAGCCGTTTGAGTCGAAGCTGGGCGGATTCCGGTAAATCAACCGGTGCGAAACGAATCATTGAGCCCTGCGCAGTAATTTCGCGCACCCCAGCCTCGCGAACCTGATTGCGGAAGCGCGCGGCAGCGAAGAGCACCTCAACCGGCTCGGGCGGTGTTCCGTAGCGGTCCTTAAGTTCAGCTGCGACCTCTTCGAGTTCTTCGGCAGTCGCGGCGTCGGCGATGCGCTTATAAGCCTCCAGCCGCAGGCGCTCATGGTCGATGTAGTCGTGCGGAATGTGGGCATCGACGGGCAGTTCGACCTTGACCTCGGGGGGCTGTTCATCAGCTTCGCCCCGGAATGTGGCAACCGCTTCAGACACCATGCGCACGTAAAGATCGAAACCCACACCGGCGATGTGGCCAGATTGCTCGCCGCCCAGTAGGTTTCCGGCCCCGCGAATCTCCAAGTCTTTCATGGCCACTGCCATGCCCGCCCCAAGTTCAGTCTGCGAAGAAATCGTGGACAGGCGCTCATGCGCAGTTTCGGTAAGTGGCCGCTCCGGCGGATATAAAAAGTAGGCATAGGCACGTTCGCGCCCGCGACCAACGCGGCCACGCAACTGGTAAAGCTGGGAGAGCCCGAAGCGATCCGCATTTTCGACAATCAACGTATTAGCGTTGGAAATATCCAGGCCGGTCTCCACAATCGTGGTGCAAACCAGGACGTCGAATTCCTTTTCCCAGAAGTTCACCACCGCGCGCTCCAGTGGTCCCTCGCCCATTTTTCCGTGCGCCACGCCGATGCGGGCCTCCGGAACTAGTTCTTGCAGTCGGGCCGCAGTAGCGTCAATCGATTCAACGCGGTTGTGCACATAGAACAGCTGGCCATCACGCAGCAGTTCGCGCCGAATGGCCGCAACGATCTGTTTCTCCTGATACGGCCCGACAAATGTGAGCACCGGATGGCGCTCTTCGGGTGGGGTCGCCAGCGTCGACATCTCGCGAATACCGGTAACGGCCATCTCTAAAGTGCGGGGAATGGGCGTAGCCGACATCGCCAGCACATCAACATTAGTGCGCAGTTTCTTTAGCGATTCCTTATGTTCGACACCGAAGCGCTGTTCCTCATCGATGACGACCAGGCCCAGGTCCTTGAACTTCACCTCACCCGACAAAATCCGATGCGTTCCAATCACCACATCGATGTTGCCCTTGGCAACGCCCTCGCGTACCTCGCGGGCTTCCTTATCGCTCTCAAATCGCGAGAGGGAGGCAACGTTTATGGGGAAACCAGAGTAGCGCTCGGAGAAGGTTTCTTGGTGCTGCTGAACCAGTAGCGTCGTGGGCACCAGCACCGCGACCTGTTTACCGTCTTGGACGGCCTTAAACGCCGCGCGCACCGCGATCTCAGTTTTTCCATAACCGACATCACCACAAATGAGGCGGTCCATGGGAAATTCCTTTTCCATGTCCGCTTTGACCTCATCGATCGTGACGAGCTGGTCGGGGGTTTCTACATAGGGAAATGCATCTTCCAGTTCGCGCTGCCAGGGCGTGTCCGGGCCAAATTGATGCCCGCGGGTGGCCATGCGCGCCGAGTAGAGCTGGATGAGTTCGCCGGCAATTTCCTTAACCGCCTTGCGCGCCCTCCCCTTGGTCCGGGCCCAGTCGGAGCCACCCATCTTGTTAATCGTGGGCGCTTCGCCACCGGTGTACTTGGTGACCTGGTCGAGCTGGTCCATGGGGACGAAAAGTCGGTCGCCCTGCTGGCCCTTATTAGAGCGCTTCGAAGAGGCGTACTCGATCACCAGATACTCGCGCTTGGCCGCCGCAGCGCCCGCGCCGATGGTGCGCTCGACCAGTTCAATGAAGCGCCCCACACCGTGCTGGTCATGTACGACATAGTCGCCCGGGCGCAGTTCGAGCGGGTCGACTGCGTTCCGGCGCCGAGCCGCCGGCATTTTGCGCATGTCTTTAGTGCCGGTTCCCGATCGGCCCGTGAAGTCACGCTCCGTAAGGAGCGCGAGCTTTAGCTCGGGCATGACAAAACCATCGCCACACACGGCACTGGTTACGAGTACCACACCGGGTTGCGGGTCATCGGCAATTTCCGAAACAAAACGGGCGGGCACATCCGCTGCAGAGAGTTGTTCAACCATGCGCCGGCCCGGCCCGGGGCCATCGGTAGCGACGAGCAGGCGCCAACCCTCATGGGACAGGTTTTGCAGGTCCGTAACCGCCGCGTTGATATCGCCGCGATACCCCTGTACATCCCGGGCCGGTAAAGAAATAACGCCCTCGGCGATGTCGTCACCAAATACGCCCAGCGACCACCAGCCAATCCCCTTCCGCAAAGCCAGCGCGCGGGTGTCTTCGAGCGATTCAAAAGACGCCGACGATAAGTCAACAGGCATAGCAGCGCCAGCAGCAGCCGACGTCCATGCTGCAGCTAGGAACTCTTCGGTGGTCGAAACTAGATCGTGGGCGCGGCGGCGTACCCGCTCCGGCTCCGAAACCATGAGAAGGGCGCTATCGGGAACCAAATCCAGCATGGGAACCATCTCGTCCACCAGCACCGGCGCGAGCGATTCCATGCCCTCCACTGCGATGCCGCTGGCCAGTTTTTCCAGCATGTCGGCGGCTCCGGGCAGCTCCGGAATCAGATCGTGGGCCCGCTGGCGCACCTGCGGGGTGAGCAGCATTTCCCGGCACGGCGGCGCCCACAAACCCTCTTCGGCGATTTCTAAACTGCGCTGATCAGCGACCGCAAAGCGGCGAATTTCATCGACCTCATCGCCCCACAGCTCAATGCGCAGCGGATGACTTTCGGTCGGCGGAAACACGTCAATGATGCCGCCGCGCACCGCAAACTCACCGCGCTTTTCCACCATGTCAACACGGGTATAGGCCGCATTAATGAGGTCGTTGCTTAACTGCTCTAAATCGACCAGGTCGCCCGAAGCGACCGTCACGGGTGTCAGCTCACCCAGTCCCGTGACAACGGGCTGTAACAGCGAGCGCACCGGTACCAGCAGCACCCGGATGGGTCCCCGCCCGGTACCGGCGGCTTCGGGCGCGAGTTCCGGATGCGCCAGCCGCCGGAAAACGGCTAGGCGGCGCGCGACCGTATCCGAACGCGGCGAGAGCCGCTCATGGGGCAGGGTCTCCCAGGCCGGCAGAACTGCAATTTCATCGGCGGGTAAATAGCACGACAGCGCATCGGCGAAATCCTGAGCTTCACGCCCGGTCGCGGTAACAACCACGAACATTTCCGAAGCTTGGGCATCGGCCGCATCCAAAGCCTGCGCGTCCGCACCCGGGCGCTGGGCCTGACGAGCTACCTCCGCCACAAGCGGAGCGCGAATACCAACGGGAGCGACGACGTCCAAAATTCCACGCTGCGGCGCGCTGGAGATAACTTCGCGCACCTGATCGGCGCGCGTGATTTGGGAAAGTAAACCGGTGAGGTTCATGGCCCGCCTAACGTGCGTTTGCGGCCGGTGTTACTAGCCGCCCGTGTGGAATCGCTGCTGGGCGGATTCAAGGCCGGAGAGAATTACTTCTTCGACCGCATCCGCACCATCAGCTAATAAATATGGAAGATCTTTGCGCTGTTGGGAATTGAAATCGCTAAGAACGTAATCGGCTGCTTCTTGCCGCCCCGGGGGACGGCCAACTCCCATGCGCACCCGGATGTATTCCTTCGTTCCCAGGGCTTTGGAAATGTCGCGCAGCCCGTTATGGCCGCCCTCGCCACCCCCGCGCTTCAAGCGCACCTGGTCGAAGGGAATGTCAATTTCATCGTGAACGACGATTACCCGCTCGGGCGGGATTTTGAAAAAATCCGAAACATTGGCCACCGGCCCGCCGGAGACGTTCATGTACGTTTCCGGCTTGGCCAGCACCACTTTTGGTCCCGGCATGCCCCCGGGCAGGGTTCCCAAACGCGCTTCGGCCACGACCGCCAGGCTGCGATGAGCCCGAAAAGTGGCACCGACGCGAAGGGCCAGTTCGCTGAGCACCATGTGCCCGATGTTGTGTCGATTGCCGGCATAGCGGGGCCCGGGGTTTCCCAGGCCCACCACTAGCCACGGCTGATCTGACACGGATTAAAACCCTAGAAGGCGAACTAGTCTTCTTCGGACTCTTCGGCAGCCTCTTCGCCCTCTTCGCCTTCGGCTGCTGCCTCTTCTTCCTCTTCCTCTTCTTCGATTTCTTCCTGCTGCTCGGGAACCACGTTGACGACGGCTAGATCATCGGGGTCTTCGAGCGTCGAGCCGGCGGGAAGTTCAATGTCGCCGGTGTGGATGATCGTGCCCTCTTCGAGGCCCTCGATCGAGACCTCGATGTGTTCGGGCAGCGCGGTGGCATCGGCTTCGAGGCTGATGGTCTGCATTTCGACAGTGTGAATCGTGCCCGGTTCGGACTCACCCACGATGTAGACGGGAACCTCAACGACAACCTTCTGACCGCGGCGGACCAGAATCAGATCAACGTGTTCAATGTCACCGCGAATAACTTCACGCTGCACATCCTTCGTCAGCGCAAGGCGCTCTTCGCCCTCAATATCGAGCGTGAGCAGCGCGTTGGCCACCTTCATTGCCAGGAAAGTTTCATGGCCGGGAAGCGAAATATGAATGGGGTCGATATCGCCACCGTAAAGAACAGCGGGCACGCGACCAGCGCGGCGGGTGCGACGGGCAGCGCCCTTGCCGAATTCGGTCCGAATTTCAGCGGTAATCGTAGCGTCAGACACGGTAAAACTCCTGCAGTTATCGGCTGGGAAACGTGAGATTTACCCAGCTCGGAATGTATTTGGTGGCGAAGAAGGCTACTAGCCGGCCTCTACGTGGCGGCATGACAGCGCACGGAGGCACCGCCACGTCGATCACGGAAAAGGTTAGACCTTAGTTCCCTCGCCGAGGCAACTTGCTAAGTCTAGCCCCTGGCTGGCGTTAGGCGATACCGGGGCTGGACGAAAACGCTACCAGCGGTCACTTAATAGCGCCGCTAGGGCCTATTCAAAAAGTAATCACACGCCTATTCGAAAAGCGAGGTGACCGAGCCGTCGTCGAAGACCTCACGAATCGCTCGAGCCAGCAGCGGGGCGATCGATAAAACAGTCAGGCCCTCGAACTGCTTTTCTTCCGCGATGGGCAGCGTATCGGTAACCACTACCTCGCTGATGCGGCTATCGCGCAGCCGCTCTGCGGCCGGTTCGGAAAGCAGCGCGTGGGTCGAGGCCACAATGACATCCTCGGCGCCATTATCAAATAGCGCCTCGGCGGCCTGGACGATCGTGCCACCGGTGTCAATCATGTCGTCGACCACGACGCAGGTGCGGCCCTTCACTTCGCCCACCAGTTCATGCACGCTCGTCTTATTGGCAACCGAGAGGTCGCGGCGCTTGTGAATGATGGCCAGCGGGGCACCCAAGCGATCCGACCACTGGTCCGCCAAGCGCACCCGGCCCGCATCGGGCGATACCACCGTGAGCTTGGAGTGGTCCACACGCCGACGCACATAATCCGTTAAGAGCGGCAGCGCCCACAGATGATCCACGGGCCCGTCGAAGAACCCCTGAATCTGGGAGGTGTGCAGGTCCACCGACATGAGGCGGTCGGCGCCGGCAACCCGGTACATGTCTGCCATGAGCCGGGCCGAGATTGGTTCGCGCCCCAGATGCTTCTTGTCCTGGCGGGAATACCCGTAATACGGGGCGATCACCGAAATGCGCTTGGCGGAGGCGCGCTTGAGCGCATCGACCATCAAGAACTGTTCCATAATCCAGTTATTAATCGGCGTGGTGTGGCTTTGGAGCACGAATGCGTCACACCCGCGAATGGACTCACCAAAGCGCACGTACGTCTCGCCGTTGGCAAAGTCGTAAGCGGTCGTGGGAACCAACTCGCATCCCAGGTGCTGGGAGACCTGCTCGGCGAGTTCAGGGTGGGCCCGGCCGGAAACGAGGACGAGGCGTTTTTCACCCTGGCTAGTTATGCCGGTCATGAAGTTGGTTCTCCTTGTTGGTTGGACTGCTGCCTGCTGTGGTGAATGTTGAGTTGCTCGCGCGCTTGCCGCGAGAGCGTGGGATCAGTTGCCGGATCGGCTGACAAGGCCGAGGCGGCTGCTTCGGCTGCCGGGGTTGCGGCGCGGCTGCGTAAAACCCAGCCCTCGATATTGCGCTGGGGCGCATTGGAAACACTTAAGGAACCGGCGGGCACATCCCGGCGCACGACTGCGCCCGCGCCGGTGTAGGCGCCATCCCCAATTGAAATGGGCGCAACAAACATGTTTGCCGCACCCGTGCGGGCATGGGAGCCGATTTCAGTGCGGTGCTTCGTCACGCCGTCAAAGTTCACAAAAATAGTTCCGGCACCGATATTGGTTTCTTCACCGATGAGGGCATCGCCCACATACGACAGGTGGGGCACCTTGGTGCCATCCCCAATTTCGGCGTTTTTAGTTTCAACAAAGGAGCCAATTTTCCCGCGCTCGCCCAGCACGGTTCCCGGGCGCAGATACGCAAAGGGACCCACGTGGGTGTCGGGGCCGATATCCGAGTCGCTGCCGTGGGTGCGCGCAACCGATGCTCCGGGACCAACCGTGACGTTTTCTAACGTGGTATCGGGGCCGACCGTGGCGCCCTGCCCGACGACGGTGGTGCCAGCCAGGTGCGTATTGGGCAATAATGTGACGTCTTGGGAGAGCAAAACTTCGGAGTCAATCCACGTGGTGGCCGGATCGATAATGGTCACTCCAGCGCGCATGTGCTCATCCAAAATGCGGCGGTTTAACTCCGCACCGAGTTCCGCCAGCTGCACTCGGTCATTTACGCCCTCAACAATCCACGGGTCATCAATCTGGACGGCGCGCACCGAGCCACCATCACCCTTTACGATGCCAACCACATCGGTTAAGTACATCTCGCCCTGCGCGTTATCCGTCGTCACGCGGGTAAGGGCCGAGCGCAAGATCCGGGCATCGAAAACGTAAATGCCGGCGTTAAATTCCGTGATCTGGCGCTGCTCATCAGTGGCGTCTTTTTCCTCCACGATGGCGGCGACCTCTCCGCTACCCTCTTCACGCACAATCCGGCCATAGCCGGTGGCGTCAGCAACGGAAGCGCTCAAAATTGTGACCGCAGCACCCGATGCGCTGTGGGAACTGACAAGCTGTTCGAGAGTGCCGGCGTCCAAAAGCGGAACATCCCCGCTGGTGACCACGACCGGACCATCCATCTGCCCGGCGTCACCCGCTACCGGCTCATCTGGGGCGCCATCTTCAGCCAACTTGGCCATGCCAACCGCGTCTAAAACCGAAATCGCGCACTGCACGGCCCGCCCGGTGCCGGGGATTTCGTCTTGGTCGGCGATCAGGGCGTCGTAACCGAGATCTTCAACATGTTGAGCTACCGCGTCGCGCTGATGGCGCACCACCACCGCCAGACGCTCAGGTTGCAACTCCGATGCGGCAACGAGTGCGTGCTCGAGCAAACTCTTGCCCGCAATTTTGTGCAGCACCTTGGGTACTGCCGAGCGCATCCGCGTGCCTTCGCCCGCTGCCAGAACAATGACTGCTGCTGCCCGATTACTCATGTGCGCTGACTCCCATCTACAGCCCGATCCCTAACAGGGAATCGGGATAACAAGGCCGGGGAGTTCCACTCTAACGCGCAAGCAACTTCTGCAGGGTGGGAGTAAGACACTTTGGTCCTTAACTCAGTGGATGGCGAGCGACGGCGGGTGATGTGCGCGGTATGGCTCCGCCCCCAGGATTCGAACCTGGACCGCAAGGCTCCAAAGGCCTGCGTGCTGCCGTTACACTAGGGCGGATTAAGCACGATCTTTTCCGATCGGCGCACACCGGTTTTCTATTGTGCCAGCCCGGGGCATCCTTTTCTAAACGACCCCCATTACTGCCCCGAAAACCCCCGCGGCCTGCTCTAAACAACCACCCACGGCGCCGAATATTTCCGCTTAATCGCGAGGCCAGGCATGATGGAGACCGTGGCACAAGATAATCGCAGCGCCAGTAAAGCGCGGATGACCGGCAAGGAGCGCCGCGAGCAACTATTGACAGTTTCGCGCACGCTATTTGCCGAAAAAGGGTTTGACGGCACTTCCGTCGAGGAGATCGCCGCGCGGGCGAAGGTATCCAAGCCGGTCGTGTACGAGCACTTTGGCGGCAAAGAAGGAATCTACGCGGTGGTCGTCGACCGCGAAATTGAAACGCTGCTCAGCGCTCTTTCCGGGGCGCTGCGCTCCCCCGCCCACCCGCGCAAACTCGTCGAAGCCACCGCCCTGGCCCTTTTGGACTACATCGAATCGTCCACCGACGGCTTTCGCATTCTGGTACGCGATTCGCCCGTCGCCCAGGCCACGGGCACTTTTTCGAGCCTAATTGGGGACGTCGCCACTCAGGTTGAACACATACTGGCTGAGCAGTTCAAACGTCGGGGATTGGACCCCAAAACTGCGCCAATGTACGCGCAAATGCTCGTCGGCATGGTGGCTTTGACCGGGCAGTGGTGGCTCGATGCGCGCTCCCCCGATAAGCGCGAAGTTGCCGCACACCTGGTGAATTTGGCGTGGAATGGGCTGGCGGGGATTGAGCGCCGCCCGCAGATTCTAAAGCGCTAGGGCGTAACGCCGTCAGTCCAGACGCTGGTTTCAAGTTGCAAATCAAAAATCGCCAGTTGATCATGCTCGACGCCGATTTCGCGCGCGACCGTGATGTCATCCTCAACGATTGAAATATTTAGAGCAACGTCACCCGTGTCCGGATTTTGCCAGCCACCGATCGCCGACTTACCTGGTTCCCAATCTTCGGAGTCTTGATATTTCTCGACATAATCAATCAGGATTTCTTCCACTTCATTTGGGGAAAGGTCCCGCACATCTTCCACCAGCTGGCCCCCGCCGACCGATACGGCAAAACCGCGGTTGGCGAGTTCTTCGGTCTCTGGGTACCAGGTGAAGCCGCCATCTGGCATGTAAACAAGGGTCGAAAGGTCGGCTAACTCCACCGTCTCCACCTCGTCATCGAGGCATTCCATGTCGGAAAACACCTCGTTGCGAAGCTCATCTAACTCCACGTCGGAGGGCTCTTCTGCGGCCTCAAACTGCGCTTCATGCTCAGCCGAAACCTCACACACATCGTCTTGACCTTGCGCGTCATTGGTTGCGTCATTGGTTTCAGTTGTCGGGGCATCGGTTTCAGCTGGCGGTGCATCGCTGGAATCACCACAGGCGGCTAATCCAAAGGTGAGCGCGATGGCGCCGATTAACCATTTCTTGGTGCGAGCGGAATTATGGACGGTTTTCGAAGGAGAAATATTCACGGAAGAACTATAGCCACGTCGCCGGCTCGCAGTTAGGAAAGACGCGCCGGGACGCTCGTTTTCCGGGCACGTTTGTTTTCCGGCTTGCTAGTTTTCCGGCTCGGCATCGAAGGGCACCAGCACCTGGCGCAGCAGTTCAGCCAACTCTTCCTGGGAATGGTCGGTGAGCGCCGCCAGGATTTCTTCTTCCCGCGCAAGTAAATCGGAAAGTGCCGCGTCCACCCGCTGTTGGCCCGCCGTCCTTAATCGAACTAGAACGCCGCGGCGGTCCCCCGGCAACGGTCGACGCTCAACTAAGCCCTTTTTGACGAGGCGATCAATCCGGTTGGTCATCGTTCCGGAGGTTACGAGTGTTTCTTTAAGAAGCTTCCCGGGAGAGAGCTGGTAGGGGGATCCTTGGCGCCGCAGGGCCGCTAGGACGTCGAATTCCCAGGACTCCAGGCCCGAGGCGGTGAAGGCTTTGCGGCGCGCAATGTCGAGGTGTCGGGCGAGTCGACTAACCCGGGAGAGGACCTCCAGTGGGCGCGTGTCGAGGTCGGGAAGTTCGCGCTGCCAGGCCGCGACAATGCGCGCGACTTCGTCCTCACCTTGGTTCATGCTCTGAGATTACTTGATATCAAGAGATCAGGACGCGGCGGAGGATTACCCAGTTGAACCAATAAGGCTGACGACGGCGAAGACTCACGGATTAGCCTCCGTGGTTAGCCGTGGCTAGCCTGCGTGGCTAACCGTCCAAAAAGCTCTCGATCATGTCGGGCGACAACGCTTCCAAATTGATGCTGCGACGCCGGCGATCGGGATCCTTTTCCTGCGCAGCGTTGTGAAGGCGCTGCATGGTTTCATCAAGTTCGCTCGCGCGCGTAGCGGCGGTTGTGAGCTCCTCAAGCAGGTGAGTTGGGGTAGAAGAACCGAATTTGTATTCGATTTTGTGCTCGAGGCTGGCCCAAAAATCCATCGCAACCGTGCGAATTTGGATTTCTACCAGCACGTTTTGCGTCGACTCAGATAGGAATACCGGAACTTGTGCTATCAGGTGCAGGCTGCGGTAGCCGTTGGGTTTGGGGGCCGCGATGTAGTCCTTGACCTCCAGGACGGACAGGTCATCTTGACCCGAAAGCATGTCGGCAATCCAGTAAACATCGCTGATGAAACTGCAGACGATACGCACCCCGGCGATGTCGTGCATTTGCTGCTGCAGGGCAGTGCGCTGGAATGGAATTCCCCGCCGCTGCGCTTTTTCTAAAATGCTCTCCACGGTTTTGACGCGGGAAGCAACATGCTCGATCGGGCTGTAGTCGTGCAGGTGCTCAAACTCGGTCTTGAGGATCCCGATTTTTGTCATGAGCTCTTCAGTTGCGAACCGGTAATTGAGCATGAAGCGGGAGAAAGAATCTCGGGCTTTGCGCGCGTTTTCGATAACGCTGGCGTCCGGAAGCGTGAAGTCGACCTTGCGCTTCAATTCAGTCATGGTTTTCTCACCAGCCCCATTGCAAGTTGGTGTACGCGAAAACGGGATGGGGGCGGGGCCTCGGTGTCGCGGCGCCTAAAAAGTAGACGCGGATTGCACTACTGCACAACACATTTTAACGTCTGCGGTTTTCTTCGGTTGCGGCTGTTGCCGTCTTTGCGCCTGTTAAGCCAGTGGGGATCAATCGCGCGCTCGGCAGAGCCAGTACGCAGGTTCGCGAACGCTCACGCTGGACCAGGGTCATGCAGTGAGCGAGGCACGCAAACGGGCGTAGTGCTCATCAGCGTCCACCACCGCAACCGCACCGGCGCGTGTCTCAGTTAGACGGCGGCTCGCTTCGGCACGCCATGCTGCATCAACTTCAACTGTGTCGCGCGAGTCGTGCAGGCTGCGATTCGGACGGACAATGGCGCCGAGTTTGGCTAATTTGTAGCCATGCTGGAACAACAGGAGATCCTCGGTGTGCTCGCGATTGTGCTGGGAGTTTTCGCGGGGCTTGTACTGTTTGTTCCCTTCGTTTGGATAAGTTTTCGCCGGCACGGGGGCCTGTCGGGGCGCAGACTCGCGCTTTGGGCCGCGGCCCTGGTGTATTTCTTAGCAATTTGGACGTACACGCTGCTCCCCCTGCCGGACCCAAATGCGATGCAGTGTGCCGGAATCAATCTGAATCCGGCGCTATTTTTAACGGAGATTCGCGAGGCGTTAACCCAGTCCTCCGGCAGCCTATGGCATTTGGTGGGCCAGCCCGCGATTTTGCAGCTAGCGCTGAACGTGCTGCTCTTCATACCGCTGGGATTCTTCTTACGGCTCCTGTTCAAACGGGGATGGGTGACCGCGCTGCTGGTCGGCGCAGCGCTTTCGCTATTCGTCGAAACAACCCAGATCACCGGAGTGTGGGGTCTCTACCCCTGCGCCTACCGCGTATTCGATGTCAACGACATGATGACGAATACTTTCGGCGCAGTGCTGGGCTCCATTTTGGCGTTAGGCATTCCCCTGCGATGGCGCCGCGGGGACGATTCGGTGGCACCGGAAGAACCCCGGCCCGTCACCGTTGCCCGCCGGCTGCTTGCGATGCTGGCCGATCTTATTGGCTTCACTGTGCTTTCGACTGGTGTAGCGGTTATCGTGCAGGCGATTTTGATATACGGGCTCGATAAGTACGACTACGCGGTCGAATCGAATCTCAATTCGCAACTGGGCACGACGGTTGCGTTCATTACCTGGTTCATAGTCGCTCTTGTTTCTGGGCGGACCGTCGGTGACCACGCGGTGCGGTTGAAATACGTTGGCGGCCCAATACCGCGCGAATTAGCAAGTGTTCTGCGATTTTTGGGTGGAATCGGAACATACGGCGCACTGCTTTTGCTGCCCAACCCGTGGTCGGGCTGGTCGAACGTTTTTGCGCTGGTGGCTTTAGCGTTCACACTTTTCACGAAGCGAGGCCGCGGACTGCCCGGAGTGATCAGTCGCCAAGAACTGGTAGATGATCGCCAAGACTGGGCGATGCGGGCGGGCTGAGCGCGCTTTCCCCTGCTGGCAAAAGGTGCTGAGCCGAGCGGGCCTAGCCCATTTGGAGGGCGCGAATTGCGAGCGCAAAGGGAACGCCGGCTGCTTCCCCACCGGCGCGGGTTGTGCCCTCGACAATCTCACGCGGATGCGGATG
>DAHVRJ010000165.1:0-1986 GCA_027322505.1 Demequinaceae bacterium
ATGGACGCGGCGAAGGCTCATCCTGCGCCAAGACAATCGTGCTGCTGAGGTGAGCGGCCCACAGGTTCAAATTCACGGAACTAGTATCCCCCGGATTCCGGCAAATAGATCATCTTCCGGGATTTGGGTCTCCACCCGCGCCTTAGCTAGTTCAAATTCCTCGGTGCGCCAGACTTCCTTCTCCAAGTCCCGCGGAATTGCGAAAAAGAATCCTTCGGGATCGATCTGGGTCTCATGGGCGCGCAGGGCGTTGTCACGAGCCTCAAAGTAATCGGCGACCTCGATATGCGTTGTCATTTCCCGCTTGGGCCGCGCCGGTCGCTTCCGCGCCCTTTCAATCCAGCCGTCAAAGGGCGATTCCAAACCGCGCTTTTGCATTTCCTCATGCACCGCGCGGATCCGATCCGGGTTAAAACCGTTGTTGTAGTAGAGCTTGAGAACCTCCCACGGCTCGCCCGCATTGGGAAAACGCTCCGCATCCCCGGCCGCTAAATAAGCTTCCATGGAAATCTTGTGCGTCATGATGTGATCGGGGTGGGGGTAGCCACCGGTTTCGTCATAGGTCGTCATGACATGAGGTTTGAATTCCCGCACTAAACGGACCAGCGGTTCGGTCGCCGTCCCTAATGGTTGGAGTGCAAAGCAGCCCTCGGGAAGGGGAGGAAGCGGATCTCCCTCCGGCAGGCCCGAATCCACAAAACCGAGCCAGCGATGTCGCACCCCCAAAGCCGCGGCAGCTTTGGCCATCTCGGCGCGCCGATACTGGATCATGTCGCGTTTGACGGCCGCGGCATTGGCCAGGCGCGGGTTCAGCACGTCACCGCGCTCCCCACCGGTCGCGGTAACGACCATGACTTCAACGCCCTCGGCGGCGTAGCGAGCCATCGTGGCCGCGCCCTTGCTCGCCTCATCGTCGGGGTGGGCGTGCACCGCCATGAGGCGCAACTGATTGTCGGTCACCCGGAGTCCTCCAGAGAAACGTAGGATTGGCTATATCTACTACTAATTCTTTCAGGTGGAGTTTTATGCCCGACACGCCCCAACCCGTACCCGACGCTACGCCCGGGCGTCAAGAGGCGCTTGCCAGTCGCTACGGCATCGTGGATCCCCGCAAAAACCGCGTGAAGTGGCGTATCGCGATTGCCATCGGGGCGGTCCTTTTCTTAGCGGTCGCCCTGTGGGCGGCGTATAATCTGTCGCGGACGGAGGTGAGCTGGAACGATATCGGCTATTCCGTACACGACGCCGGATCCGTTTCGGTAGATTTCAACGTCACCATGGAGCCGGGCACATCGGCGCGGTGCAGCATCGAGGCACTAAACGCCAATTTCGCGCAAGTGGGGCTGATTGACGTAGAAATTCCGCCTTCAGAAAAGCTCACCACCCGCCACAACGTTACGGTTGCCACGCAGGAACTTGCCGTGACGGGAATTGTAAATACCTGTGTTGTGATCTAGATCCAGGTATCCTAGAGTTTGCGCACGTCGTGTTTTGTGGTCTTTTACTCCGCTAAACATTTCCCGGGCCCGTGGCCGAGTGGGGCGAACGGCTACTGGCAACTGACCGGGGCTGGATCTCCATTTGTGTCAATCGGCCCTTAGGTGCGCTGTGCACCGCCCGAAGATAAAGGAGTCATACTGTGAGCGAAAGCGCTAATGTCACGTGGCTCACCCGCGATGCCTTTGACCGGCTCCAGGGTGAGTTGGAGGAACTACGTACGGTTAAGCGCCCCGAAATTGCCCAACGCATCGAAGACGCCCGGCAAGAAGGTGACCTGAAAGAAAACGGCGGTTATCACGCGGCGCGTGAAGAGCAGGCGAAGCAGGAAGCAGAAATTGAGCGCCTCGAACACCTGCTGCGCAACGCCGAAATTGGGGACGCTCCGGCCGATGACGGAAAAGTTGAGCCAGGCATGATCGTCACGATCGACCTGGCGGGCAGTGAGATGGTTTTCTTGCTCGCCTCACGCGAAATGTCTTCGCATAG
>DAHVRJ010000169.1:0-6902 GCA_027322505.1 Demequinaceae bacterium
CCCGGTGTGTGTGAGCTTCATCAAACTCGCAGCGCGATTGCGCTGGTATCCAAGGGCGTTTGCGGTTTTTAAGATGCGGTCGCGGGTTTCATCGCCGATACCTGCGGCGTTGCGCATGGCAATCGAGACGGCAGAAATTGAAACGTTCGCTGCGGCAGCCACATCATGCATGGTCGGCCGCTTTATCTCAGAGCTCACGGGGTCTTCATTGCTTTGCCGGGGCGCTGGGGATTTATTGCTTTGCTGACCCGCTTGGGTTTTATTGCTTTGCCGGGGCGCGGGCTGTGAGGCCGATTTTCTCAAATGTCTTGACATAGGCAGTTTTTTCCTTCACGATCATCCTTAAATCCATACTAGTAAAACGTTCTAGTAAAATGAAAGGAAACCATGAAGCTCGGTGTATATACCGCCTCGCTCCACGATAAGCCGCTTTCGGAGGCCCTAGACGACATCAAGAAGTTGGGCCTAGAGGGCGCGGAAATCAACTCGGGGGGATTTCTTCAAACGCCCCACATCCCGATGCGGGAGCTGCTAAAAAGCGAGAGCGCCCGCTCCGAATACTTGGGCCTATATGCAGACAAAGACGTAGAACTAACCGCCCTCAACTGCAACGGCAACCCCCTGGATCCCACCGCCGTGGGTGAGGCACATTCCCAAGACATTTTCGATTCGATTGCCGTCGCAGCGCACCTGGGCCTAAAACGGGTCATCACCATGTCCGGTTCACCGGGCTCTGAGGCGAGTTCGACGATTCCGGTTTGGAATGTTTTGCCCTGGCACAGTGCGTTTTTGCAGATCCAGGATTATCAGTGGAACGAAGTTGCAATTCCCTTTTGGAAGCGCGTTCAAGAGTTCGCCGCCGACCATGACGTGCGCGTATGTATCGAAATGCATCCGGGCAACGTGGTGTTTAACCCCCGCACCATGGAGCGCCTCGTAACGGAAATCAAAGCCACGCACGTGGGTGCGGAAATGGACCCCAGCCACCTCTTCTGGCAGGGAATCGACCCGACCAAAGCAGTAGAGAGCCTGGGCGGTCTCGTATATAACGCCGCCGCTAAAGACACGCGTATCAACCCAATTTCGAAGGTAAACGGAAATATCGACGACAGTTTCCGACTCGTTAAAGAAGGCGAACCGGACTGGTTACCGCTCGGCGGTGACTACTCCTTGGGCGGGTGGCCCGTCAACGCATCCTGGGACTTCGTAGCAGTTGGCAAGGGCAATGACGTCAACTGGTGGCGCGGCTTCCTTCGCGCGCTGGAAGCGATCGATCCCAACATGGCGATCAACATCGAGCATGAAGACCATGAAATGGGCCAGTGGGAAGGTTTGGAATATGCGGCTAACACGCTCAAAGAGGCCGCGGGTCGTGCGTGAATAAGCGAAAAGGAAAGCAGCAATGGAGTCAATTGGAGTAGCCGTTATCGGCGCCGGAATGGCAGGGCGTTCCCACGCATTTGCCTACCGCAACGCCCAAACGGTGTTTGGAAAAGAAGCACCACCGGTGCGCCTAGTGGCCATTGCGGATCTCAATGAAGAATTCGCCCAGGCAACAGCACACCGCTACGGATTTGAAAGAGCTGAAGACTCGTGGCAAGCACTGCTCGAGGCGCCGGATGTGGACGCGGTGAGCATCGTCGTCGCTAATCATCTGCACCGGGAAATTGCCGAGGCTTTTCTAGCGGCTGGAAAGCACGTTCTGTGCGAGAAGCCCCTCGCCGACACGGTCGAGAACGCGGAGGTGATGGTGGCTGCGGCGCAGGACTCATCCGCTGTGTCCGCGTGCGGCTTTTCTTACCGTCGGGCACCGGCGGTTGCCGCAATTGCCTCAGAAATATCCAGCGGCACACTCGGTGAAATCTTGCAGTTTGATGGCAGTTACTGGTGCGACTACGCTGCCGATCCCGATAGCCCTCACAGTTGGCGCTATTCCGGGCCGCTGGGCTCTGGAGCGCTCGCGGATCTGGGAAGCCACCTGATCGATATAGCAGAAATGCTGTGCGGCCCGATTGCCGCTATATCGGGTGCGCATTTGCCCATCACGATTGCTTCACGCCCCCGGCCCCTTGGTTCGGCCCTGGGGCATGCGGGTGGAATTGAAGTTAGTTCTGAACGCGACCCGGTAACGAATGAAGACATCGCCGCATTCACGGCGGAGTTCGCCAGCGGGGCAAGCGGAACCTTCTCGATCTCGCGTATTACGCGCGGGCACGCCAACGACTTGGCCTTTTCAGTTTTTGGAAGCCGCAGCGCCGCCCGTTTCGACGTTTCGAGGCCAGCGGAATTTTCGTTTGTTGATGACACAGTTCCCGCGCGGATCAATGGGTGGCGCCGCGTAGTAATCGGCGCTGAACACCCGTACATCGCTGCCGGTCAGGCCATGCCGTTTGCCGGTGTTGGCCACGGCGTGCAAGATTTTTTCACCTATCAGGCGCGCGCTTTCCTCGACAAAATTGCAGGGCTTGACCGCTTGCCAGCTCCCGCCACCTTTGAAGACGGTCTGCGTAACTTGCGCATTCAAGAAGCAATTGCCCAAGCCGGCCACAGTGGCCAGCGACAGGAAGTGCCGCAGTGAGCGCCCCCTTGAAAATCGGGATTTTAGGGGCCTCCCGCATTGCAGCGGCTGGGATTGTTGAGCCTGCGCGGACGCTTGGTCACAAATTGCATGCAGTTGCGGCTCGCGATCGTAATCGGGCGGAAGCATTTGCAGCGCAGCACTCGGTGGCGGCAGCTTATGGCTCGTATTCGGAACTCATCAACGACCCCGAGGTGGATCTGATTTACAACGGGCTGATTAACATCGGGCACGCAAAGTGGAACATCGCCGCCTTGCAAGCGGGTAAGCACGTGCTGAGTGAAAAGCCCCTCACGGGAAATGCGCAGCGCAGTCGGGAAGTCATCGATGTCGCTCGATCGAGCGAGAAACTGCTCATTGAGGGCTTCCATTACATTCACCACCCAATTCATGAGCGCATGAAACAGATTGTGCGCTCGGGCGAATTGGGCGCAATTACGGACGTCGAAATCACCCTGGCAATTCCATCGCCGCCAGACGCTGATCCCAGGTGGGAATATGATCTGGCAGGCGGAGCCACGATGGATTTGGGTTGCTACGTGCTCGATGCGTTGCGACATTTTGGCAACTGGGTCGGTCATGAACCGCAACTAATTGAAGCGGTGCCGGAACTGCGGACCGAATATGTAGATGCCGCAATGAGTGCGCGTTTGCAGTTCGGCTCAGATATCGTCAGGCGCTGCCGCTGGGACATGAACGCATCGGAGCGGGTCATGACCTGGACCATTCGCGGCAGCACCGGAGTGGTGACCTCGCCGGCCTTCGCCGTTCCGCACATGGATGCACGGCTGCTACTGGAAAAACCAAGTGGTAAACAACAGGAAGAGTTCCCTGAAAGGACTTCCTACAGTTTCCAACTGGAACGCTTTGCCAGGCTGGTTGGGGCCGGTGCGCCCTATCCAGCCCACGATCTCGTTGGGTCTGAACAGACCGCTCAGTTAGTTGATCGAGTCTATGAGTTGGCGAAAATGCCGATCCGCCCCGGCGGCAAGGCTTATGAATAATTGATACCAATTCGAAATGTATGGACATATCCTTGACGTTCGGGTCAACTTACGTAAAACTATGACGCATGCGGGATGGAGTTCGCCATTCTCGATAGCTATTCGTAAGGACAAACGGATGGCTAGGCAGGAAATCTCAAGCAAGGAGGCTTGGAATGATTCGAAGTATTAGAACGTTAAAGGGAGGCAGGCTACGCCGCGCTGCCGCAATTGCGGCTATCCTCCCGCTGGCACTAGCAGCATGTAGCTCCGGCGGGGCAGGCGATGAGGACGACAACGGTGACGGTGGTGGCGAAGGCACATCGGAAGCCGGAGATCCAGATGGCGACCTGACAATCGCCATGGTTACCCACGAAGCCCCCGGTGACGCTTTCTGGGACCGCATTCGTGCTGGTGCTGAAGCAGCTGCTGAAGATTTGGGCGTGACCCTGCGCTATTCCAATAACCGAGAAGCTCCTGAAATGGCCACGCTGATCGATAACGCCGTTGACTCCAATGTTGACGCTTTGGCAGTAACGCTGGCATACCCGGACGCAGTATCGGGTGCTGTTACGCGCGCAATTGACGAGGGTATTCCGACAGTCGCCTTCAACTCCGGTGACGATGTATGGCAAGACATGGGCCTTGAAATGTATTTCGGTTCGAGCGAAACCGTTGCTGGTGAAGCTGTTGGTGATCGTTTGAACGAACTGGGCGCGGAAAATGTCGTTTGCTTGATCCAAGAATCGGGCGCGGTACAACTGGAAGCGCGCTGTGATGGTGCTGAAAGCACCTTCAACGGTGATTTTGAAGTTCTCTACGCGGAAGGTACAGACCTGCCCGGTCTGGAAGCATCGCTGACTTCGAAGCTGCAGTCCGACCCGAGCATCGACTACGTCGTTACGCTCGGTGCCCCATTCGCCGTTGCGGCCATGGATTCTTTGGAAAATGCTGATACGGGTGCGAACCTCGTAACCTTCGACCTCAATGAAGAGGTTGCTAAAGCGGTCCAAGACGGAGAGATCGAATTCACGGTTGACCAGCAACCCTACGTTCAGGGGTATTTGTCAGTGCTGATGCTCTACTTAAACGTCACTAACGGTAACGACCTTGGTGGTGGTGAGCAGGTACTTACCGGGCCCTCATTTGTAGATAGTGAAAATATCGACGATGTAATTGAGTACACGTCAGAGGGAACCCGTTAAAACAATTTAGTCGTGTGGTTTGGGGCTCCCGAAAGAAGTTGGCGCCCCAAACCACCCTGAACAAGGGAGTTCGCGTTGACTGTAATGTCGGAAACCGAGGTCGGTAGATCGCCGGATCCTGCCGGTAGTGAAAAGAAGAAAAGCGGCAACCTCGGGCTGCGAGTTTTTCTGGCCCGACCTGAACTCGGGTCGTTTTTGGCGGCAACAGCGCTGCTGGTCATTTTCTTAATAATTGCCCCCACTATGCGGTCGGCTAAATCGCTGTCGACCGTGCTGTATGACTCCTCAACTATTGGGATTATGGCAATTGCCGTCTGTCTGTTAATGATCGGCGGTGAGTTCGACCTTTCAGCAGGTGTCGCTGTTGTAACTTCGGCGCTTACAGTGTCAATGATCAGTTATCAGTTAAATCTGCACCTCTTTGTGGGCGCGCTTTTGGCAATGGGCGTTTCGCTCGCCATTGGCCTCTTTAACGGCTGGTTATTCGTTAAAACAAAAATACACAGCTTTTTAGTTACTTTGAGTATGTTCTTTATGTTGCGTGGTGCCAACCTCGGTATCACGAAGGCTGTGACCGGTGAGGTAGCAACCAAGAACATCTCTGAAATGGGCGGTTTCGATACGCTCCGCGCCATATTCGCTTCAAACTTCCATATCTTTGGCTTCAACATCAGGATCACGGTTGTTTGGTGGATTGTCCTTACCGTGCTTGCCATGTGGTTACTGGAGCGCACCAAGGTTGGAAACTGGATATTTGCCGCCGGTGGAGACGCTGATAGCGCCCGGGCGGTTGGTGTTCCGGTAGACAAGGTAAAAATCGGTCTGTTCATGGGCGTAGGTCTTCTCGCCTGGTTCTACGGTATGCACCGCGTCACTGCATATACCTCGGTACAAGCCGGTGAAGGTTTCGGAAACGAGCTCATCTATATCGCAGCGGCAGTTGTCGGTGGCACGCTCCTTACCGGCGGCTTCGGTTCACCGATCGGCGCCATGATCGGTGCCTTTATTTTCGGAGTAGCACGCCAGGGCATCGTCTATGCCGGTTTGGATCCGAACTGGTACTACTTCTTCCTTGGTTTTATGTTGCTATTGGCCACGATTTTTAACCTCTATGTGCGGCGGTTCGCAACCCAACGGAAGGTGAGTTAGCCATGGCAGAGATCGCTGAAACAATGAGTAATCCCGAGTCCTCGACGCCGGCCAAGAATGGGCTGCCGATTATTGAGGCTAAGGGATTGGGGAAGTATTACGGCCGCGTCCGGGCACTGGAAGGAATTGACCTGTCAGTCGCCCAGGGCGAGATCACCTGTGTGCTAGGCGATAACGGCGCCGGGAAGTCCACCCTTATTAAGATCATCTCGGGGCTACATAAGCACGATGAGGGTCAACTCAAAGTGGACGGGAAAGAGGTGGTCTTTAACTCGCCTCGTGAAGCGCTAGACATGGGAATCGCCACCGTTTACCAAGACCTGGCAATGGTTCCTCTGATGGAGGTGTGGCGAAACTTCTTCCTCGGATCAGAAATCAACAAGAAGGTCTTCCCGTTTTACCCCATGAGTGTGCGCGATATGAAGCGTATCGCTCAGGAAGAACTCGCTAAAATGGGCATTGTCCTGGACGATATGGATCAGCCAATGGGGACCCTTTCTGGCGGGCAGCGGCAATCTGTTGCTATTGCCCGCGCAGTGTATTTCGGTGCCCGGGTGCTGATTTTGGATGAGCCGACCGCCGCCCTGGGCGTAAAGCAGTCCGGTGTTGTCTTGAAATACACCAATGCAGCGCGGGAGGCCGGGCTTGGCGTAATTTTCATTACCCACAACCCGCACCACGCCTATTTAGTTGGAGACCACTTCGTGGTACTCAAACTTGGCAAGTCCCTGTTGGACGCTAAACGCGACGAGATCTCCTTAGAAACGCTCACTGGCGAAATGGCGGGCGGCGAAGAACTCGAACAGTTGGCACACGAGTTAAAGCGATAAGAGTCCGTGTTTGAAAATAGGAAATAAATCGAGTCTGGGGCCGGGGTCTTCATTCCTCGCCCCAGACTCGATTGACGACCAGGTGGCTAAGCAGAATCCAGAATCCGTTGCAGCATTTACCTGCTCCTGCTGCCTGTCCTGACTCGTGCCACCGGGG